>JADGRJ010000306.1 GCA_017881025.1 Rhizobacter sp. | reverse complement strand
ACCACTTCGGCAAGCACCTCGGATAGGCACGCTGCCGGCGACCGCCGGCGGTCGATTCGCACTTCCCAGCCTGCGCTTCGTCGCAAGCCATGTTGTTCCCTCGCAGTCGGGTCCGACAATGGAACACCACGACGATCTGGAAAACCACATGACCTGCCTTCTTCGGCGCATCCTGGCCTCGCTGGCCACCCTGCTCATCGCAGCGCACGCGCACGCCTACGAGGCCGGCTGGATGCAGATCCAGGTGGCTGGTACGACACCGGATGCGCCCACGACGACGGTCGCCCTGTACTACCCGACGATGGCCGCGCCGCGCGCCATCGCCATGGGACCGTTCGCGCTCGACGTCGCCATCGGCGGCAAACCCGTCGACAAGGTCAAGGCCCTGATCCTGCTCAGTCACGGCATCGGCGGCAGCGAGCTCGGGCACAGCGTCCTGGCGCAAGCCCTCGCCCGGGACGGCTATCTGGTCGCGGCACTCCGTCATCCCGGCGACAACTGGCAGGATCGGTCTCTGATCGAGAAGAGCCCCGAGCGCTATTTCGACGAGCGGCCGCGGCAAGCTTCTCGGGTCATCGACGCGATCCTGGCCGATCCAGGGTGGAAGGATCGGATTGCGACCGACAGCCAGGGGCCTCGCGTGGGTGCGCTTGGACACTCGGCCGGCGGCTACACGGTGCTGGCGTTGGCGGGAGCCCGGCCGGACTTGTCCCGCATGAGGCAGCACTGCCTGGCCGAAGCATCCGAAGACCCGATCTTCTGCGGCGTGGGCCGCTCGGGGGGTGCGATGCCGACGCTGCCAGCGGCCACGCCCTCGCTCAAGGACGATCGCGTTCGGGCGATCGTCGCGATGGCGCCGGCGGGTGTGCCGCTCACCGCCGAATCGCTCGCCACGGTTCAGCCGGCGACCATGATCTACGAGGCAGAGCTCGATCGTTTCCTGGTGCCGCGATTTCATGCCGAATGGGTCGCCAGCAACCTGCCCGCGCCGAACCTGCATCGGGTGCCCAACGCCTGGCACTTCGCCTTCATGGATACGCCCAGCATGTCCATCCCCAGCGCGGACGGCGACGTCGCCGCGAACCCGCCGGGTTTCGATCGCGATGCGTTCCTGAAGCAGCTCGCCGACGAAATCACGGCCTTCTTCGACAAGAACCTCCTCTAGCCGGTTCATCCATTTCTTACCAGCGGCCGAACAACGCGTACTGGCCCCAGTACGAAGGGTTGCGGTACGGCTGCTTGCGCATGGCCGGAAGAGAGAAGGCAAGCGGTCCCAGCTCCACTTCCGAGAGCAAGTCCAGGTCGATGTCCTGTAGATCGCGAATAGCGGCGTTCAGGCTCTCGAGGCGGCCTCGTCGCTGCTCGAGCAGGCCGCGATAGAAGAGATCCGACAGCAGGGCAGCCGACGTGTCTTCAGCTTCCCAGAACGTGGCGATCACGGTCGACGCGCCCGCCGACAGGAAAGCGTTGGCAATGCTGGAGAAGTCGATGCGCGAGCGGATCGCGACCCGGCTGGATTCACAAGCGTTGAGAAACACCAGGCAACCGGGCTTGAGCGTGAACCGCTCGATCACGCCGAGCGTGAGCATCCGCCCGTGGCGCAGCTCGATCCCCGACAACTCCGGCGTGTGGGTGAACATCGCGGCGTGGGTCGCGACGTGTATCACGTCGCGGGTCGCGAGCGCATCCTGCAGCGCGCGATCGTCCCCTTCGAAACCGTCGAGCTCGAGAAGGCGCGTCGCATCGACGCGGCGCCTCATGCGTTCCAACTCCCAGACCGGTCCTTGCAAACCGTTGCCGCTGTTCAGCAGCACGGCAACGCTCGGCGGCTGCTCGCTGGCGATGCTCGCGGCCGGCAGGAAGTACGCGAGGCTGGGCGCGTAGCTCACGCGAAACCGCTCGCAAAGCAAGCGCCCGTCCGGCATCCGTGCCAGATGGATCGGCAAGAGCGACAGCGGTCCGTCGGTGGAGATGACCAGGTGCTCCGGCTGCTCAGGGGGGCCTGGCAGCTCGTGCTCGAGCAGAGCCCCCAATGCACTCTCCCACGGGACGCCCACGAGGTCCGGGTTCGTCTCGCGGCGGTACCGTGCTCCGGACGCGTCGAGCCCGAGCTCCAGCGTCGGGAATCGCAGCAGCCACCTCTTCCCGTCGATGACCTCGCTTCCCAGCTGCAGGCGGCGGCCGACGTACGCAATCTTGTCGGTGTCGGGTGCCGCGGCGGCATCGTCCTGCCCCAACGGCCTGTCCGAGTCCTCGAGCACGACCTCGAAGAGGCTCGGACGGAACATCAGGTCCAGGTTGTCGAGCCTGTGAAGATCGCGATACATCAACGCGCGGCCGGCGACCTTGCCGTTGTGCGTGATCCACAGCTGAACGCGATCCTCGGTGGACAGCATGTCGACGAACGCCACATTCCCGCCGGCCTTCTCGACGGCGCCTGCCATGCCGACCGCAAGCGGCAGCGACATGTTGCCGATGAGCTTGCCCGACTCGATCGTCAACCGCATCTCGCTCGGCGGCGGCTTGATGCGGGCCGGGGACTTGATGTGGGCCGAGAGGTTCTGATACGTCGGCGACCGCTGGACGAACTTCACGGTGGCGACCATGTGCAGGAGCTCGTCGCGGCGCGCAGGGTAGACGCGATCGACGGGGATTCCGTGATCGAGACACAGCTGCCCGAGGCTGAGAGCCTGATCGAACATGAGCGGCAGCGTGGGCGACTGGTCGCGCGCGAAGTAGCCGAGGCGCGCACGATTGGCCGCGATCCGGTGCCAGCGCAACCAGTCCCGGCGACCCTTGGCCTCTTCCAAGGCGGGGGCGAGCAGCGAAGCGGCATCCGACATGACGGCCGGGTCGAACCGGATCGCGCCAAGCGGTTGCGAGATGAAGTGCCAGCAGCACTTCTCCACCAGCAGATAGCCGACGAGCTCGGTGGCGGCGTACACGAGCTCGCCGACCCCCACAGTGCGGGCGCGGTCGAGGAGCTCGCGGGCGTCCGCGGCGGAGGTATCGAGGAGCTGCCCAACGTCGGTGTAGAAGAAGCGATTCAGGCAGGCGACGTCGTCGCGCTGCGTGAACGCGCCGGCGTCCGCCAGCGCGAGCATCTCCATGGACCCCGGGTCGTCGACGGTCGGGAAGATCGCGCGAAGCAGACGCACGCGGTCGCTCGTTGCCACCGCGCTCAAGTTCAGCTGTCGCTGCACGAAGAACGGCGGTGGCCGCTGCGCCAGGCAGTCCTGCATCCGCGCCTCGGCACGCGTGAGCGCGTGGCGAAGCGCCGCCTCGTGGCTTGCAGAAGTCACGCGATCCCCCTGCTCGGTACCCAGGCGCTCCGGCTCAGTCGGCAGCGTGTACTGCACGACATCGACGGTCAGGCAGAACAACTCGACCTGCGCGTCCTGCTCAGCACATCATAGGCGTGCCAACCCCATGCGGAAGGCTCCGGCGCGACCGCCGTTGCGTTACCGTGCCGTGCCATGTCTCACGCTGCCTCGGCCGCCCCGTCCATGGAAGCCGCTGCGCCCACCGCCTGCCCGAATTGCGGCGAATCGTTCGGCGAGCGAGGCGAGCGCCGCCGCCGCTTTTGCCCTGAATGCGGGCAGGAAACCACGGTGCGGGCACCGACGCTGGGCGAATTTGCCCAGCAGTTCGGCGGCGCCTATTTCGCCGCCGAAGGTGCGCTGTGGCGCAGCTTGAAGCTGCTCCTTCTGAAGCCCGGTGCGCTGACCGTGCAGTACCTGGCGGGTCGGCGCAAGCACTATGTCCTGCCCTTGCGGCTGTACTTGACGATCAGCCTGTTGGTCTTGCTGGTGGTGCGCGTGGCGGGCAGTGGCCCGGTGGAGATCAAGGGGGACGACCCGGCCACGATCGCCAAGGAGAACCGCAACATCGCGATCGACCTGGGAGGGGGCCGGGCCGGCCTTCGGGACGGCGTGTTCTTTTGCGAAGACCTGCCCGGCTGGGTGTGCAAGCGCATCCAGCGTCGCATCGACATCGATCCCAAGAGGATGCTCGTCGAGGTCGAGTCCTTGAAAGACCGCTTCCTCGGCAATCTGGGCCCCGCCATGTTCGTGCTGCTGCCGAGTTTTGCGCTCTGGCTGAAGCTGGCCTACCGCAACCGGCGCTTGCGCTACACCGAACACCTGGTGTTCGCGTTGCACGTGCACGCCTTCTGGTTCGTCGCCTTGCTGTTCGCGCTGCCGGACTGGGGCCCGCTGACGGCACTGGCCTTGCTGGCCGTGCCGGTCTACACGCTCTTGGCCATGAAGCGCGTGTATGGCGGCCGCCTTGGGCCGCGGCTGCTCCGGGCCTGCCTGGTGTCGGCCTTGTATGGCACGACGCTGGGCCTGGCGCTGGTCGGGGTGGGCTTGGTCAGCTTTTTGTCGTAGCGCCCAGAAGCTGGCGTTGCGCAGCCAGGCGCCTCAGGCCGACCGTCAGCAGCAGGCCGGCGAGCCGGCTGGGCGAGGCTTGCTCTTCA
>JADGRJ010000085.1 GCA_017881025.1 Rhizobacter sp. | reverse complement strand
GCCGCTGCTGGGCGCGGCGTCGGCGCGAGGACGATCACCGGCGCGGGCGTCGAACGCGGCGGCGAAGCGCAGGCGCTCAGGAGCGCGGCGGCCAGCACCGTGGACATGCGCCCCTGCACGAGCGATCGATCGAACCCCGCCATCGGCTTCTCCTCCGCGCCGAGGGGAGCGGATGCGGGCAATATAGCTGCGCGTCGGCAGCGATAAGTGACGAGCTGTCAGCGCTTCGGTTCGATGCGGCGCGCCCTAGAATCGCCGCCTCTCGGCCTGTCGACGCGAATGAGCCAACCCAAGGACGCCGCCGCGACCGGCAGCAACTTCCTCCGCCACATCATCGAGCGTGACCTCGCCGAGGGTACGTACGCCGGGCGCCGCTTCGCCGGCACGCCGGGCGACGCGGCGCATCACGCCGGCGCGCCCGCCGACCCGGCGCGAATCCGCACCCGCTTTCCGCCCGAGCCGAACGGGTACCTGCATATCGGCCACGCCAAGAGCATCTGCCTCAACTTCGGCCTCGCCAACGACTACGGCGGCATCTGCCACCTGCGCTTCGACGACACCAACCCGGAGAAGGAAGAGCAGGAGTACGTCGACGCGATCGTCGACGCCGTGCACTGGCTCGGCTTCGACTGGCACGCGCCCGAGCCGGCGCTCGGCGACGCGGCCGCGAGCCACCTCTACTTCGCGAGCGACTATTTCGACTTCATGTACCGCGCCGCCGAGGCGCTCGTCGGCGCCGGCCACGCCTACGTCGACGAGCAGAGCGCCGACGAGATGCGCGCCAGCCGCGGCGACTTCGCCAACGCCGGCCGTGAGAGCCCGCACCGCGCGCGCACGCCGGCCGAGAACCTCGCCCGCCTGCGCCAGATGAAGAACGGCGAGCTCGCCGACGGCGCCGCGGTGCTGCGCGCGAAGATCGACATGGCGAGCGCGAACATCAACCTGCGCGACCCGGCGCTCTACCGGATCAAGCGCGCGACCCATCACAACACGGGCGACACGTGGTGCATCTATCCGATGTACACCTACGCGCATCCGATCGAGGACGCGCTCGAGAACGTCACGCACTCGATCTGCACGCTCGAGTTCGAGGACCAGCGGCCGTTCTACGACTGGCTGCTCGACACGCTCTGCTCGCTCGGCCTGCTCCTGCAGCCGCGCCCGCACCAGTACGAGTTCGCGCGCCTCAACGTCAGCTACGTGGTCACGAGCAAGAGGAAGCTCAAGCAGCTCGTCGACGAGAAGATCGTCGACGGCTGGGACGACCCGCGCATGCCGACGATCGCGGGGCTGCGCCGGCGCGGCTACACGCCGGAATCGATCCGCCTCCTCTGCGATCGCGCCGGCACCAGCAAGGCGGGCGGCTGGACCGACTACGCGAGCCTCGAGATCGCGCTGCGCGACGACCTCGACCCGAAGGCGCCGCGGGCGATGGCGGTGCTCGACCCGGTCCGCCTCGAGCTGACCAACTGGACCGAGAGCTTCGGCGACGCCGCCCATCGCGAGCCGTGCCTTGCGCCGGTGCATCCGCAGCATCCCGAGCTCGGCGCGCGCGACCTGCGCCTCGGCCCCGAGCTCTGGATCGAGCGCGACGACTTCGCCGAAGTGCCGGCGAAAGGGTTCTTCCGCCTCTACCCCGGCAACAAGGTGCGGCTCAAGTACGGCTACGTCGTCGAGTGCACGGGATGCGAGAAGGATGGCGAGGGCAAGGTCAGCAAGGTCCTGGCGACGATCGTCGCCGACACCAGGAGCGGCACGCCCGGCGCCGACGCGGTGAAGGTCAAGGGGACGCTGACCTGGCTCGCCGTCGACGACGCGCTCGCCGCCGAGGTGCGCCTCTACGACCGCCTCTTCGTCGACGCGCACCCGGACGCCGGCGGCAAGGACTTCAAGGCGAGCCTCAATCCGGCGAGCAAGCAGGTCGTTTCGGGATTCGTCGAGTCGGCGCTCGGCGCGGCGCGCGCCGGCGATCGCTTCCAGTTCGAGCGGCACGGCTACTTCGTCGCCGACCCGGTCGACCACGGCCCCGGACGGCCGGTCTTCAACCGCACCGCGACGCTGCGCGACACCTGGTCGCGCTGAGGCTCAGCGGCGCAGCGAGTCGATGAGAACGCCGCGCAGCGTGGACTGGAAGTTCTGCGCCCTGACGAGCTGAAGGCTGTTCACCGTCGCGTTGATGGCGGTGACGCTCTGGATCTTCTGATCGTTCAGCGTGTTCTGCACCACCGTGCCCACCGTGGCGGCCGAGACCGGGCCGCTGATGAAGGTGTTCCCGGGGCCGTTCTGGATGAGCGTCAGATTGCTCGAGCCGGCGACCGCCGTCGACACCGCGCCAGCGCCGCCGCTCACTTTGCCGAGATCGGAGACATTCAGGCTCGTGGTCGTGACCAGGGCGCCATTGACGTAGACGGCGCGCTCGATCCCGAACGAGATCTTCAGCCCGGTGTTCGTCTCGAAACCACCGCGCACCTTGTCGAGATCGCCGGCTTTCAACGCGACGGCGCCGGCGCCGATCGCCGAGCGACGGGCCGATCGGGCCGTCGGCGCCGGCTTTGTCGTTGGCTTGCACGAGGCATCCGCTGGGGCCGGCTCGACCTTCGAGATGCGGGGCGCCGGATCTGCGCCAGGATGAGCCGCCTCCTCACCGGCGCAGGTCGACGCCAGCATGAGAAGCGCCTTTTCGGCGTGCGAGGTCACAAAGACCTCTTCAGGCCGGGCACCGAAGCGCTCGACCGAGGGATCGTCGTTCGCCAACAAGACCTCGAGACTGCGCAGCACCCGATTGGCATGCGACGCGACGACGATCGTCGGCGCCACCTTGGGCGCGGCCTCGCCCGCCAACGTCGCCGTGGCTGCCGGCGCCGCCTCCGCACTCGGTGCCGAATGCGCTGGCCCTGCCGTTTGCAGCGCCGACGCTTGCACGGGCGGTGTCGCGGCGGGCGGTGCCGCCTGCATGGCAACGATCGGCTCGTCAGCGGTGCAAGCCCTGCTGGTGGCCGGGCCAGGGCGAGCAGCGCGCGAAGCCTGAGTCGTGCTCCCCAGCGGCTTCAGCCTGGTCACGGCGAAGAGCGGCGGGCGGTCGAGCCGCAGGTCGACCTCGGGCGCGAGGTCGAGGTTGAGGTCCAGGCCGAGACCCAGATCCAGGTTGAGGTCCAGCACCGAAGAGAGGGCGATATTCACATCGATACCCTCGCCAGGGCCGGAGATGGCGCCGGAGCCGACGCTCAGATCCAGGTCGACTTGGGCGATCGTGGACGGCGCCTCCAGGCCTTGACGTCCTGCCTCGCGCGCGGGGGTCGCCGCCGGCGGAGCGAAGCGTCGCTCCGCGAGCGCGGCGGATGCGCCCGGCGCATCGGCCCCGACATCGATCGCGGCGGCCACGCGCGGCGAGGCGAACGACTGTCGACCGTCGAGTTCTGGCGCTAGCTCGGCCACCTCGCGGACAACGAGTTCGTCCGGCGAAGGCGCGTCCCGGAAATCGCGCAGGAACTCGGGGCTGAACTCCCATCGCGGCGCCGAGGCGGCGACGTTCGGCATCGCCCTCGAGGGTCCGGTGAGCGGCGGCTCGGCCATCAGCACCATCGCCAGCGCGACCGCGGCCCGGTCTTCCTCGGAAAGCGCCGCGGCGGTGTCGTCCCCAGCGAGCGTCACGTCGAGCGGCCCGGCCGGAATCGACGCAATGTCGAGCCCCCCGTTCGCAGCGAGACCGTCGCCTTCGGACTGCAGATCCTCCAGGCCCAACGGCGTCGCTCGGCCTGGCCTTGCCGCGGGGTCGCTCTTGGCCTGAGCCAATTGGCCCAGCGACAGGCCGAGCCCGGCGACCGACATCAGCAGAGCGAGCTTTCGAGGGGTGGGTCGCACGACGCGCTCGTCAGAAATCGGAGGAGCCGAACTTTGGAATCACGAGCTGACCCAGGCCCTGGCGATTGATGCCGCTGCCGATCGGCGCCTGCACGGCCACACTCCAGTCGGACGCCTTGTTGAACTCGGCGACATCCTGGCGGTTGCTGATCACGAAGAGGATCTGGTTGACCCAGAGCGCCTCGAAGGCGCTCCGCGCCAGGGCTCGGGTTCCGCCCGAGGGATCGCCGATCAGGACGCGCTGGTCGCGCATTCCCTTGATGACGACGAAGTGGTTGTAGCCGTTCTCGTTGATGAGCACGATCGCCGGGATTCCGGCGCTCGCGAGCTTGTCGAGAGGCGCCTCGAAGCCGTCGGCCTCGTAGCCGTGCGCTTCCAGGTAGCGCTTCATGTCGAGCAAGGAAAAACCCTCTTTCTTGATCTTTTCCTGCTCGCCCTGAGCGAACATCTCTTCGAACACCGTTTGTTCGCCGACAGGGAATCGGTAGTGATAGGTCAGGAGCGTCGACAGCGCCGCCGATCCGCAGCTGAAGTCGTACTGCTGGCGAATCATGGCGCTGAACCGCGCCTCCTTGATGCTGGTGGTCGGCACGGAATAGGCACCGCCGATCTGGAACGGCAGATCGACGGAACCGGCCTCTGCGCTGTGCACGCAGAGGCCGCCAAGAGCGACCGAGAGCATCGCCCACGTCTTCTTCATGTCTCTTCCTACTTCACCTGAACATTGACGATCGTCGCGTTCTGGATCAGAACGTTGTTGCCCGTGTTCTGCACGATCAGCGGCACGCCCGAGGTATTGGCGAAGGCGCCGTCGGTAATGAAGTTGTTGCCTGTCGTGACGTTGACCGCCCGGTTGTCGGCGACGACTCCCTTCAGCTGCATGTCGTTGATCACGTCGGCACCGCCGCGCTTGCGCGCGAGCACCTTCGTGTCGACGGGCTTGACGCCGAACAGGAGCGGCCGGGCCGGAACGACGACTGCCGGGCCATCTGCCCCAACCATCGGCGCTGCCGTGACCGCCGGACCCTCGTCGCCGGCCGCTGCACTCTGGCTCGAACACAGCGCGGCCAGCGTCGCGACACCGATGATGACTATCCGAATTGCATGTGACATGTCGCATCCCATCGAGCAAGGGGAGCCGGGGGGGCGCGAACCCCCCCGGCGCCCTCACCCTGTTACGGCCGACCGACGTTGAGGTTGGCCTGCACGTTGACGCTCTGCTGTACGAGGTTCGCGACCCCGGTCGTCTGCGCGATGGTCAGGATGCCCGCGGCCGATTGCGCGGTTCCCGTCATCGTGTTGGACATGGCCCAGCTGCCGGCGTTGACGCTGTTCTGTCCGCCCGCGCCGCCCGCGCCGCCGACCGCGCCGTTGCCGACGCCTCCGGTGGTCGCTGCCGCTGTGCTGGTGCCACCGGTGCCGCCGGTGCCCGTCGCGCCCTGGCCGCCAGGACCGCTGGTGGCTCCGACCGCGCCGTTGCCGGCCGTCGCGCTGCCGTTCGACGCCTGTGTCGAGGCGCCGCCATTGGTCGCACTGCCGTTGGTCGACGCGCCGCCGCCTCCGCCGTTGGCCGTGGCCGCGACCGCGCCGGCGTTGCCGCCAGTCGACGTGGTCGTGCCACTCGTGGCGGTCGCCGTGCCGCTCGTGCCGGTCGCAGCGCCGCCGCTGCTGGTCGAAGCTCCGCCCGTGCTCGTCGCGGTACCGGTATTGCTACCGGTGCTGGCAGTCGCCGAGCCACTCGTCGCCGCACCACCCGTGCCGCTGGACGTGCCCGTTGCAGCGCCGCCCGTGCCGGTCGCCGATCCCGTGGCTGCGCCACCGGTGTTGGTCGCGGTGTTGGAAGCCGCGCCGGCCGTCGCCGTGCCCGAGCCGGTGCCCGCCCCGCCCGAACCGGTCGCTGCACCAGCGGTGCCGCTGCCGGCCGTGCTGGTCGCGCCGCCGCCAGCGCCGCCGGCGGTTGACCCGCCGCCGCCACCGCCAGTGCCGCCCGCACCGCCGACACCACCGGTCGGCACGCCTGCGCCGCCAGTGCCGCCGTTGCCGCCATTGCCGCCGGCGCCGGTGTTGCCGCTGCCGCCGCCGCCGCCGCCTGCGGCCCGGCTGTTGCCGCCTTCAGCTGAGGTGCCCGCGAGGCCACTGCCGCCCTTCGCCAACCCGGCTCCGACCGCGATCGTGCTCGCCTTCTGGTCTGATGCCGAAAGGCCGCCGAGCGATGCATTGCCGGCCTTGCCGTTCCCGCCGTCGGACGAGTTGGCGGATTTCGCGTTGCCACCCGAGGCGTCGGTTTCGCTCGAGGCGCTGCCCGTCCGCTGCAGGTTGGCAGAGATCGCGCCACCGCCCTTGCTGCTCGAATCGCCGCCGCTCGCCTTGACATCGCCGCTGGAGCCATCGGCGCTGCCGCCTCGGGCGGTCGAATTGCCGCCATCGCCACCGGACGTGCGCCCGTTGGTGCCGTTGCCACCGTCGCCCGCACTCGAGCTGCCGTTGGTGGCGCTGCCGTTGCTCGCGGCACCCGCAGTGGCGCTGCCGTTGGTCGCCGAGCCACCCGAGCCGCCGTTGCCACCGGCGCCCGTGTTGCCGCCCGCGCCGCCCGTACCGTTGCCGCCGGCGCCGCTCGTGGTGTTGCCACCCTGCGCGTTGCCGCCGGTGCCGGTTCCGCCCTTGCCGCCGGAAGCGCCGTTGGCGTCGCCCGTGTTGTAGGCGTTGTTGCCGAGGCCGTAGGTCCTGATGTTCGTGACCGCGCCACTCAGCTTGCTCACTGCGATCGCCTTGCTGGTGTTGAAGGAGCTCGTGTTGAACGAGTCCTTCCCGGAATTGGACGTTCCAGCCCCCGTGGAGATCGAAGCAGCGTCGGACGCCTTGTTATCGGTCTCGGTGGAGTTCTTCGTCGACGTCTTCGTCGACGTCTTGGTGGAGGTGTGCACCGAGCTATTGGTATCGGTCTTGTTGATCTGCACCGCCTTCGAGTTCTCGTTTGCTTGCGGGCTGTTCGCTCCGGCGCTCTGGGTCGCGGTCGCGGTGGCGGTTTGAGCTCCGGTGGTTCCTGAGGTGGTGCCCTCCGTGCCGTTATTGGTCGGATTGGCCCACGCCGTTCCATACGCGCCCAGAGCCAGCGCGATGGACGACGCAAGTAGCGTTGTCTTCATGAGGATTCCCTTGGAAGTGAGTTGCGATGAGGACGGCGATCCGACGCCGATCCGACAACTCACATCGCAAGAACGATACCTCTCGCCAAGCAACGTGCAAGTCGTTGATTTGGCTTGCAAATCCGGCGTCGAATCGTCGTGGCGTAGCAGGAGTCCGGCACTCGACGGCATTCCGTCCGACAAGTGCATCAGCCATGTGACACCCCGCCGGTAAGGCTTGCGCGGCGCAGCCCCCGTCCCCGAGTGTTCGTGCGATTTCGCACACAAACCGCGTCTCATTTCTGTGACGCCGACAGGCCGGAGACGGGCCGTTCGCGATCCGCGGCGGGCTTTCCCTCCCGCTCTCCCACGGGTGCGAGCAACGCCACGGCGCAGCGAAGAAGCGGCCATGCAAGCGCCGCGCCAGTCCCGTCGACGGCATCGACCCCGAGATCGAAAACCGGCCTCATGCCGAGGAGCTCCAGCGCGCCCGCCAGCGCGGGGGTCGAATTGCTTCGCGTGCAAAGGCAATACTCGGGCAACGCCGGCGCGATGGCGCTGGCGACCAGCAACGCCGCGCACGCCGCCATGCCGTCGGCGAGGACGAGGCGGCGCCGACTCGCGCCCGCGAGCATCAGCCCCGCCATCATGGCGACCTCGAAGCCGCCGACGGCGGCGAGAAGCTCGACCGGATCGTCCAGGTGGCCGTGGCGGTTGCGCGCGTCGTCGAGCACGCGCAGGAGGTGATTGCGAAAGGCCTCCACCGGGGTCGGGCCGTCGTCGATCAAGTCGCGGAGCGGTGCCCCGGACAGGCACGCCAGGAGGAGCGCCGCGCTCTGTGCCGAGCCGCTGCCGACGCCGGTGCAAGCGACGGCATCGCCGCCCAGGGCGTGGCCGATTTCCATTCCCGCGCGCATCGCGGCATGCGCCTGCTCGGTCGTCATCGCCACGCCCAGCCGCGAGTTGCGCGTGCCGTGCGCGATCTTCCGGTGCAACAGGCGGGGATGCGGCGTCAAGGTGTCGGCGACGCCGCTGTCGACGACCGTGAGCTCCATTCCCTGGGATCGGGCGATCGCCACCAGCGGCGTGCTCTCGTCCATGAGCCTGAGCACCGTGGTGACGGTCGAGCGCGAGCTCGGCCCACCGATGTCGTCGACGGCCAGGCCATGATCGGCGGCGAAGACGACGAGCTGAGCGGACGAGAGGCGCGGCGTCTCCGAGTTCTGGAGCAGGCCGATCCGCAGGGCGAGCGGCGCCAACTCGCCCAAGGCGACGTTGGCGCCGCGCCTGTCTTCCATCTTCCCTCGAAGCTTGCGCTCGAGAACGGCATTGGCGGTGGGCGGGATCAGCGCCCCCGGGACCGGGGCCATCACTGCGGCGCGTTCAGGCCGTGCTTCACCATCAAACGGTAGAGCGTCATGCGCGAAACGCCGAGCTGGCGAGCAGACGTCGCGACATTGCGGCCCGTTTGCTGGAGGCTCGAATAGATCGCTCCGCGTTCGGCCTTCTGACGCGCCGCGTCGAGCACGTTCTGAAGCTCCGGGCTGGTGGGCGCCTCGAGGCCGAGATCGGCCGGCATGATCAGCTTGCCTTCGGCCATGATCATCGAGCAGCGAACGCGGTTGATCAGCTCGCGCACGTTGCCCGGCCAGTTGTGCGCCTCCATCGTCATCAGCGCAAGCTGGCTGAAGCCTTTCAGCTTGGCACTCTTCTCGGCGGAAAACTTGCGGAAGAAGTGATGCGCCAGGAGCCTGATGTCTTCGCGCCGTTCG
The DNA here is from genome assembly GCA_017881025.1 of Rhizobacter sp. Taxonomy (GTDB): domain Bacteria; phylum Pseudomonadota; class Gammaproteobacteria; order Burkholderiales; family Burkholderiaceae_C; genus Schlegelella_A. The sequence continues at coordinate 5,987 of JADGRJ010000085.1, read as the reverse complement.
CGCAGCGGCACGACGTGGAGCGGCAGGACGTTGAGTCGATAGAACAGGTCCTCGCGGAACCGTCCCTCGGCGACGGACTTCTGCAGATCGACGTTGGTCGCGGCGACGACGCGCACGTCGAGGTGCTTCACCTTGGTCGAGCCGACCCGGCAGATCGTCCCTTCCTGCAGGAAGCGCAGCAGATTGACCTGGAGGTCGAGCGGCAGATCGCCGATCTCGTCGAGGAAGACCGTGCCCCCTTCGGCGACTTCGAACAGGCCGCGCTTTTCGTCGATCGCGCCGGTGAACGCACCCCGGACATGACCGAACAGCTCGGACTGGATCAGCCCGGCCTGGATCGCGCCGCAGTTGATCGGCACGAACGGCCCCTTGGCGCGAGGCGATTGCTGATGAATCGCCTCGGCGACCAGCTCCTTGCCGCTGCCGCTCTCGCCGTGGATCAGCACCGGGGCGTCGGCGCTTGCCGTTCTGCGGACCTGCCGCAGCAGCTCGACGATCGCGACGCTCTCGCCGAGGATGGTCGCGTGGCCGCGGGTGTTCTCCGCGACCCCGACCGTCTCGCGCAGCGACGCCCGGCCATGCGCGTGACCCAGGCACTCGGCCATCCGATCCAGGTCGACCGGCAGCGTGTGATGGTCGAACAGGTGCACCAGGATCAGGTCACGGCACGCAGCGCAAGTCAGCGACGGCGCATCGAAACAGCCGAGCCATTCGAGATTTCCGTGCGCCGCGAGAAAGGCGTTCAACTGGGCGCACACGGTGTCGTCGACGCCGTCGTATGCGAGAACGCCGACGGTGAAGCGCTTGTCGGTGAGAAGGCGCTTGGCACACCGTAAGTCCGCTGCCCGATGGACCTCCCAGCCGGCCGAACGCAAATGCGCGCAGATCGGATCGGCAACCCCCGGCCGCCCGATGCATAGAACCTTGTTGCCTGACATCCCCGCCATCCTCTGCCGTCTCGTCGCCTGAGCTCAGCGACCTCTTTTAGATGTATGTGCAAAACACGTTAGTCGAAGTTGCCGCCGACAGCCATCCGTCACCCCGCAATCAAGGGGTGCGTGACCCCTCTCAGAACGTGATGGAAGTCACGTTCCGGTATCCCTGAAAACACCCTTCCGCCGAGGGCTCGCTTGCTTGAAACTCGACGGGCTCACGCACTCCGAACATGGCACTGGAGAGATGAATTGAACAAGAGAAGTCGTCTCCTTTCGATCGGTACGATCGGTTGCACCGCCATCGCTTTCGCGAGTGCGCCGGCACGCGCGCAGAGCAACCCGCCCACCGATGATCCCGACGCTCGCCTCACCACGCTGAAGCAGCGCATCGACGAACAGACGCGGCAGCTCAATGTGCTGAAACGGGCTCTCGCCGAGCAGGAGGCGCGGATCGACGAGATGCGACGCGCCCTCGGCACGGAAGCCTTGGCGGCGCAGCGTGGCGGCGCAGGCACCGGTGGCGGGACCACGCAGGTGGCTCAGGCGCCCGCGCCCGTGGGGCAGGCGCCCGACGAGTCGACACGACGCCCCGAAGTCGCGCCGATCTTCGAACAACCCGGGGTGCTGACGCCGAAGGACAAGTACGTGCTCGAGCCCTCGCTGCAGTATTCGTATTCGTCCAGCAACCGGATCTCGCTGGTCGGCTACACGATCATTCCGGCGATCCTGATCGGCGCGATCGACATTCGCGAGGTGCGGCGCACGACGCTGACCGGCGCCCTGACGGGTCGCTTCGGCCTCAGCAACCGCTTCGAGCTCGAGGCCAAGGTTCCCTACGTCTACCGCGCCGACACCGGCGTCGGCCGCGAATTCCTGCAGGGCGCCGCAAACAATTCGATCTTCGATTCGACCGGTCACGGACTCGGCGATGTCGAGCTGACAGGCCGCTATCAATTCAACGACGGCGGCCTCGACCGTCCCTACTACATCGGCAGCCTGCGCTTCAAGTCGCGCACCGGTAAGGACCCGTTCGAGGTCCAGACTTCGAAGAACGTGATCGGCTTCCGCGACGACGGCGTCCAGACCGAGCTACCGACGGGTTCCGGCTTCTACGGGCTACAGCCCGCCGTGACGATGCTCTATCCCTCGGATCCGGCGGTCTTCTTCGGCACCGTCAGCTACCTGTACACGTTTGCCAGGAACAACGTCTCGCGCAACACCGACACCGGCCCGGAGTTTCTCGGCAAGGTCGCCCCCGGCGGCATCTTCGGCTTCAACTTCGGCATGGGCCTCGGCCTGAACGAGAAGTCGTCGTTCAGCATCGGCTACGACCACGCCTCGGTCGGCAAGACGAAGGTCCAGGGGCAACTGGCCGCCGACGCCGTGCGCATCGAGCTGGGAACGCTGCTGCTGGGCTATTCGTACCGGCTCGGCGAGAAACGCACGCTGAACGTGTCGCTCGGCGCCGGCCTGACCCGCGACACGCCGGACGTCACCTTGACCGTTCGCATGCCGATGACGTTCTGAGCTCCGCCCTTCGCCTCCTCGGCGGCGATCACATCGGCGGCGCGAAGCCGTTGCGGCCGGCGGTGATGCGCACCGCGGTCGGCTTGCCATCGCGGTTCTGAGCGGTAACGATGACCCGCGCGCCAGGCACCAGGAGCGACCGGTCGGCCGGCTGCAGGGTGACCACGGGAATGCCGTCGGGAACGAAGATCGTTTTCTCGCCGTCCTTGTAGCGCAGCGTCATCGTCCGGCCCTTGGCAGCGGGCGCGACGGCGGTGACCGTCGCGTTGGTCATCGTCGAGCCCGGCTGCAGGTCCCAGGGCGAATGGCCTTCGCCGGTGCCGCGCGCCGCCTCCGGGAAGACCAGGACTTCGAGCGCGGCGAGCGTCCCGTCGGCGCCGGGCATCGCCGCCGTGCCGACGAACTTACCCGACTGGATCGCGGCAGGATCGAGCGGCAGCACTTCGTTGACGGCGAGGTTGTCGGCGAGGGCGAGCGTCATCGTCTCGCCGTTGCGTTCCTTGATGACGATCGACGTGGCGTCGACCTTCTCGATGCTGCCGCGCAAGCGCGAGGTCGGGGCGGGCTGGGCGAAGGCGGCGGCGCTGAACAGCGCGAGCACCGCCATCGAAATGAATTTCATGAGCTGCCTCCGTTGACCGATGCAAGCAGACCTTTTACTGCAGCCGACACCGTCTTGCTTGGGCCAGAATCCGCGCCATGAACCTGCACCGCTCCCCCTCCCCGACCGGTCGACGCCCACCTGCCGACGCGACCCTCCAACGCGCCGCCACGCTCGCCGTCTCGGCTTGGGCCGCCGCCGCGCTGGCGTGGCACTCCGGCGCGCAGGCGCAGACCGGTGCCGCATCGGCGCCTCGCGCAGTCGCCGCAGCTCCCGCCCTGGTCTACAAGTCGCTCCGAGACGGCACCGGCCCGAGCCCGATCGCCGCCGACGCGGTCCGCGTCCACTACCGCGGCACGCTGCTCGACGGCACCGAGTTCGACAGCTCGTACAAGCGCAACGAGCCGGCGACCTTTCCGCTCGGCGGCGTCATTCCCTGCTGGACCCAGGGCGTTCAGCGCATGAAGGTCGGCGGCAAGGCCGAGCTCGTCTGCCCGCCCGAGCTCGCCTACGGCGCGCGCGGCGCCGGCGGCCTGATCCCGCCGAACGCGACGCTGCGCTTCGAGATCGAGCTGCTGGCGATCAACCCGCGCTGAGGCTCCCCGATCATGCCGCACACCGGCCTTCGGCTCGGCATCGCGGCGTTGCTCGCCGCCGCGCTGGCGGCTTGCGGCGGGGGCGGCGGCGACGCAACGCCTGTGGCCAGCGTTCCGCTGCCCGCGGTCGCGGGCGCGCTGAACGACGGCACGGCCTACTCGAGCGCCGCCGGCGCGTCGCTCGCGACGTCGATCGAACGCGCTTCGGTCACGTCGCACACGCTCGCCGTCGGCGCGACGACGGTGGCCTACACCGCCACCGCCGGCCACCTCGACGCGCGCGACCCGCGCACCGGCGCGACCCAAGCGTCGATGTTCTACGTCGCCTACACCGTCGCCGGCGCGGCGGCGTCACGGCCGCTCGTCTTTTTCTACAACGGCGGTCCGGGCTCAGCGACGATCTGGCTGCATCTCGGCTCGTACGCGCCGCGGCGCGTCGTCACGCACGCGCCGGCGACGACGGTGCCGCAACCGTTCCAGCTGGTCGACAACGCCGACAGCCTGATCGACGTCGCCGACCTCGTCTTCGTCGATGCCGTCGGCACCGGCTACTCGGAAGCGGTCGCGCCGTACACGAACCAGAGCTTCTGGGGCGTCGACCGCGACGCCGCGCTGATGCGCGACTTCATCGCCCGCTACGTCGCGGTCAACCAGCGCGCGGCGTCGCCGACCTTCGTGCTCGGCGAGTCGTACGGAACGACGCGCTCGGCCGTGCTCGCCGACCTCATGCTCGCCGCCGAAATGCGCCTGGACGGCGTGATCCTGCAGTCGTCGGTGCTCGACTACAACAGCAACTGCGACGTCTTCGCGCCGGGCGATCTCAGCTGCGAGGGATTCGTGCCGAGCTACGGCGAGACCGGCGCCTGGCACGGGCTCGTGCAACCGGCGCGCGCCGACGCGGACGCGTATGCCGACGTGCTCAGGTCGTTCGCGACCTCGCCCTACGGCCCGGCCGCGGCCGCGTTCGCGGCGACGCGCCAGCCGGCGCCGCCCGGGCTCGTCGACCAGCTGGTCGCGCTCACGGGCGCGCCGGCGCCGGCGTGGGACGCCAACCTCGACCTCGATCCGTCGACCTTCCGCCGGGTGCTCGTGCCGGGGCAGCTGCTCGGCCGCTACGACGCGCGCATCGCCGCGCCGGCGGGGAGCGCGCTGGCCGCGAGCGGCGACCCCTCGGCGGCGCTGATCGCCGCGCCGTTCGCAGCCGCTGCACGACAGCTCTTCGACCAGGAGCTGCTCTATGTCGCGAGCGCGGGCTACACGACGCTGTCGAACGCGATCTCGAGCTGGGACTTCGGCCACGACGGCCAGCCCTTGCCCGACACGATCGTCGATCTCGGCGCGGCGTTGGTACGCCAGCCGGCGCTGCGCGTGCTCTCGCTCGCCGGCTACCACGACGTGGCGACGCCGTTCCGCCAGACCGAGCTCGACCTGGCGCGACTCGGCGCCCAGCCGACCGTGCTCACGCGCGTCTACGCGGGCGGCCACATGACGTACCTCGACGACGCATCGCGGGCGCGCCTCAAGGCGGACATCGCGGCCTTCGTCCAGGGAACGCCCCTGGCGCTTCGCGTCGATGAATCGGTGCCGCTCCCGCGCAATGCGTCGGCGCCGGTGCGGGTCGATGCCTCAGCGACGCAGGCGACGCCGGGCGCCAACGCAACACAGACTGCCGCGTCGCGGCGACCTGTCGCTGCGGCCGCGCTGGAAACGACGCCGCTCGACCGCGGCGCGCTGGCGCAAGGCGGCGACCCCTGGGTGCCGCCGGCCTTGCGCGTTCGTCCTTCGGCGAGCTCGCCGCGCGGCGCCGCGCTCGCGGCGCGCGTGCGGGCGAAGATCGCCGAGCGCGACCGGGACGTCTACCGGTAGACGTGCTCGCCGCGGTTCGACTTCCACGAGCTCTCGAGATAGCTCGCGTCTTCGTCGTTGCGCGGCCGGACCGCCATCAGGATGCCGCCGTCGCGGATGCCCGCGTCGTACTCCTTGACGCGCTCCTCGGGGATGCCCCAGCCGATCAGCGCGCCGACGATGCCGCCGGTCGCCGCGCCGGCGCCCGCGCCGGCGATCGCCGCCGCGAGCGGGCCGGCGATGACCAGGCCGAGGCCGGGCAAGGCGATCGTCGTGCCGACCGCGGCGATCGCCGCGGCGATCGCGCCGAGGCTGCCGCCGATCGCACCGCCGATGCCGGCGCCCTCGGCCGCCTTCGTGCCGAGCTCGGTCTCGCGCCCGTCGGCGCTACCGGCGAAGTGGCGCTTGCGCGTCTCGTCCGACATGACGACGTTGACGTCGTCGCGCGAATAGCCGCGATCGGAGATCGACTGGTAGGCGCGC
>JADGRJ010000305.1 GCA_017881025.1 Rhizobacter sp. | reverse complement strand
CGCGGCGCCGAGTTCGTCTTCGCCTGCGTCGGCAACGACGACGACCTGCGATCGGTGACGCTCGGCGCGAGCGGCGCGTTCGCCGGCATGAAGAGCGGCGCGATCTTCGTCGACCACACGACCGCGTCGGCGGCGGTCTCGCGCGAGCTCGCCGCCGAAGCGTCGGCCAAAGGCCTCGCCTTCGTCGACGCACCGGTCTCGGGCGGCAACCTCGGCGCGATCAACGGCGCGCTCACCGTGATGTGCGGCGGCGATGCCGAGGCGTTCGCCGCCGCGAAGCCGCTTGCGATGGCGTTCGCCAAGGCGATGACGCTGCTCGGGCCGAGCGGCGCCGGCCAACTGGCCAAGATGGTCAATCAGATCGCCATCGCGGGGCTGGTTCAGGGCTTGTCGGAAGCGATCGCCTTCGGCGAGCGCTCGGGCCTCGACATGAAGGCGGTGCTCGAGGTGATCGGCAAGGGCGCGGCGCAGAGCTGGCAGATGGACAACCGCGGCCCGACCATGATCCAGGGCAAGTTCGACTTCGGCTTCGCCGTCGACTGGATGAGGAAGGACCTCGGCATCGCCCTCGAGGAAGCGCGCCGCAACGGCGCGCGGTTGCCGGTGACCGCGCTCGTCGACCAGTTCTACGCCGACCTTCAGGCGAGCGGCGGCCGCCGCGACGACACCTCGAGCCTGATCAAGCGCCTGCGCTGATCCTCAGCCGCGTGCGCGCACCGGGCACGCCGCCGATCACGGCGCGCTGGCGGGCTTGGCGAGCGAGCGCGGCGCCGTGTTGGCGAGCTCGGACTCGGTCAGGATCTCGAACACGCGAACGACCTTGGCGACGCCGCTGACGCCGCGCGCGATCTCGGCGGCGCGCGTCGCCTCGCGCTCGGTGACGCGGCCCATCAGGTAGACGACGCCGCGGTGCGTCACGACCTTGATCGAGTTGGCGAACAGGTCCTTGGCGTCGACCAGGCTGGCCTTGACCTTGGTGGTGATGAACGCCGCCTTGGTGCGCTCGCCGAAGGTGTTGGGCGGCCCGACGCTCAGCTCGTTGACGACCGACAGCACGTTGTCGATGCGCGCGACGACCTGCTCGGCGGTTGTCTTGTCGGCCTCGCTCGGCACCTCGCCGGTGAGCAGCACCATGCGGTTGTAGCTGGTCGTGTTGATGCGGACGTTGTCGTCGGGGAAGGCCTCGCCCATCCGGCCTTTGGCCTTCAGCTCGATCACCTCGTCGTCGACCTGCGAGCCCGAGGTGCGGCGGTCGGTCGCGACCATGGCGCCGACGACGGCGCCGCCGACGATGAGCGGCGCACAGCCGGCGAGAAGCGTCGCAGCCGCGATGGCGGCGGCGACGAACGAGGAAGCGCCGGGGCGCTTCGGCAAACGGGTCATGTGTTTTCCTCTTCGCCGAGGAGCTGCAGGTCGACCGCATCGCACAGGCAGTGCAGCACCAGCAGGTGCACTTCCTGGATCCGGGCCGTGCGCTCGTGCGGAACGCAGATGTGAACGTCGGTCTCGGTCAGCTTGTCGCGGATCCGGCCGCCGGTGTTGCCCGTCAGGGCGATCACGGTCATGTCCTTGGCGCGCGCGGCGGCGACCGCCGCGAGCACATTGGGGGAATTGCCGCTCGTCGACATCGCCAGCAGGATGTCGCCCGGGGCACCGAGCGCTTCGACCTGCTTGGCGAAGATGACCTCGTAGCCGTAGTCGTTGCCGACGGCGGTGAGGATCGAGGTGTCGACGGTGAGCGCGATCGCCGCCAGACCCGGCCGTTCGCGCTCGAAGCGGCCAACGAACTCGGCCGCGAAATGCTGGGCGTCGGCGGCCGAGCCGCCGTTGCCGCAGGCGAGTACCTTGCCGCCGCCGGTGATGCAGCCGACGAGGGCGCTCACCGCGTCGGCGATCGGCTTGGAAAGCACCTCGGCAGCGGCGTACTTGAGGTCGGCGCTGTCGAAAAACTGCTGCTGGATGCGTTGCTCGAGCATGGTCACCGATGATATGACACGGGTTTCGGCGCTCGGTTCACACGGTCTTGGCTAGCCGGCGTCGAAGGCGGCGCGCAGCCATTCGATTCGGTCGCCGTCGACGGCGATCACGTCGAACCGGCACGGCGGCGGGCTGGCGAGCCGGCGCAGGAAATGGCTCGCGGCGAAGACCAGGCGCTGCCGCTTGGCGACGCCGATGCTCGCCGCGGCGCCACCGAAGCGGCCGTCGCGGCGCACCCGCACTTCGACGAAGACGAGCGTGCCGTCGCGGTCGCGCATGACGAGGTCGACCTCGCCGCCGCGCGCGCGCGGGCCCCGCGCGACGCGATAATTGCGCTGCACCAGCACCAGCCCGGCAGCGCTCAGGTGATCGAGCGCGCGCGCTTCGGCGCGATCGCCGAGCGCTTTGGTCGTCGTGGGCTGGATCGTCACCGTGGGCCGGGCGCCGGAGGTCGCATCAGTGGATGGATCGAAGCTCGTCGAAGCCGCGGCCACGGCCGCCGCCGGCCAGCAGTATCCCGCGGCCGCGCTCTACGTCGTCGCGACGCCGATCGGCAACCTCGCCGACATCACCTTGCGCGCGCTGCACGTGCTCGCGACCTGCGACGCGATCGCCTGCGAGGACACCCGCCACAGCGCCGCGCTGCTGCGCCACTTCGCGATCGCCAAGCCGCTGATCGCCGTCCACGAGCACAACGAGCGCGAGGCGGCCGGCGCGGTGCTCGCACGACTCGGCCGCGGCGAGCGTGTCGCCTACGTGAGCGACGCCGGCACGCCGGCCGTGAGCGATCCGGGCGCCGGGCTCGTCGCCGCGGCGCGCGCAGCTGGTCATCGCGTTTTGCCGATCCCGGGCGCGAGCAGCGCCCTCGCGGCGCTGTCGGCTGCCGGCGACGTCGCTTCGACCGGCTTCACGTTCGTCGGCTTCGCCGGCGCGCGCGGCAGCGAGCGAGCGCGCGCCATCGACGCCGTTGCGCACGCGTCGGCGACGCAGATCCTTTTCGAGGCGCCGCACCGGATCGAGGCCCTCGTCGAGGCCCTGGCCGCGGCGTGCCCGGAGCGGCCGGCGACGCTCTGCCGCGAGCTGACCAAGCAGTTCGAGACGATCGCGACGATGCCGGCGCGCGCGCTGCCGGCCTGGCTCGGCGCCGACGCCAACCGCGCCCGCGGCGAGTTCGTGGTCGTTCTGCATGCGATCGCCGATGCCGCCACGGCGCAGGCCGATGACGCGAACGACGCGGTGCTCGCGCCCTTGCTCGGCGCGCTGCCGCTGAAGCAGGCGGTCGCGCTCGCCGGCGAGATCACCGGCGCGCCGCGCAACGCGCTCTATGCGCGTGCGCTCGCGCTCAAAGGTCGCAGCCCGGCCGACGACGAGCCGCCCTAGGCGCTTACGGCTTCGGCGCGACCTGCGCGTCGTGCTTCTGCGCGTGGATGTTCTTGCTGGCGCGGTTCTGCATGCGATGCAGCTGGCGACGTTCCTTCGCGGTGACCGTGCCGTCGGCCTTGTCCTTCGCCTCGACCGCGGCGATGCGGCCCTGCTGCTTGTCGAGGCGATTGGTTTCGCGCGCGTTGAGCTGCCCGGAGGCGACGCCGGCGTCGATGCGCGCCTGCTGGTTCGCCTCGCGCTGGTCGACGCGCGGCGTCGCCGGCGCGGCGGCCTGGGCGAAGGCGCCGATCGAAGCGATCGCGAGGGTGATGCCGGTGGCGAGGGTCGTGAACTTGTTCATGGTGGGTCCTTCGGGTTTGTCGTTGAATCGAACGGTGGCTTGCGAGTCCCGCCCGTCTACAACGGCAGGCCCGGGACGGCGCCGACCCCGTTGCCGTAAAGGCCGCGGTAAAGATCTGTGAAAGTGCCGACTCCTACAATTCCGGACCCTGCCGAGGACGCTCCCATGATCTCCCGTGAACCGACCATCGAGCGCCTCGCCGTCGCCCGTGCCCTGCTCCTCGAGCCGTTCGGCCTCGACGAAGCGAAGCTCGCCGCAGCGCTCGCGACGATCGCGACGCACCGCATCGACGACGCCGACCTTTACTTCCAGTACACGCGCAGCGAAGGCTGGAGCCTCGAGGAAGGCATCGTCAAGAGCGGCAGCTTCGGCATCGACCAAGGCGTCGGCGTCCGCGCTGTTGCCGGCGAGAAGACCGCGTTCGCGTACTCCGACGACATCTCCGAGGCGGCGCTGCTCGACGCGGCACGCACCGTGCGGACGATCGCCGCGTCGGGGCAGAGCCGGCGCGTCAAGGTCGGCACGTGCACGTCGATCGCCGCGAGCCGCGTCCTCTACGCACCGATGGACCCGATCGCGACGCTCGACAGCACGCAGAAGGTCGCCCTGCTCGAGAAGGTCGAGCAGCTCGCACGCAGGAAGGACCCGCGCATCGTCCAGGTGATGGCGGGGCTGGCGAGCGAGTACGACGTCGTCCTCGTCGCCCGCGCCGACGGCACGATCGCCGCCGACGTGCGGCCGCTGGTGCGCCTGTCGCTCACCGTCATCGCCGAGCAGACGATC
>JADGRJ010000304.1 GCA_017881025.1 Rhizobacter sp. | reverse complement strand
ACGGGAAGAGGCGCCGGTTGAGCCACTTGAAGAGCAGGTCGCTCGCCAGGCCGATGAGGCCGATGACGATGATGCCGAAGATGATCTGGTCGGTGTCGAGCAGCGCCTGGCTGTCGGTGATCATGTGGCCGATGCCGCTCGAGGCGCCGATCAGCTCGGCGACGATCACGTAGGTCCAGGCCCAGCCGAGCACCATGCGCAGCACCTCGGCGATCTCGGGCGCCGCGCCCGGGATCAGCACGCGCCGGATCAAGCCGCGGTCGCCCACGCCGAGCGTGTACGCCGCCTCGACCAGGTCGCGCCGCGTGTTGCCGACGATCACCGCGATCATCAGCACGAGCTGGAAGAAGCTGCCGATGAAGATGAGCGCCAGCTTCTGCGCCTCGCCGATGCCGGCCCAGAGGATGAGGAGCGGAATGAACGCGCTCGCCGGCAGGTAGCGCGCGAAGCTCACGAACGGCTCGAAGAACGCCTCGACCGGCTTGTACGCGCCCATCGCCACGCCGAGCGGCAGCGCCAGCACGGCGGCGATGAGAAAGCCGCCGAAGACGCGCCAGACCGTCCAGGCGATGTCCCAGCCGAAGCCCTGCGTCGCGAGCAGCGTCCAGCCCGAGCGCACCATCGTCAGCGGGTCGGCGAGGAAGGTCTTCGAGACGAAGCCGCCGAAGGTCGCGAGCGACCAGCCGGCGACGAAGACGATGAAGAAGGCGATGCCGAGGAGGAGGCGCGCGGTCGGGGCGACGGGGACGAGCGGCTTCATCGGCAACAGCCCGCACCCTCACCCCGGCCCTCTCCCGCGGACGGGAGAGGGAGGAAGGCGGTCACTTGATGAATTGCGTGTCGGCGAGCTTGGTCATGTCGGGCATCGTCTTGATGATGCCGGCTTCCATCAGCAGGTCGGCCGCTTCCTTGCTGAACGCGGCGTGCTCGCCGGCGAAGAACTTCTGGTTGGCGGCGCGGTCCTGCCAGCGCAGGTACTTCTGGCTGCCCTCGAAGGCCTCGCCCGATTGCTTGACGTCGGCGCCCATGATCTCGAAGCTCTTCTTCGGCTCGGCCTTGATCATGTCGACGGCGTCGAAGTAGGCGTCGGCGAGCGCCTTCGCGGCCTTCGGGTTCTCGGCCAGGAACTTCGGCGTGCAGCCGAAAGTGTCCATCACCATCGGGTAGTCGAGCGTCGTCGCGATGATCTTGCCGGCCTCGGGCTTGGCGCGCACGGCCGAGAGGTAGGGCTCGTAGGTCATCGCCGCGTCGATGCCCTCGGTGCCGGCGATCATCGCGTTGGCGGCCGGCTGCGGCTCGAGGTTGACGACCTTCACGTCCTTCGGCGAGAGGCCGTTCTTCTTCAGGAACCAGGCGAGCGCGAAGTACGGCGAGGTGCCCGGCGGGCTGGCGGCGACCGTCTTGCCCTTCAGGTCGCTGATCTTGGCGATGCCGTTCTTCACGACCATGCCGTCGGCGCCGTAGCTCTTGTCGAGCTGGAAGATCTGCGTCGTCGCGACGCCGGCGGCGTTCCAGCCGATCCAGGTCTCGACCGTCGTCGCCGCGCATTGCACGTCGCCCGAGGCGATCGCGAGGTGGCGGTCTTTCTGCGGGATCTTCTTGATCGTCACGTCGAGGCCGTGCTTCTTGAACAGGCCCGCCTCCTTGGCGAGCGTCAGCGGCGCGAAGCCGGTCCAGCCCGAGATCGCGATCGCGACCTTGGTTTCCTGGGCTCGGGCGCCGGTGGCGGCGGCGAGCGCGGCGACGGCGAGGACGATCAGGTGCTTGTTCATCGGGGTCCTTTCGGGAGCGGGTCGGTGGGCGTTGCAACGCACTTTAGCCGCACGGCGCAGGGCGCCCGCGAACGAGGCCGCGGCCGCCGGAGGCGACACGATGCGAGAACGATGCCAGCGCCTGCGGGCGCAGGGTTCCGGCCGAAGCCGGAGGTCAGCCGCGGAACAGACGGTCGAGCGTTTCCGGCGACAGCTTCGACTGCATCACCTTGACGTCGAGCCCCTGCGCCAGGTCGAACGACGAAGCCTGCCAGGTGCCGTTGGCGGCAAGCGCAGCGCGCGGATCGACAGGCGCCTTCGACTCGGCGCGAGGGGCGCGCGTCGGCTCGGCGACCGTCTGCGGCGCGATCAGAACGTGCTCATCGAGGCGGGGCTTGCGATCCATCGGTGCTCCAGCTCGCCGAGCGTCCGCCGGTCCGAAAAGCGCTCGGCAGCGGAGAGGTCGACGAACTGGCCTTGTATCCCATCCGCGCGCGCAGGACGCCCCCCGATTCGCGGGCTTTCCGGGTCCGCGGGCCGGTTCCTGCGCGGCGCAGTCGCACGCTCCGTGCGATGGTTCACGCCGGGTGCCAGAGCGCCGGCAGGCCCGGAACGGTTCGCAGGACACGCGCCAGCGAGCCATCGCGGACAAGCGCGGTGGCGCGGTCGATGTCGGGGGCGAGGTGGCGGTCGGTGGGCATCGCGGGGCACTGCCCCCGCAGCAGCGCATGCGCCGCCTCGAGCGGCGGCGAGCTGGCGAGCGGGCGCAGGAACTCGATGCCCTGCGCCGCGGCGAGCAGCTCGATGCCGAGGATGTGCGCGGTGTTGGCGATCATCGGCTGCAGGCGCCGCGCCGCGAAGGTCGCCATCGAGACGTGGTCTTCCTGGTTCGCGCTCGTCGGCAGGCTGTCGACGCTCGCCGGATGGGCGAGCGACTTGTTCTCGCTCGCCAGCGACGCGGCGGTGACGTGGGCGATCATGAAGCCGCTGTTGAGACCCGGCTCGGCCGAGAGGAACGGCGGCAGGCGCGAGACGCCGGCGTCGATCAGCATGGCGATGCGGCGCTCGGCGATCGCACCGACCTCGGCGATCGCGACCGCCATCGCGTCGGCGGCGAGCGCCACCGGCTCGGCGTGAAAGTTGCCGCCGCTGACGATGCTGCCCTCGGCGCCGCCCTCGCCCGCGAAGACGAGCGGGTTGTCGGTCACCGCGTTGGCCTCGCGCACGAGGACGAGCGCGGCGTGGCGCAGCTGGTCGAGGCACGCGCCGACGACCTGCGGCTGGCAGCGCAGGCTGTACGGATCCTGGACGCGGTCGTCGCCCTGCAGGTGCGAGCGGCGGATCTCGCTGCCCGCGAGCAGCGCGCGGTAGTACCGCGCGACGTCGATCTGCCCCGGCTGGCCGCGCAGCGCGTGGATGCGCGGATCGAACGGGCCGTCGCTGCCGCGCGCCGCGTCGACCGTGAGCGCACCGACGACGAGCGCCGCCTCGAGCACCGGCTCGAACGTGAAGAGGGCATGCAAGGCGAGCGCGGTCGAGACCTGGGTGCCGTTGATGAGCGCGAGCCCTTCCTTGGCGGCGAGCGCGAGCGGTGCGATGCCAGCGCCGCGCAGCACGTCGGCAGCGGGGCGACGAACGCCGTCGACGACGAACTCGCCTTCGCCGATCAGGGCGAGCGTGAGGTGCGCGAGCGGCGCGAGGTCGCCCGAGGCGCCGACCGAACCCTGCGAAGGAATGAACGGAACGAGGCCGGCGTTGTGGACGGCGAGGAGCGCGTCGACGATCGCCTCGCGAACGCCCGAGTGGCCGCGCGCGAGGCTCGCCGCCTTCAGGCCGAGGATCAGTCGAAAGACTGGCGTCGACAGCGCCGCGCAGACGCCGACGCTGTGCGAGCGGATCAGGTTGAGCTGCAGCGTCGCCAGGTCGGCGGCGTCGATCCGCGTTCCCGCGAGCTTGCCGAAGCCGGTGTTGACGCCGTAGACCGGCGCGTCGCCGGCGGCGGCGCGCTGGACGACGCCGGCGCTGGCGCGGATTCGCTCGCGCGCCGCCCCGTCGATGCGCAGCGCCTCGCCGCCGGAGTGCAGGCGCTGCAGGTCGTCGAGCGTCAGCGCGCCGCCAACGAGATCCATCAGGCGAGCACCATCAGAGCATGGGCAGGTTGAGGCCCTGCTCGCGCGCGCATGCCTTCGCGATCTCGTAGCCCGCGTCGGCGTGGCGCATCACGCCGGTCGCCGGGTCGTTCCAGAGCACGCGCTCGATCCGCTTCGCCGCCGCATCGGTGCCGTCGCAGACGATGACGACGCCGGCGTGCTGCGAGTAGCCCATGCCGACGCCGCCGCCGTGGTGCAGCGACACCCACGTCGCGCCGCCGGCGGTGTTGAGGAGCGCGTTGAGCATCGGCCAGTCGGAGACGGCGTCGCTGCCGTCCATCATCGCTTCGGTCTCGCGGTTCGGGCTCGCGACCGAGCCGGCGTCGAGGTGGTCGCGGCCGATGACGATCGGCGCCTTCAGCTCGCCCGACTTCACCATCGCGTTGAAGGCCAGGCCGGCGCGGTGCCGCTCGCCGAGGCCGATCCAGCAGATCCGCGCCGGCAATCCCTGGAAGGCGATGCGCTCCGTGGCCATGTCGAGCCAGCGGTGCAGGCCCGCGTCGTTCGGGAAGAGCTCCTTCATCTTCGCGTCGGTCTTTCGGATGTCGTCGGGATCGCCCGATAGAGCGACCCAGCGAAACGGCCC
>JADGRJ010000303.1 GCA_017881025.1 Rhizobacter sp. | reverse complement strand
TGCCGAACGCGCTCCTCTCGTGGCACGCCAGTCCCGACGTCCGCGTCAGGCCGCGCCGCGGCAGCCGGCCGCCCGCGCCGACGACGGCCTTCCCGTGGATCGGCGCGTCGCCCGACCGCTACGGCCTGTGGGTGTTCCAGACCGCGCTGCATGTGCGCGGCACGGGCGATCCGCTCGTCAAGCCCGACGGCCAGTGGACGCCGCTCTTCGACGCGCGCCTGCGTGCCGCCAACGCCAACTCGAACCGCATCACGCAGACGCTCTGGAACAACGTCGTCGGCTCGGGCGCGTCGTTCCCGAACGCCTATGCCGAGCCGTGGAGCGGCGCCGAGCCGTCGGAGGCCGATCTGTTCGAGCTGATCGTCGACCGTAGCCCGCCCGGCGCCTCGCCGGCGTCGATCGGCATCGGCCGCGTCCACGCGAAGATCGACGTCCAGGTGCACCACCGCGGCGGCGGCGCGATCGCCGCGAACACGGTGCGCGTGACGCTGCTTCGCCGCGACGTCTCCGGCACTGCCGACCCCGCCTGGGCGGCGTTGCCGTGCGCGTGGACCGCGGCGGTGCAGACGCTGCTGCGCAACGGCGGCGCGACGCCGGCGCTCGCCGACGGCTGGTCGTTCGCCGACGCCGCTCAGCCGGTGCGAAGTCCCGCCGGGCCGATCGACGCGCGGCTGTCGCGATCGGTCGCCTTCGACACCGACTTCAGCACGCTGGCGGCGACGGCGCGCGTCGTCCTCGTCGCCGTCGTCCACTCCGACGCCGACCCGGTGACGCTCACCGGGGCGACGCTGCAGGCGGTCGTTCTCGGCAACCGCTTCGTCGCCCTGCGCAGCGTCGAGGTGCTCTGACGCGCCGCCGTCGGCGCTAGCTGCGGATCGCCGGCGCGATCTCGCGTGCCAGGAAGTCGTAGACCGTTCGCACGATCGGGTTCGAGCGGATCTCGCGATGGACGGCGAGCCAGCACGGCAGCGAGCCGACGGCGAGCATCGGCAGCACGGCGACGACGCCCGGCCAATGGCGGAGGTTGTAGCGGGCGACGAAGCCCACGCCCGCGCCCTCGGCGACGAGGCGGCCGTAGGCGACCTGGTCGTCGGTGCGCAGCGCGAAGTCGCCGCGCGAGAGCGCGAGCCCCATCTTCGCGGCGCCGCGGACGATCGTGTCGTCGCGGTCGTAGCCGATCAGGCGGTGCGCGGCGAGGTCCTCCGGCACGCGCAGCGGCGGCGCCTTGGCGAGATAGCTCTTGTGGGCGGCGGCGACGATCTCGATCTCGCCCAGCTTCCTGGCGATCAGCGACTGCTGCGCCGGCCGCACCATGCGAACGGCGATGTCGGCCTCGCGACGCAGCAGGTTGGTGAGCTCGTTCGAGGCGACGAGCTCGACTTCGATCTCGGGGTGGGTGCGCTGCAATCGCGCGAGCACCGCCGGCAGCAGCCAGGTCGCCGCGACCTGGCTCGTCGTCACGCGGACGACACCGCGCGTCGCCGAGCGCGCCGTCGCCAGGCCGCGCGCGACGGCGAGCGCAGCGTCTTCCATGCGCCGTGCCGCGTCGGCGATGGCGAGCGCCGCGCCGGTCGGCGTGACGCCGCGGCCGGTGCGCTCGAAGAGAGGCGCGCCGAGCTGCGCCTCGAGCTCGGCGACGTGGCGGCTGAGCGTCGGCTGCTGCGCACCGCCGTGCTTGGCCGCGGCGCTGATGCTGCCGGCGTCGAGGACGGCGAGGAAGCTGCGCACCAGGGCCCAGTCGAAATCGGCCAAGGTGCCGGTAGCCATGCGAAAGTGTATGGCTTTCATGCGGAAACAGGTATGGCGAGCGAGGCAACGCGCGCCCACACTCCGGGGCATCGGCAATCCCGCGTCACTCCGGAGAATTCCATGACCGCCCCTGCATCGACCCGCACTGTCCTCGTCCTCGGCGCCAACGGCCGCTTCGGCCTCGCCGCCGCCCAGGCGTTCGCCGCCGCCGGCTGGCATGTCCTCGCCCACGTCCGTCGCGCCGCCGCCGCCGGCATGCCCGAAGGTGCCGAGCTCGTTCGCGCGCCGCTCGCCTCGTTGGCCGAAGCTCTGGCCGCGCGGCCGGCACCGACCGTCGTCGTGCACGGCATCAACCCGATCTACACGCGCTGGGACGAGGAAGCGCTGCCGGTTGCGCGCGCCGCGATGGACCTGGCCGAGCGCTTCGGCGCGCGCTTCATGCTGCCGGGCAACGTCTACAACCACGGCGAGGCGATGCCGGCCCGGATCGACGAAGCGACGCCGCAACGGCCGACGACCGCCAAGGGGCGGATCCGCGCCGGGATGGAGGGCGAGCTCGAACGCCGCGCCGCCGCCGGACGGCTGCGCTCGACCGTGATCACCGCCGGCGACTTCTTCGGCGCCGGCAGCGGCAGCTGGCTCGACCTGCTCGTCGTCAAGCGGATCGCCCAGGGTCGGCTCGACTATCCCGGCGACCCGGCGCTCGTCCACGCCTGGGCCTATTTGCCCGATCTCGCGCGCGCCTTCGTCGCCGTCGCCTCGCTGCCCGACCTCGCGCCGTTCGAGCGCTTCGCGTTCGCCGGCCATTCGATCACCGGCAACGAATTCCTGGGCGCGGTCGAACGCGCCGCGGCGACGCTCGGGCTGGCGCCGGCGCGCGGCTGGCGTCGCGGCGGCATGCCGTGGCCGCTGATCCGGGTCGGCGGCGTCGTCGTGCCGCTCTGGCGCGAGCTCGCGAAGATGGCCTACCTCTGGCGCGTGCCGCACGCGCTCGACGGCGCGAAGCTCGCCGCGCGCTGCCCCGCGCTGGCGCCGACCTCGCTCGACGCGGCGATGCTGGCGAGCCTCGCCGCGCTCGGCCTCGGCCCGGCCCCCGTGCCGACGACCGCGCACGCCCCGGCCTGAAACCGCATCGGCGGTGCCATGAAAAGGCACGTCGTATGCTCGGCGGGGACGCCTTTCCGGCCTGCCGGGCCTGGATCGAGCGCGATCGCTTGGCGCGTGGCGCGCCACGCACGAGGGACGGGATGACGCCTGCGGAGATCGATCGGGTATTCGGACTGGGCCGCCAGCAGATGGCGACGGGCACCCACGTCGAGGTCTTTCGCGAGCGGGCGCAGTCGGGCGAGGAGCGGCGCTACACGAAGTGCTTCCTGAGGACGGCGACCGCCGACTTCCGGCCCTGGACCGAGCGCGAGTGGCGCATCCTCGAGCGGCTCGGCAAGCACGCCGGCGCGCCGGTCGCGAAGCCCCTGGACTTCCTGCCCGCCGACGCCACCGGCCCGGCGCGCCTGCAGACGCGCGACGCCGGCGCGACGGTCGAGCAGTGGGCGACCGCAGTGCCGCTGCGCCGCGGCGACGTCGCCCTGCGCAACGTGTTCGAGGACTGCGCGTACTGGTGGTCGCTGGCGCGCCACTGTCTGATGGCGCTCGACGCCTTGCACGCGCTCGGCTTCGTCCACCTCGACCTCAAGCCCGACAACGTCTGCCTGCCGTGGGCGCCGGCGGGAGCAGGCCGGCCGGTGCAGGGCCAGCCGCTGGCGCCCCGCTTCAAGAGCCTGACCTTGATCGACTTCGCGTTCTCGCTCCTGCCCGAAGTGGATTTCGTCGAGCCGTTGCCGCTGCTGCGCCAACCCGCCTACGAGTACCAGTCGCCACGCCTTCTTCACGCCCTCGAGGAAGGCCGGCGCGGCCACCTCGGGCCGACGCGCGCGCTCGACTGGCGCTGCGATTTCTACAGCCTGGCGGCCATGCTGTGGCGCTACCTGCCCGAGCTCGGCGGCGCGTCAGCGGCCGGCTGGACGCCCGAGCGGCACGTCCAGGCGAGCGAGTTCGTTCGCCAGCTCCTCGACGTGCATGGCGCGACGGTCTCGTCGCACTGGCCGCATCGCGCGCTGATCGCGATCGCCGCGCTTCGCCTGCGCGATCCTGATCTCACGGCGATGCTGCAGGCCGGATCGACCTTCGATCCCGATCGCGAGCTTCCGCTCGGCGCCGAGCCGACACCGCCGACGCGGATCTCCGAGACGCCGCTGCGGCGCGCCAGCTCGCGGCGCGAGCCGTCGGCCGACGGCGTCGCTTCGGGGCCGGTGCCCCTGGCGGAGGCGCGGCGCGAGCCGACCGCTTCGGCACCCGGGGCGCTGAACTCGGCCCCCGGTGCCCTCAATTCGGCCCCTGGTGCGCTGAACGAAGCACCGGCCGAGCCGGCAGCCGGTCGGCGCGACGCTGCCGATACTGAACCTGCCGATACTGAACCAATCGATGCGTCGGCAGCCGCGGCGCCGGGCGATGCACCGATCCGGCCGCGCCGGCGCAACCCGGTAGTGGTGCCGGCCGCCATCGTCGCAGTCTTGATCGGCGCGGCGGTGGCCTGGTGGGTCACGAGCGAGCAACAGCCGCGCTTCGACGCGCCCGAATCGGCTCCGCTTGCCGAACGCGCGACGCCGCTGCCCGCGCCGGCGCGGCCGCCAGCCTCCGACCTCGCAACGGCGCCGATCGCCGTGACGCGTCCGACCGCTTCCGCTTCGCTGGCGGCGGCCGAGTTG
>JADGRJ010000302.1 GCA_017881025.1 Rhizobacter sp. | reverse complement strand
GCGGCGCTCGCCTTGCAGCGCTCGAGCAGCTCGACCGCGCCCTTCGTCCACACCGACCAGTGGCCGAGCAGGCCGCCGCGGAAGCGCACCGTCACCGGCGCGCCGTCGCGCTCGGCCTGGAACGGCGTGATCAGGTCGAGGACGATGTGGTCGTCGTTGCCGGTGTAGAGCGCGACCCGGTCCTCGGCGCGAGCGGCGACGACGCCGCGGATGACGTCGAGCGTGCGATAGCGGTTGAACGGCGCGACCTTGATCGCGACGACGTTGTCGAGCGCCGCGAAGCGGGCCCAGAACGACGCCGGCAGGTCGAGGCCACCTACCGCGGGCTGGAGGTAGAAGCCGATCAGCGGCAGCTCGCCGGCGACGGCGGCGCAATGGTCGACGACCTCTTCCTCGCTCGCGCCTTTCCATGCGGCCAGGCTGAGCAGCGCGGCGTCGTAGCCGAGGCCGCGCGCGAGGCGCGCCTCGGCGCGCGCCTGCTGCGTCTGGCCGCAGGCGCCGGCGACGAGGAGCGGCCGCGGCGCATCGGCGGCGCGGCCGAGGCGCGGCCATTCGCGCACGGTCTCGGCGGCGATCGACAGCACCTCTTCGAACAAGCCCGCTTCGCGAATCGCGAACTGGGTCGTGTGGACGCCGACGGCGAGGCCGCCCGCGCCCGCGTCGAGGTAGTAGCGCGCCAGGGCGCGCTGGCGGCGCCGGTCGAGCCGGCGCGACGCGTCGAGAGCGAGCGGGTGGGCCGGAATCGCGAGGCCGTCGAACAGGCGCTCGCGCAGCACGGCGATCCCCATCGGTGCGTTGGCCGTCGCCATCGTCAGCCGAACTCCGGGCCGGCGAGCGCGAAGACGCGCTCGCGCGCCGCTGCGGCATGCGCGTCGCCGAGCGCCATGCGAACGAACGAGCGCTGACGCGTGAAGCCGCGCCGCGCGAGCTCGCTCGCGAGCGCCGTGCAGTGGACCGGGACGTCGATGAAGATTCGACCGGCGACGCCGGCGAGCGCAGCGGAGACGAGATCGAGCGCGTCGTCGGCACGGGCCGCGACGACGGGACCGGTCTGCGTGGCGCGGCGTCCGGCGCGGCGCAGGGCGAAGCCGTCACCGCGCTCGGCGAGCCAGGCGCGGGTGTCGGGCCGAGCGAGGAACGCGCGCCAGAGCGCGGCGCGATCGACGCCGCCGGCGCCGCGATCGAGATCGATCAAGGTCTCGACATGCGCCGACCCTGCCGCGACGACGCTGCCCGACGAATCGCCCACCGGCGCAGCGCCGTCGCCTTGCCAGCGCTCGAACGCGAACCCGGCGACGAAGCCGGTCTTCGCGTAGACGGCGGCACCCGCCGGCGTCGCGTCGAGCACCGGCGTGCGGCCGGCCTCGCGCAACGACGCGACGCAGGCGTCGACGAGCTGGCTGGCGATGCCGCGATGGCGATGCGCGGCGGCGACGAGGACCATCGAGATCCAGCCCGTGTCCGCGTCGTAGGGGAGCGCCGCGGCCGTCGCGATCAGCGCCCCGCGCTCGTCGCGGACGCCGAACGCAGCGCCGGCGGCGATGAAGAACGACCAGTCGTCGGCGCTCTGGTTCCAGCCGGCGGCGTCGGACAGGGCGAGCCCGCCGGCCACGTCGCCCGCGCCGAGCCGATCGATCGCGATCAGCTCAGAACTCACCGCTGCGGACCTCGAACTTGGTCGGCTTGCCGAAGCTCGTGCCGCCCGCCTTCACCCAGTCGGCGACCCAGTCGAGCATCCGGCCAAGCGGCACGATCGGGCGACCGAACAGCGCCGTCGCCGCCGTCGTGTCGGAGAGGAGCGCCGTCGCCGCTTCCTGGCCGACGACCTTCGCTTCGGTGCCCAGACGCGCGGCGAGCTGATGCGCGAGCCAGCGGATCGAGATCGTCTCCGGGCCCGTGACGTTGATCGGCGAGGTCGGCGCCGTGCAGTGGGCGAGGCAGCGCAGCACCTGCGCGTTGGCGTCGCCCTGCCAGATGACGTTGACGTGGCCCATCGTCACGTCGACCGGTTCGCCGCGGTGCACCTTCGACGCGACGTCGAAGACGACGCCGTAACGCATGTCGATCGCGTAGTTGAGGCGGACGATCCGGCCCGGCGTGCCGTGCTTCGCCGAGAAGAACTCGAACATGCGCTCGCGGCCGAGGCACGACTGCGCGTACTCGCCGACAGGCGCCGGCGGCGCCGTCTCGCTCGCGCCGGCGACGCCGACCGGCACCAGGCCGTAGACGTTGCCGGTCGAGAAGGCGACGATCCGCGCCGCCCGATAACGCTCGGCGACGAGCGCCGGCACGTGCGCGTTCATCGCCCAGGTGAGCGCCGGCGCGCCGCTCGCTCCGAACTTGTGGCCGGCGGCGAAGATCACGTTGGGCGCGTCGGGCAGCGCGGCGATCGCGGCGCGGTCGAGCAGGTCGCAGGCGATCGTCTCGACGTCGTGCTCGCCGAGCTGGTCGCGCACGGCGCGGTCGCTGAAGCGGGCGACGCCGACGACGCGGCGCGACGGCGACGCGCGCTTGGCCAGGCGCGCCAGCGTCGGCCCCATCTTGCCGGCGACGCCGAGGATGAGCAGATCGCCTTCGACCATCGCGAGGTCGTCGACGAGGGCGCGGCTCGGCCGGGTGAGGAAGTCGTCGAGCGCCTCGACCGACGCGAAGCGATCGGGCAGGGCCGAAGGGTCGAGCAGATCCACGTGCGATTTTCGAGTGCCGCCCAAGTTTAGCGGCGCGTCACCGCGCCGCGCCTGTCCCGGGGTTGCTACCCTTCGGCCACGGCAACGGGAGGTGGCGATGACCGCCGAGAAGATCGTTCGCATCGGCGGCGCGTCGGGATTCTGGGGCGACAGCCGCGTCGCCGCGCCGCAGCTGGTCGCCTCCGGTGCGGTCGACTACCTCGTCTTCGACTACCTCGCCGAGACGACGATGGCGATCCTCGCCGCGGCGCGCTTGAAGCGGCCCGAGCTCGGCTACGCGACCGATTTCGTCGAGGTGGCGATGCGGCCGGTGCTCGGCGAGATCGCCGCGCGCGGCATCAAGGTCGTGAGCAACGCCGGCGGCATCCACCCACGCGCCTGCGTCGCCGCGCTCGAGGCGATGATCGCCGCGGCCGGCCTGGCGCTGAAGGTCGCCGTCGTCGAGGGCGACGACGTCAGCGCGCAGCTCGCAGCGCTGGCCGGCGCCGGCACGCGCGACATGGACAGCGGCGAGGCCTTGCCCGAGCGCGTGCTGAGCGCGAACGCCTACCTCGGCGCGCTGCCGATCGCGCGCGCTCTCGCCGCCGGCGCCGACATCGTCGTCACCGGCCGCGTCGTCGACAGCGCGCTCGCGCTCGGGCCGCTGATGCACGAGTTCGGCTGGGGCGCGAGCGACTACGACCTGCTCGCCGCGGGCAGCCTCGCCGGCCACATCATCGAATGCGGATGCCAGGCGACCGGCGGCCTCTTCACCGACTGGGAGTCGGTGCCCGACTGGGCGAACATCGGCTACCCGATCGCCGAGTGCCGCGCCGACGGCACGTTCCGCATCACCAAACCCGCCGGCACCGGCGGCCTGATCGCGCGCGGCGCCGTCGCCGAGCAGATGCTCTACGAGATCGGCGACCCGGGCGCGTACATGCTGCCCGACGTCATCTGCGATTTCCGCCACGTGACGATCGAGCAGGACGGCGCGCATCACGTCCGCGTCGCCGGCGCGCGCGGCTCGGCGCCGACCGACACCTACAAGGTCTCGGCGACGGCGCTGCAAGGGTTTCGCTGCGCCGGCTCGCTCGTCATCGTCGGTATCGACGCGGTGAAGAAGGCCGAGCGCACCGGCGCCGCGATCGTCGAACGGACGAGCCGCCTGCTGCGCGAGGCCGGCTTCGCCGAGTTCGCGGCGACGCACGTCGAGGTGATCGGTGCCGAGAGCTCGTACGGGCCGCATGCGCGGACGCGAAGCAGCCGCGAGGTGATGCTGCGCATCGTCGCCGACCACGCCGAGCGGCGCGCCCTCGAGCTGTTCGCGCGCGAGATCGCGCCGGCGGGAACGTCGTGGTCGCCGGGAACGACCGGCCCGGGCGGCGGCCGGCCGGCGGTGTCGCCGCTGGTCAAGCCGTTCTCGTTCCTGCTCGACAAGACCGCGGCGCCGGTGTCGTTCGCGATCGGCGATCGCCGCGAAGGCGTCGAGGTCGTCCTTGCCGGCGGCAGCGTGCCGCGTCCGGCGCCGAAGACCGTGCTCGCCGCGACGAGCACCGGCGGCGACCTCGAGGCGGTCGAATCGCTGCCGCTGATCCGCCTGGCCTGGGCGCGCAGCGGCGACAAGGGCGATCTCTCCAACGTCGGCGTCGTCGCGCGCCGCGCCGAGTGGCTGCCGCTGCTCTGGGAGCGGCTCACGCCGACGCGCGTCAAGGGCTGGCTCGGTCATCTCGTCCGCGGCGAGGTCGAGCGCTTCCATCTCCCCGGCATCAACGCGATCAACTTCGTCCTGCACGAGGCGCTCGACGGCGGCGGGCCGTCGTCGCGCCGCCTCGATCCGCTCGGCAAGGGAATGGCGCAAATC
>JADGRJ010000084.1 GCA_017881025.1 Rhizobacter sp. | reverse complement strand
AGGACGCTTCGGCGTCCTCTTCGGCTTTCCGGATTCAGTGGACGTACTGTCCCGGGAAGAACCAGATCAGCCCGGCCGTCATGCCGAAGTAGCGCGCGAACTTGCCGATCGCCATGTAGGCGAGACAAGGCCAGAACGGCAGCCGGAGCCAGCCGGCGACGGCGCAGAGCGGATCGCCGACGATCGGCAGCCACGAGAGCAGGCACGCCTTGGGCCCGAAGCGGCGCAGCCAGCGCAAGGCGCGGCCGTCGCGGTGCTTGTGCGTCATGTGCTCGTAGGCGCGTTCGGCGCCGTAGCCCATCCACCAGGTGAGCGCGCCGCCGAGCGTGGCGCCCAGCGTCGCGACGCCGATCGCCGGCCAGAACATCTCCGGGTTGAGCTTGACGAGCGCGAACACCGCCGGCTCGGAGCCGAGCGGGACCAGCGTCGCGGCGATGAAGGCGATGAAGAAGACCGTCGACAGGCCCACTTGCGGCAGCGCGAGCGCCGCCATGAGCGCGTTGAGCCAAGCATCCATCGAATCGATTATCGAGCCCCCGGAACATGGGGGGTCGCACTGGAAGAAACGGCGAAAACCGGCCGCTATACTGCTGCCTCGTTTTTCAGCACCCCACCCCGCCCCCTCATGCGCATCGGCCACATCACGCTGGCGAACCGGCTGTTTGCCGCGCCGATGGCGGGCGTCACCGACCGGCCGTTCCGCCAGCTCTGCAAGCGCCTCGGCGCGGGCTACGCGGTGAGCGAGATGGTGACGTCGAGGAAGGACCTCTGGGCGACGCTGAAGACGAGCCGGCGCGCCGATCATGCCGGCGAGACCGATCCGATCGCGGTGCAGATCGCCGGCACCGACGCGCCGATGATGGCCGAGGCCGCCGCCTACAACGTCGCGCGCGGCGCGCAGATCATCGACATCAACATGGGGTGCCCGGCGAAGAAGGTCTGCAACCAGTGGGCTGGCTCGGCGCTGATGAAGGACGAGCCGCTCGCGCTCGCGATCGTCGAGGCGGTGGTCGCCGCGTGCGCGCCGCACAACGTGCCGGTGACGCTGAAGATGCGGACCGGCTGGTGCGAGAGCGAGAAGAACGCGGTGCGGATCGCGCGCGCCGCCGAGGACGCCGGCATCGCCATGATCGCCGTCCACGGGCGCACGCGCGAGCAGGGCTACAAGGGCAGCGCCGAGTACGACACGGTCGCGGCGGTCAAGCGCGCGGTCGCCATTCCGGTCGTCGCCAACGGCGACATCGATTCGCCGGCGAAGGCGCGCGAAGTGTTCGCCTCGACCGGCGCCGACGCAATCATGATCGGCCGCGCCGCGCAGGGACGGCCCTGGATCTTCGCCGACATCGCGCACCACCTCGCCACCGGCGAGGCGGCGCCGCAGCCGCGCGTCGTCGACGTCAAGGGGTGGCTCCTCGAGCACCTCGACGACCACTATCGCCTCTACGGCGAGTTCGCCGGCGTTCGCAGCGCCAGGAAGCACATCGGCTGGACCCTGAAAGGCCTGCCCGGCGGCGAGGCGTTCCGCAGCGAGATGAACGCGATCGAGTCGTGCGACGCGCAGGCGCGCGCGGTCAGCGCCTGGTTCGACCGCCTCGCCGACGAGATGCCGCGAATGCCCCTTGCCGACGACCTTCGCGCCGACGTCCCCTCCTCGCTCCACTGACCCGCATGGCGACGACCAACAAGAAGCACATCGAGGAGTGCGTCCGCGAGAGCGTCGAGGGCTACTTCCGGGACCTGCGCGGCGTCGAGCCGACGGCGATGTACGAGATGATCCTGCGCGTCGTCGAGCGGCCGCTGTTCGAGGTCGTGATGAAGGAGGCCGGCGGCAACCAGAGCCGGGCCGCCGAGTGGCTCGGCATCAACCGCAACACGCTGCGCCGCAAGCTCGTCGAGCACAAGCTGATCAAGTGAGCGCGCCCGCGGCGGCGCGGCCACGAGGGGAACCCCGATGCAGGCGCTGATTTCCGTCTCCGACAAGACCGGCGTCGTCGAGCTCGCGCGCGAGCTGGCGGCGCTCGGCGTCAAGCTGCTCTCGACCGGCGGCACGGCCAAGCTGCTCGCCGGCGCCGGCCTCGCCGTCACCGAGGTCGCCGAGCACACCGGCTTTCCGGAGATGCTCGACGGCCGCGTCAAGACGCTGCACCCGACGATCCACGGCGGCCTGCTGGCGCGCCGCGACAGCGCCGAGCACATGGCGGCGATCGCAGCGCATGGCATCGCGACGATCGACATCCTGGTCGTCAACCTCTATCCGTTCGAGGCGACCGTCGCCAAGGCCGGCTGCACGCTCGCCGACGCGATCGAGAACATCGACATCGGCGGCCCGGCGATGGTGCGCTCGGCGGCGAAGAACTGGAACGACGTCGCCGTCCTCACCGACGCGTCGCAGTACGCCGGCGTCGTCGCCGAGCTGAAGGCCTCGGGCCAGGTGGCGCAGGCGACGCGCTTCGCCCTCGCCGTCGCCGCCTTCGACCGCATCGCCCAGTACGACGGCGCGATCAGCGACTACCTGTCGTCTCTCGCCGGCCCGAGCAACGGTGTCCCCGAGCGGCGCGAGTTCCCGGCGCAGGCGAACGGCCGCTTCGTCAAGCTGCAGGACCTTCGCTACGGCGAGAACCCGCACCAGCGCGCCGCCTTCTACCGCGACCTCGCGCCCGCGCCCGGCTCGCTCGTCACCGCGAAGCAGCTTCAGGGCAAGGAGCTCTCGTACAACAACATCGCCGACGCCGACGCGGCCTGGGAGTGCGTGAAGAGCTTCGCAGCGCCGGCGTGCGTGATCGTCAAGCACGCCAATCCGTGCGGCGTCGCCGTCGCCGAGAGCGCCGCGGCGGCGTACGCGAAGGCGTTCAAGACCGACCCGACGTCGGCCTTCGGCGGCATCATCGCCTTCAACGGCGAAGTCGACCGCGCCTGCGCCGAGCACGTCGCCAAGCAGTTCGTCGAGGTGCTGATCGCGCCGTCGTACAGCGCCGAGGCGCTCGCCGTCTTCGCCGCCAAGGCCAACACGCGCGTCCTGCAGATCGACCTGCCGGCGTTTGGCGCGGGCCGCAACGCGCACGACTTCAAGCGCGTCGGCTCGGGGCTCCTGATCCAGACCGCCGACAACCACGACATCGGCGCGAGCGACCTCAAGGTCGTGACGACCAGGAAGCCCACGCCGGCCCAGACGCAGGACCTGCTCTTCGCCTGGACCGTCGCCCGCTTCGTCAAGAGCAACGCGATCGTCTTCTGCGCCGACGGCATGACGCTCGGCGTCGGCGCCGGTCAGATGAGCCGGATCGACTCGGCCAAGATCGCGTCGATCAAGGCCGAGGCGGCGCAACTCTCGCTCGCCGGCTCGGCGGTCGCGAGCGACGCCTTCTTCCCGTTCCGCGACGGCCTCGACGTCGTCATCGACGCCGGCGCGTCGTGCGTGATCCAGCCGGGGGGATCGATGCGCGACGACCAGGTGATCGCGGCGGCGAACGAGCGCGGCATCGCCATGGTCTTCACCGGCGTTCGCCATTTCCGCCACTGAAATGGCCCGATGGCGCCTCCCTGCGGTCGCTGCCCCCCGAGGGGGCGCCGGCGCCCTTGGGGCGGCCCGGCGGGCGCCGGTCTCCGCCCCCGGCGGCCCGTGACGCTCCCCGAAGCCGCCGGCCTGGCGCTCGCCTTCGTCGCCCGCCTCGTCACCGGCGCGCAGGGCCACTGGCACGGCTCGACGCCGAAAGCCGAGCAGCGGATCTATTTCGCCAATCACCAGAGCCATTTCGACTGGGTGCTGATCTGGGCCGCGCTGCCGCATGACCTGCGCGCGGTGACGCGGCCGATCGCGGCGCGCGACTACTGGACCGCGAGCCCGCTCAAGCACTGGATCACGCGCGAGATCTTCAACGCCGTCTACGTCAGCCGGCAGCGCGCCAAGGACGGCACGGGCGAGGACGAGGACCCGCTCGAGCCGCTGATGGAAGCGCTCCGCCACGGCGACTCGCTCGTCATCTTCCCGGAAGGAACGCGCGGCAACGCCGCCGACCCGGCGCCGTTCAAGTCGGGCCTCTACGCGCTCGCCGAGGCGTTCCCCGACGTCCAGCTGATCCCGGCCTGGATCGACAACGTCCAGCGCGTCATGCCCAAGGGCGAGGTCGTTCCGGTGCCGATCCTGTGCACCGTCGTCTTCGGCGCGCCGATCGCCCTTCGTCCGGGCGAGGAGCGGCGCGCCTTCCTCGACCGCGCCCGCGCCGCCGTGATGGCGCTGCGCGACGTCGCCTGATGGGCGCGCTGCGCGCCAGGGCTTGATGGGCACGCTGCGCGCGCTCAGCGTCAGCCAGCAGGTCGGCCTGCTGTTCGTCGTCCTGTTCGGCCTCCTCGGGCTCGTCACGCTGATCGCCTTCAGCCGCTCGTTCCGCGACGTCTCGCCCGAGCAGGCGGCGCTGCGCGAGCGCTTCGCGCGCGAGCTGCGCGCGCTCTGGCTCGGCGCGATCCTGTTCTGGGTGGCTTGGGCGTCGGGCCCGCTCGGCTCGACGCTGCTGTTCGGCTTCGTCTCGTTCGTCGCGCTGCGCGAGTTCGTGACGCTCACCCACACGCGGCGCGCCGACCACCGCGCCCTACTGCTCGCGTTCTTCGTGATCCTGCCGATGCAGTACCTGCTCGTCGGCATGCGCCTGATCAACGCCTTCACGGTCTTCATCCCGGTCTACCTGTTCTTCGCGATCCCGGTCATCAGCGCCCTCGCCAACGATCCGTTCCACTTCCTCGAGCGGACGGCGAAGATCCAGTGGGGCATCACCGTCACCGTCTACGGCCTGAGCCACGCACCGGCGCTGCTCCTGCTCGACCTGCCGAACTACCGCGAGCGCGGTGCCTTCCTGGTGCTCTTTCTCGTCCTCGTCGTCGTCGCCGCCCAGCTCGGCCAGGAAGCCGCCAGCCGGCGCCTGCGCCGCAGGCCGGTCGCGCGCGCGATCAGCCGATCGTTTTCATGGCGCGCGTTCGGCGCCGGCGCCGGCGCCGCGGCGCTGGTCGGCGTGCTGCTCTACTGGGTCACGCCGTTCAATCCGCTCGCCGCGCTGGCGATGGGGGCGATCGCGGGGGCAGCGGGAACGCTCGGCGAGTTCGCGATGCAGGCGCTCAAGCGCGACGCCGGCGTTCGCAACTTTCGCGGCGGCTCGTCGGTGACCGGAGCGGTCGGCCTGCTCGACCGCGTCGCGCCGCTCTGCTTCGCCGCCCCCGTGTTCTTCCACTCGGTGCGCGGCTATTTCGGCATCTGAGGCCGCCGTCATGGCGGCGATCGGCCCCGCCTTCGGTTCCAATGGCGGCATGCGCGTTCTCGGGATCGATCCCGGCCTTCGGACCACCGGCTTCGGCGTCGTCGAGTGCGACGGTGGGCGGCTGCGCTATGTCGCGAGCGGGACGATCCGCACCGCCGCGGTCGCGTTGCCCGACCTGCCCGGGCGCCTCAAGGTCATCTTCGACGGCGTGCGCGAGATCGCCGGGCGCTACGCGCCGACCTGCGCCTCTGTCGAGATCGTCTTCGTCAACGTCAACCCGCAGGCGACGCTGCTTCTCGGCCAGGCGCGCGGCGCCGCGCTCTCGGCGCTGGTCTCGCACGAGCTCGCGGTCGCCGAATACACCGCGTTGCAGATGAAGCGCGCCATCGTCGGCCACGGCCAGGCGAAGAAGGAACAGGTGCAACAGATGGTGATGCGCCTGCTCTCCCTGCCCGGCCTGCCCGGCCCCGACGCCGCCGACGCCCTCGGGTTGGCGATCTGCCACGCCCACGCCGCGGGCAGCTTCGCCGCCATCGCGCGCAGCGCGACGCTCGCGCCGCGCACCTCGGGACGCTACAAGAGCGGGCGAACCTACTGAAAGTGCGCATCCGACGATGGCTTCTGCGGGCGCCGGGCACGGGTCCTCAGGCGACAATCGGCGCCCCATGAATGCCCTCTTCGAAGACGGCGGCAAGTTCCACGCCGGCCGGGTGATGAGCGAGACCGACGCCTCGCTGCAGATCGAGCTCGCCTCCGGCAAGCGCAGCAAGGTCAAGGCCGCCAACGTCCTGCTCCGCTTCGCCGCGCCCGAGCCCGACGCGCTGCTCGGCGCCGCCGAGCATCTCGCGCGCGAGATCGACCTCGACCTGGCCTGGGAATTCGCGCCCGAAGGCGAGTTCGCGTTCGCCGAGCTGGCGCGCGACTACTTCGGCGCCAAGGCCGACGTGACGCAGGAAGCGGCGGCGCTGCTCGGCCTGTTCGCCGCGCCGCACTACTTTCGCCGCCTCGGCAAGGGGCGCTTTCGCAAGGCGCCGGAAGAGATCGTCAAGGCGGCCCTGCTCGGCATCGAGCGAAAGCGTCAGGTCGCGATGCAGGTCGACGCCTGGGCGGCCGAGCTCGCCGACGGCGCGTGCCCGGCGCCGATCCGCGAGCAGATCTACCGCATCCTCTTCAAGCCCGACAAGAACGCGCCCGAATACAAGGCTGTCGTCGAGGCGGCGCGGCGATCGGGGCGAGCGCCGCTCGAGCTGCTGAAGTCGGCCGGGGCGATCGATTCGCCTTACGAATTCCACTGGCGCCGCTTCCTGTTCGAGGAGTTCCCGAAGGGGGTCGGCTTCGGCGACGCTCCCGTGCCGACCGTCGGCGAGAAGCTCGCGCTGTCGGCGGCGACAGCGTTCTCGATCGACGATTCGTCGACGACCGAGATCGACGACGCGCTCTCGGTCCAGGGCCTGGGCAGCGGCCGGGTCACCGTCGGCATCCACATCGCCGCGCCGGCGCTCGCGGTCGAGCCGGGCTCGGCGGTGGCGCAGATCGCGCGCGACCGGCTCTCGACGGTCTACATCCCGGGCCACAAGCTGACGATGCTGCCCGACGCCGTCGTCGACGCGTTCACGCTCGCCGAAGGCCGCGACGCCGCGGTCGTCTCTCTCTACGCGACGCTCGACGAGGCGACGCTGGCGACCCTCGCCACCGAGACGAAGCTCGAGCGCGTACGGATCGCCGCCAACCTGCGCCACGATGTCCTCGAGGAACAGATCAACGAAGAGACGCTCGCAGCCGGCCTGCCGGCATCGCTTCCCTTCGCCGCCGAGCTGACCTTCCTGCACGGCCTGGCGCAGCACCTCAAGTCCGGGCGCGAGAAGGTGCGCGGCAAGCCCGAGAACTTCAACCGCCCCGACTACAGCTTCAAGCTCGACGTCGCCGATGGCCGCGCGATCGCCGGTGACGAGCGGGTCGAGATCGTGCCGCGCCGGCGCGGTTCGCCGCTCGACCTCATCGTCGCCGAGGCGATGATCCTCGCCAACAGCACCTGGGGCGGCTGGCTCGCCGCCTGCGGCGTTCCCGGCATCTACCGCAGCCAGGCGAGCCTGGCGCCGGGCGTGAAGGTGCGAATGAGCACGCAGCCCGGGCCGCACGCCGGCATCGGTGTTTCCCAGTACGCCTGGTCGACGTCGCCGCTGCGCCGCTACGTCGACCTCGTCAACCAGTGGCAGATCGTCGCTTGTGCGCGCGCCGGCCGCAGTGCCGCTCTGGTCGCGCCGTTCAAGCCGAAGGACGTCCAGCTGCTCGCGACGATCGCCGACTTCGACGCCTCGTACGCCGCGTACAACGCGTTCCAGTCGCAGGCCGAGCGCTACTGGTCGCTGCGCTTCCTGATGCAGAACGACATTCGCGAGCTCGACGCCACGGTGATGAAGGACGGCCTCGTCCGCGCCGACTCGCTGCCGCTCGTCTTTCGCGCCGTCGGTGCCGAGCAGCTCGGCCGCGGCAGCGGGGTTCGCGTCCGCGTCGGCGCGATCGACCTGCTGACCCTCGACGTCGCGGCCTCGGTCACAGCGCGCCTCGGCGTCGAGCCGGCGGTCGCCGGCGATGACGTCGCCGCAGCGGGCGAGGACGACGACACCGACAGCGCCGGCCCGCTCGCCATCGCCATCGACGTCGCGCCCCAGGAAGCGGGGATCGAGCCCGACCCGGTCGCCGCCCCTGCGTGAGACTCGCGCTGCCGACCCGGATCTCGACGCTGCAGCTCGCGCTCGGCGTCTCGGTCGCCGTCCACGGCGCGCTACTCGGCGTTCGCTTCGTCGATCCCGAGGGCTTCAACCGGATGTTCGAGGATTCGCCGCTCGAGGTGATCCTCGTCAACTCGCGCTCGGGCGAGGCGCCCGAGAAGGCGCAGGCGATCGCGCAGGCGAGCCTGGCCGGCGGCGGCGACGCGGCGAGCGGCCGGGCCACCTCGCCACTGCCACCGTCGGCGCTGACCGAGCTCGGCGACGCCAACGAGGAGACGAGAAAGCAGATCGAGCAGATGCAGCAGACCCAGCAGCAGCTGCTCACCGTGATA
Organism: Rhizobacter sp.; assembly: GCA_017881025.1. Lineage (GTDB taxonomy): Bacteria > Pseudomonadota > Gammaproteobacteria > Burkholderiales > Burkholderiaceae_C > Schlegelella_A. The sequence continues at coordinate 6,600 of JADGRJ010000084.1, read as the reverse complement.
CGGCGCGAGCTCGCGATGCTGCCGCCGACCGACCCGCTGCGCGAGCAGGGAGCGCCCGAGGAGCGCGAGCAGGAAGACCGGCGCCGCCAGCTCGTCGAGATGCTCGCCGAGATCGAGAAGCGGATCAACGACGAGAACGCGCGGCCGAAGAAGCGCTACATCAGCCCGGCGACGCGCGAGGAGGTCTACGCGCTCTACTACGACCACCTGCGCAGGAAGATCGAGGACCGTGGCACGCGCAATTTCCCCGAGAACCAGGGCAAGAAGCTCTACGGCGAGCTGACGATGATCATCAGCGTCGACGCCGAAGGCCGCGTCCTCGACACCGAGATCGTTCGCGGCTCGGGCAACAAGGTGCTCGACCGGCGCGCCGTCGCAATCGTCCACGCCGCCGGTCCCTACGGTCGCTTCACCCCGGCGATGAGGAAGCAAGCTGACCAGATCGCGATCCCCTCGCGCTTCCGCTTCACGCGCGAGGAAGGCCTCGAAACGACTCTGAGCGGCCGGTGAGCACTCCCGTGAGCCGCTATGCGGTGGTCGGCCATCCGGTCGCGCACAGCCAGTCTCCGTTCATCCACGCCGCCTTCGCGGCGCAGACCGGCGAGCCGGTCCGCTACGAACGCCTGCTCTGCCCGCTCGACGGCTTCGCGCCCGCCGTGCGCGAGTTCGCGGCCGGCGGCGCGAGCGGCTGCAACGTGACGATGCCGTTCAAGTTCGAGGCGTTCGAGCTGGTCGCGAAGACGACGCCGCGCGCACGCCTCGCCGCCGCCTGCAACACGCTCCGCTTCGACGCCGACGGCTGGCTCGGCGACAACACCGACGGCGCCGGCCTGGTGCGCGACATCGAGCGCAACGCCGGGGTCGCCCTGCGCGAGGCGCGCGTCCTGCTGATCGGCGCCGGCGGCGGCGCCGCCGGCGCGCTCGGACCTCTGATGGCGAGCGGCGCGAGCGAGGTCGTCGTCGCCAACCGCAGCGTCGAGCGCGCGCGCTCTCTGGTCGATCGCCACCTGCAGGCGGTCGGCGACGCGGCGACGGCGCGCGTCGTCGCGGCGCCGCTCGACGCCTGCGGCGACGCCTTCGACGTCGTCGTCAACGCGACGGCGACGAGCGTCGCCGGCGCGCCGGTGCCGGTTGCAGCGAGCGTCCTGCGGCACGGTGGTCTCGCCCTCGACATGATGTACGGCCCCGCCGCCTCCGCCTTCCTCGCATGGGCCGCCGAGAACGGCGCGAGCGGTCGCGACGGCCTCGGCATGCTCGTCGAGCAGGCGGCCGAGGCGTTCCTTCTCTGGCGCGGCGTCGAGCCCGAGACGGCGCCGGTGCTGCGCGCACTGCGGGCGCGCCTGGCGGCGCCATGATGATGCCGCGCGGGCGAACGCTCGGGCGCCTGGCGCTGCTCGTTCTCGTTTCGTTCGTCGCGCTGCAGCTGTACTTTCTGGCGCGCATCACCTTGATGACGGTCGTCGACCCGCAGTCGACGACGTTCCAGCGTTCCGAATCGTGGCGACTGGCGCTCGATGCGAAGGGGCACGGCTGGCATCAGCAATGGACCGGCTATCCGGGCATCTCGACGAACCTCAAGCGCGCCGTCATCGCCGCCGAGGACAGCGGCTTCACCGAGCATAGCGGCGTCGAGTGGGACGCGCTCGAGAAGGCCTGGGACAAGAACGAGCGCGCCGACGCGATCGCCGAGAAGGCGGCACAGCGGCGCGACCCGAAGCCGGCATCGAAGGCGACCGCGAGCGCAAGGCCGCCGCCCGCGCCGAAAGTCGTCGGCGGCTCGACGATCACTCAGCAGCTAGCGAAGAACCTGTTCCTGAGCGGCGAGCGCAACTTCCTGCGCAAGGGCCAGGAGCTCGTCCTCTCGTACGAGCTCGAAGCGATCCTCGGCAAGCGGCGCATCCTCGAGATCTATCTCAATGACGTCGAGTGGGGCGAAGGCGTGTTCGGCGCGGAGGCCGCGGCGCGACGCTACTTCGGCGTCGGCGCGGGCGCCCTCGGCGCCCAGCAGGCGGCGCAGCTCGCGGTCATGCTGCCGGCACCCAAGCGATTCGAGAAGCGCCCCGGCTCGAGCTACGTCGTCGGCCGGGCGGCGACGATCGTCGCGCGGATGAGTCGCGTCGACGTTCCCTGAGCGCACCATGCGGGCGCATCGACCCCGCCCCGCTGCCTAGAATCGGCCAATGGCCGGCACGCACAGCGCCGCGATCGCCGTGGCGGCGGCGCGGCTCATCGTCGAGGAAGGAATGGAGTACGGCGCGGCCAAGCGGCGCGCCGCGCGCGATCTCGGCGTCAACGCACGCAACGGCGAGCTGCCGGGCAACGACGAGATCGAAGACGAAGTCCGCGCCTACCTGGATCTCTTCCACGCCGACACGCAACCCGCCGAGCTCGCCGAGCTGCGCCGGATCGCCGCCCTCTGGATGGAAAGGCTCGCCGCCTTCCGACCCCACCTCACGGGCGCCGTCTGGCGCGGCACGGCGACGCGCCTGAGCAGCGTCTTCATCGACCTCTTCTGCGACGACTCGAAATCGGCCGAGATCGCGCTCATCGACCAGCGCGTCGACTACGACGTCAGCAGCGTCGACGGACCGCGCGGGCGGGTGCTCGATGTCCTCAACCTGCACGTGTCGAGCGCGAAGATCCCGGCCGGCGTTCATGTCGCGCTCACCGTGCGCGACTACGACGACCTGCGCGGCGCGCTCCATCGCGACGCGCGCGGCCGCAGCGACCGCGGCGACCTGGCAACGCTTCGTTTGCGCGAGGCTGGCGCGTGAACCGGCGCTTCGTCGTTCTCGGCGCCGCCGGGCTCGCGGCGGTGGCGATCGGCGCCGGCACGGCGCTGCGGCGCGCGCGCGGCGACGCCGAGGACACGGGCGCGCCCGAGGTGTCGATCGACATCTGGTCACTCGCGTTCGAGAGCGTCGATGGCGCGCCGATCACGATGGCCAGCCGCCGCGGCCGGCCGCTGCTGCTCAACTTTTGGGCCACGTGGTGCGGGCCGTGCGTCGTCGAGATGCCGCTTCTCGACCGCTTCTCGCGCGAGCAAGGGCCTCGCGGTTGGCAAGTGCTCGCACTCGCCGTCGACCAGCCCGATCCAGTACGTCGCTTCATCGCTGAGCGAACGCTGAAATTGCCGGTCGCGATCGCCAGCGCGATCGGCCTCGATCTCTCCCGCCACCTGGGCAACATCAACGCCGGCCTGCCGTTCACGGTTGCGTTCGATTCGACGGGAAGCGCCGTCCAGCGCAAACTGGGGCCTGTCAGCGCCGAGCTGCTGGCCAGCTGGAGCGCTTCGACGAGCTAGGGACAACCCCTTATCTCCCGGTAAATGACGGCAAAGGCCGACAATTCACCTAAAATTTCCAGCTTTTGCGGCGGGAGTGCCTGAGGCTCCGACGTCGTTTGATTCGGACACCCGATGGACCTGCGAAAACTGAAGACGTTGATCGACCTCGTGTCGGAGTCGAATATCTCCGAGCTCGAGATCGCCGAAGCGGACGGCAAGGTTCGGATTGTGAAGGCCTCGCCGCAAACGGTCCACGCGGCTCCTCCCCCCGCGGCACACCTGGCTCCGCTCGCGGTCGCCGTAGCGCCCGAACGGGCGGCGGCCGAGCCGGAAGCGCCGGCGCCGACCGGCAACGTCGTCAAGTCGCCGATGGTGGGAACGTTCTATCGCTCGCCGAGCCCCGGCTCGGACCCGTTCATCGAGATCGGCAGCACGGTCAAGGTCGGCGACCCGATCTGCGTCATCGAAGCGATGAAGATCATGAACGAGATCGAGGCCGATGCCGCCGGGACGATCCGCGAGATCCTGTGCGAGAACGGCCAGGCCGTCGAGTTCGGCCAGCCGCTCTTCGTCATCGAATGACGCGCACCGCCGACGCGGTCCACGCGCCGCGCCGCTACGACACCGGCGGCTGACGAGGATGTTCAAGAAGATCCTGATCGCCAACCGGGGCGAGATCGCCCTGCGCATCCAGCGCGCCTGCCGCGAGATGGGCGTCAAGTCGGTCGTCGTCTACTCCGAGGCCGACCGCGACGCCAAGTACGTCAAGCTCGCCGACGAGGCGGTCTGCATCGGCCCGGCGCCGGCGGCGCAGAGTTACCTCAACATGCCGGCGATCATCGCCACCGCCGAGGTCACCGACGCCGAGGCGATCCACCCCGGCTACGGCTTCCTGTCCGAGAACGCCGACTTCGCCGAGCGCGTCGAGCGCAGCGGCTTCACCTTCATCGGCCCGACGCCCGAGGCGATCCGCATCATGGGCGACAAGGTCGCCGCCAAGCAGGCGATGATCAAGTCGGGCGTGCCCTGCGTCCCGGGCTCCGAAGGCGCCCTCCCCGACGACCCGAAGGAGGCGATCCGCGCCGCGCGCGCGCTCGGCTATCCGGTGATCATCAAGGCCGCGGGGGGTGGCGGCGGGCGCGGCATGCGCGTCGTCCACACCGAGGCGGCGCTCGTCTCGGCGGTGCAGATGACGCGCGCCGAGGCCGGCGCCGCGTTCGGCAACCCCGCGGTCTACATGGAGAAGTTTCTCCAGAACCCGCGCCACATCGAGATCCAGGTGCTCGCCGACACGCACAAGAACGCGGTCTGGCTCGGCGAGCGCGACTGCTCGATGCAGCGGCGCCACCAGAAGATCATCGAGGAAGCGCCCGCACCGGGGATCGCGCGTCGCGTGATCGAGCGGATCGGCGAGCGCTGCGTCGCCGCGTGCAAGAAGATCGCCTACCGCGGCGCCGGCACCTTCGAGTTCCTGTACGAGGATGGCGAGTTCTTCTTCATCGAGATGAACACGCGCGTCCAGGTCGAGCATCCGGTGACCGAGTGGGTGACCGGCATCGACATCGTGCAGATGCAGATCCGGATCGCCGCCGGCGAGAAGCTGCCGTTCGCACAGCGCGCAATCGCCTGCCGCGGCCACGCCATCGAGTGCCGGATCAACGCCGAGGATCCGTTCAAGTTCACGCCGTCTCCGGGCAAGGTGACGATGTGGCATCCGCCCGGCGGCCCGGGCGTTCGCGTCGACTCGCACGCCTACACAAACTACGTCGTGCCGCCCAACTACGACTCGATGATCGGCAAGATCATCGTCCACGGCGACACCCGCGACCAGGCGCTGGCGCGAATGCGGACGGCGCTCTCGGAGACCGTCGTCGAAGGCATCCAGACCAACATCCCGCTGCACCGCGAGCTGATGGTCGACGCCAAGTTCATCGAAGGCGGCACGAGCATCCACTACCTCGAAGGCTGGCTCGATCAACACAAGCGCTAGGGCCTGCGCGATGCACGCCCTCACGCTCCTCGTTCCCGCACCGGCGGTCGATGCGGTCTGCGACCGTCTCTGCGACGAGCTCGACGCGCTGTCGGCGTCGATCGAGGATGCCGCTGCCGGCACCGACAGCGAAGAGCCGGTCTTCGACGAGCCCGGTTGTTTCGTCGACTCGACCTCGGTCTGGCGACGTGCCCGCGTCAGCGCCCTCTTCGCCGACGAGGCCGCCGCCACCGCGGCGGCGGCAGCCCTCGCCGCGACACCGGGCGACACCGCCCTGCGCATCGAGTCGATCGACGCGCTCGGCGACGAGGACTGGGTCCGGGTCACGCAAGCGCAGTTCGGCCCGTGCGCGATCACGCCCGGCTTCTGGATCGTTCCCACGTGGTCCGACGTTCCGCCCGAAGCGCGCCAGGTGATCCGGCTCGACCCCGGCCGCGCCTTCGGCACCGGCACGCATCCGACGACGCGAATGTGCCTGCGCTGGATCGCCAGCCACGGCCGAGCCGACGGCGCCGCCTGGCCCCGCGTCCTCGACTACGGCTGCGGCTCCGGCGTCCTGGCGATCGCGGCGCGCCGGTTCGGCGCGCGCCACGTCGACGCGGTCGACATCGACCCGGCGGCGATCGAGGCGACGCACGCGAACGCGCTCGCCAACGACGTCGAGATCGACGCGGGCGCGCCCGAAGACGCCGTCGGACCCTACCAGCTCGTCGTCGCCAACATCCTCGCCGCGCCGCTCAAGCTGCTCGCGCCGGTGCTGTCTGCGCTGCTCGACACCGGCGGCAAGCTCGTCCTCTCCGGTGTCCTGGCGCGCCAGGCCGACGAGCTCCGTGCCGCGTACGCGCCGTGGCTCGATCTCGACGTTGCCGCGCTCGACGACGGTTGGATCCTGCTCGTCGGGACGCGGCCGGGCGCTCCCCGCATGGCATGATTTGGCGATGAGTCTGGCGACGCGCTGCACCTCTTGCGGGACGGCGTTTCGAGTCGTCCAGGACCAGCTCAAGGTCTCCGAGGGCTGGGTGCGCTGCGGCCGCTGCAACGCCGTCTTCAATGCCCTCGAAGGGCTGTTCGACCTCGGCCGCGATGCGCCTGCCGACTGGGAAGAGCCAACCGAGCCGCTGCTGGCGAGCCTGGCGCCGCCGCCGGCCGAATGGTCGTCCTTGCCCGCCCCTCGCGGCGACAGCGACGACGCCGACGATGCTCGTGCCGGCGATGACGATGCGTCGACGGCCGACCTCGGCGAACTGCTCGCCGACCCGATCGATGCCCACTTGTTCGGGCCGCGCAAGCGCGCCGAAAGCGCACCCAAGCCGGCCGGCCAGCT
>JADGRJ010000301.1 GCA_017881025.1 Rhizobacter sp. | reverse complement strand
CAGGCCGAGGCCCGGCAATGCGATCGTCGTGCCGACGGCGGCGATCGCCGCGGCGATCGCGCCCAGGCTGCCGCCGATCGCACCGCCGATGCCGGCGCCCTCGGCCGCCTTGGTGCCGAGCTCGGTCTCGCGCCCGTCGGCGCTGCCGGCGAAGTGGCGCTTGCGCGTCTCGTCCGACATGACGACGTTGACGTCGTCGCGCGAATAGCCGCGGTCTGAGATCGACTGGTAGGCGCGCTCGGCGCCGTCGCGATCGCGAAAGAGGCCGGTCAGCATCGGTTCGTTGGTGTTCATCTGCATCACTCCTGGTGGGGTTGAACCAAGGGTGCAGGATGGCCCGGGCGGCGATCGCGACGAAGCGGAAGCGGCCGCTCCCGCCAGTCGTCTGGGCGGCGTCGGAGGCGTCGGCGCGCTCCTACAGGAGCGGCAACGCGCCCCCGTCAGCGGCGCTCTTCGGCCGGGGTGAGGAAGTGGCGCACCAGCGGCGCCGTCAGCATCAGGCAGGCCGACGCGGCGAGCGCCATCGGCAGCATCGATCCGGTCGCGCTCATCGCCCAGGCGCCGACGAGCAAGGCGACGTGGCCGGTGGCGTAGAGCTTGAGGGGCCGCATGAGCGCGGCGCGCTTGTTCGACATAGGGTCTCCCTGGAGGCGAACCGAGTGTGCCAGCGGCGAGGTCCGCGGGGGCGCCGCCCGCCTCGGCGGGCGCCGAAAACGTGCACTGTTGGCAACGCGCGGGCGAACACGGCGAGAAAGCATCGCCCGTGCCCGACAGCGCGATCCGGTGGCTGCCTACAGAGGCGCGGCGGCCGGGGGGCGACAGTGCTCGATCCCCATCCCGAGACGTCGCCATGAAGCCGTTCCACGTCCCGTCCCTCCTCATCGTCGCGGCCGCGCTCGTCGCGTGCGGCGACACCGCGACCCTGCCGCTCGCCGCGGGCACCGGCCCGCGGCCGCAGCTGCCGCCGCCGCACAAGACCTTCATTCCAACGGTGAACGTCGCGCCCGCCAAGGGCTGGCCGGCCGGCGACAAGCCGGTGGCCGCGCCCGGACTCGTCGTCACCGCCTACGCCACCGGCCTCGACCATCCGCGCTGGCTGACGGTGCTGCCGAACGGCGACGTCCTCGTCGCCGAGACGAACGCGCCGCCGAAGCCGGAGGACGGCAAGGGCGTCAAGGGCTGGCTGATGAAGTCGTTCATGAAACGTGCCGGCGCCGGCACGCCGAGCGCCGACCGGATCACCCTGCTGCGCGGCGTCGGCGCCGACGGCAGCGCCGCGTCGAAGGCGGTCTTCCTCGAGCACCTTCGCTCGCCGTTCGGCATGGCGCTGGTCGGCAACGACTTCTACGTCGCCAACTCCGACGGCATCGTCCGCTTCCCGTACGTCGCCGGCGCGACGCGCATCGACGCGGCGCCGACGAATGTCGCGGCGCTGCCGGCCGGGCCGATCAACCACCACTGGACCAAGAACGTCATCGCCAGCAGCGACGGATCGCATCTCTACGCCACCGTCGGCTCGAACAGCAACGTCGGCGAGAACGGCATGGCGGTCGAGGAAGGCCGCGCCGCGATCTGGGAGATCGACGCAAAGAGCGGCAGCGGGCGAGTCTTCGCGAGCGGCCTGCGCAACCCGAACGGCATGGCGTGGGGCAGCGACGGCACGCTCTGGACCGTCGCCAACGAGCGCGACGAGCTCGGCAGCGACCTCGTCCCCGACTACCTCACGTCGGTGCGTGACGGCGCCTTCTACGGCTGGCCTTACAGCTACTACGGCCAGCATGTCGACGAGCGCGTCCAGCCGCAGCGGCCCGACCTCGTCGCCAAGGCGGTGCCGCCCGACTACGCGCTCGGCCCGCACACGGCCTCGCTCGGCCTCGTCTCGTCGGCCGGCGCGGCGCTGCCGGCGCCGTTCGGCGAAGGCATGTTCGTCGGCCAGCACGGCTCCTGGAACCGAAGGCCCTACAGCGGCTACCGGGTGATCTTCGTGCCGTTCGCCAACGGCAAGCCGGCGGGCGAGCCGATCGAGGTGCTGACCGGCTTCCTCAGCGCAGAGGGCGAGGCGAAGGGGCGACCGGTGGGCGTCGCGATCGACAAGACCGGCGCCCTGCTCGTCGCCGACGACGTCGGCAACATCGTCTGGCGCGTCACCGGCGCCGGACGCTGACCGCTGCGGCGCTGCGCCGCGCGCGGCGCTACTTCTTGTTCTGCGACCAGTCCTTGAGCGCGGCCAGCGTCTTCTCGACGTGACGGCTGGGGTTCAGGCTCTGGTAGTTGTAGATCACCTTGCCGTTCGGCGAGATCACGTACGAGATGCGGTTGGCGTAGTCGGGCCTGAGCGCCATCACGGCGTCGTACGACTTCATGACGTTCTGGGTGTTGTCGGAGGCGACCGGGAACTTGCCCTGGCACGCCTGCACCGAGAACTTGCCGAGCGTGTCGATGTCGTCGGAGGAGACGCCGATCACGGTCGCACCGAGCGCCTCGAACTTGGTGATCGCCTCGGCGAACTCGTGCGCCTCGATCGAGCAGCCGACCGAAAACGCGGCCGGGAAGAAGTAGAGAACGACCGGCCCCTTGGCGAGCGAGTCGGCGAGCGTGAACTTGTACACCTTGCCGGCCAGAGCGGCCGACGCTGTAAAGTTTGGCGCTGCATCTCCGACATCGAGTGCTGCGTATGAGGATGTCGCCAACGTGAGCATCAGCAGGATGAATGCGAAAAACTTCTTCATGACGGACTCCGGTCGGTCGCTGGTGCGCTCTTCATCTTACGAGAAAGGGGCGCAAGACACCCGGTACGAACGGGCAGGCACGGCGGATGCGGCCGGCACCGGCGCCGCGCGTGGTCCGCTCGGCCGGCTGGCGGCGACCGCCGTCGTCGCCGTCGCGGCCGTGCTGGCGGGCTGCGGCTCGCTGCCGACCAACGTCGGCAAGACCGACACGCTGGCGCTGCCGCCCAACCCCGAGAGCCCCCTCGTCAAGATCGCGACGGTCTCGTCGCCCTCGCCGGAGCAGACCGGCGTTCGCCTGCTGCCGCTCGGCGCCTACTCGCTCGACACCCGGATCCAGCTCGCGCAGCGCGCCTCGACCTCGCTCGACGTCCAGTACTACGTGCTCGAGAACGACCCGACCGGGCGCCTTCTCATGTCCGCGCTGCGCGACGCGAGCGTGCGCGGCGTGCGCGTCCGCCTTCTCGTCGACGACCTCTACACGACGCACTCCGACCCGCTGCTGCGCGGCCTGGCGTCGTTCCCGAACATCGAGGTGCGGCTCTTCAACCCGTTCTGCTGCAACCGCTCGGGCGGCGTCGCCGGCCGCTACACCGCGTCGATCTTCGACTTCGGGCGGCTCAACCACCGCATGCACAACAAGCTCTTCATCGCCGACGGCGTGATGGCGGTGGCGGGCGGTCGCAACATCGCCGACGAGTACTTCCTGCGCGCCGCCGACGCGAACTTCGTCGACATGGACGCGTTCGTCATGGGCGCCGTGGTCCGCTCGATGGCGCAGATCTTCGACCGCTACTGGAACAGCGAGGTGGTCTATCCGATCGAGGCGGTCGGCGAGCCGCTCGGCGACAGGGCCGCGCGCGCGAAGGCGTTCGACGCGACGATGGCCGCCCTGCCGCCGTCGCCGCCCGCCGACCCGCCCGAGACCGACGTCCTCGGCTACGGCCCGCTCGGCGAGGAGCTCGACGCCGGCCAGATCGGCCTGCAGTGGGGAATCGCCCGCGCCTTCGCCGACCCGCCGGAGAAGCTGCTCGCGATGACGCCGAAGATCGCCTTCGAGATGAGCGTCACCAACGACGTCATGATGCAGGTCTGGCAGGCCAAGAGCGACCTCGTCCTCACCTCGCCGTACATGATTCCGGGCGAGACCGGGATGCAGTCGTTCAACAACCTGCGCAAGGACAACGTCAAGGTCACGGTGATCACCAATTCGCTCGCCGCCACCGACGAGCCGCTCGTCCACACGGGCTATTCGCGCTACCGCGCGCGCATGCTGCAGGCGGGCGTCGACCTCTACGAGCTGAGCCCGACGCGCACCCAGCACACCAAGCGGCTCGGCATGTTCGGCGCCTCGCTCGGCCGCCTCCACGCCAAGACGGCAGTGATCGACAAGAGGATCATCTTCATCGGCTCGATGAACCTCGACCCGCGCTCGGCGAGCACCAACACCGAGTTCGGCATGTTCATCGAGAGCCCGGCGCTCGCCAAGGAGCTCTTGCGCGTGATCAACATCAGCAAGCTGGAGAGCGCGTACCGCCTGCGCCTCGAGCCCAAGACCGCGCAGCTGCAGTGGCTGACGCTCGAGGACGACAAGGAGGTGATCCTCGGCGTCGAGCCGGAGTCGAGCTTCTGGCTGCGCGTGCACAACATGCTGCTCGGCTGGTTCGTTCCAGAGAAGCTCCTCTAAAGCGGGCAGCCCGGGCGACGGCGCCTCGGCCGGCGGCACAATCGTCGCGATGCGCCCCTCGCCCGCTCTCGCCGTCGTGCTCGTCTGCGCAGCGGCCGCCGCGCCGGCGCTCGCGGTCGA
>JADGRJ010000083.1 GCA_017881025.1 Rhizobacter sp. | reverse complement strand
CAGCCCGGCACCGCTGCAAGGCATGTCGGCCGACGTAGGGCTCGACGAGTTCCGTGTCGCGTCGGTGCGCGAGATCGGCGCGCTGCTCAAGCAGCTGCTCGACGGCTCTGTCCTGCTCAACCTGAACGGCAGCGACGGGCGCGTCTTCACGAGCGCGATCTGGACGCTCGACAGCACGCGCGGGACGATCGGCTTCAACGCCGACCCGAACGACCCGGCGATGCAATCGGTCCTGCACTCGCGCGAAGTCGTCGTCGTCGGCTACCTCGAGAGCGTCAAGGTCCAGTTCGACGTGCAGAACCTGGTGCTGGTGCACGGCAACCGCGCCAGCGTCCTGAGCTGCCCGTTCCCGCGCGAGATGTTCCGCTTCCAGCGCCGCAACGCATTCCGCGTGCGGCCGCTGATGCGCACCGCGCCGACGGCGCGCCTGCGCCACCCCGACATGCCCGACACCGAGTTCGCCCTGCGCGTGATCGACATCAGCATCGGCGGCTGCGCCCTCTTCCTGCCAGACGACGTGCCGATGATGAACGCCGGCGTCGTTCTCGGCGGCGTGCGCATGGAGCTCGACGACGACACCAAGCTCGACGTCAACCTGCGCCTGCAGCACGTGACCTCTCTCAACAGCGAGGCGCGCGGCCTGCGCCTCGGCTTCGAGTTCATCCGCCCCGGCGGCGACACCCTGCGCACGCTGCAGCGCTTCATCGACTTGACGCAGAAGCGCGGCAAGTTGATGGCTCTGAACTGATCGTCTTTCTCAAGGAACCGCCATGGATCTCAAGGACTTCATTCAGAGCGCCGTCACGCAGATCGTCGAGGGCGTCGTCGCAGCCCAGGCGGCGGCCGCGGCCCACCGCGTGGTCGTCAACCCCGCCATCGACGTGGGCGGACGGGGCAGCCCCTCGCCGACCGCTCAAGGGGCAGCCGGCTCGCGCGTGAGCAACATTTCGTTCGACGTCGCGGTGACCGGGGTGGAAGGCTCCGCTGCGCAAGGCAGCGGAAAGCTGCAAGTGGTGGGAGCCTGGTCGGCACGGGCCGGAGCAGAAACGCACGCCACGGGCGAACCCTGCACGCGGTTGCAATTCTCGCTGCCCATCGCGTTTCCCGAGGCGCGCTTGCGCCGTTCGATGGCGAACGCGCTCGATTCGGAATTCCTGCAAACCGTCGACAACGGCGACAGCACGTGGCTGCCGAGCTAGGAGCGGACTTTCCCCTGCCGCCAGGCAGCGATCGTCTTGAGCTGGCGAGTTGACGGCGCTGAACTGACCTCCGCGATCGAGATTCGGTCTACCGCCTGAGCGCGCAAAGGCGCGGCCGGGCAGCGTTCTTCGCTTCGACTGCGGCGGCTGCCCGGCCGCGTCTTTGCGATAGACACAATCCTTGATATCTTTTTCTGATATCATGTGTCGTGAGCGGCAAGCATCGCAAAACTTTGTCTGCTGTTTTTGCAGATCCTGTTCCGGGCTCGATCAAATTCGCTGACATCGAGTCGATGCTGGTGTCTTTTGGGGGCACGGTCACCGAGGGCGCTGGATCGCGAGTTCGCTTTGACTTGCCCTCCGGCGAACAGTGGCATACGCATCGGCCACATCCTGGAAAGGAAGCAAAGCGATACCAAGTCCGTGACATCCGCGAATTGCTCGCGCGAATCGGAGTGACACCTTGAACACCATGCAACACGGCGGCTATACCGCCCGCATTGAATACGACGACGAGGATGGTCTCTTTGTCGGGCGAGTCCTCGGGCTCCGCGCGCTCGTGGACTTCCACGGAGAGACGGTCGTCGAACTGCGAAAGGCGATGGAACTTGCCGTCGACGAATACGTCGCCTCTTGCAAGAAGCGCGGCGTGAAGCCCGAGAAGGCAGCGACTGGCAACTTCGCCCTACGCATGCCGCCCGAAGTGCATGGCGCAGCCGCCGTTGTTGCCGAAGCGTCAGGCAAGAGTCTGAATCAGCTAATCAGCGAGGCGGTCGCGCGTATGGTCAGCGACGTGAGTTCGATCAATGCTGCCGCAAGGCAATCGGCACAAATGTCCTCTTCAGATGTGTTTCCTCTGCTGCAGCGAATTGGTGAGAGGTCGAAGAGCCGCACCACAAGAAAGGCCGACAAGACCCGACCTAGCGGGGCGCGACGTCATGCCTAGCGAGCGACAAGACCGGAATGACGCAACGCCCTTGGTCGACGTACTCGCGATTGCACGCCAAGCCGCGGGTGGGTGGCCGGTGGTGCGCCTCTGCGGCGCCGAGGAGCGCAGGACTCGGGGTCGCGCGCGCAGCGCGCTTCCACATCTGACTCGCCGCGGCTGTTTGAGCGCAGTGAACGAAGTGAACGCAGCGAGTTCGGCGGCGGGCCCCGAGGCCGAGCACCGCAGGGGAGTCACCGCGTAACGGTGACCGCCGCAGCGAAGCGCCGCCGGCCACCCGCCCGCGACTTGGCGCGCTCGGTCCCCGCCAGCCGCGACTCCGGACTCACCGCCGAGTCAAAGTTTCATCAACCGCGGCAGCACCAGGCTGATCCACGGGAACGCGACCAGGATCGCGAGCAGGACGACCTCGGCGACGACGAAGGGCGTGACGCCGCGGAAGATGGTCGCCGTCGAGATGCGAGGCAGCATGCTCTTGACGACGAACATGTTCATGCCGACCGGCGGGCTGATCAGCCCGATCTGGACGACGACGACGATGATGATGCCGAACCACACGGGGTCGAAGCCGAGGCCGACGACGAGCGGGAAGAACACCGGCACGGTGAGCAGGATCATCGACAGCTCTTCCATCGCCGTTCCGAGGACGACGTAGATGACGCAGATCGCGACCATCACCGTCATCGGGTGGATCTGGTACTGCGTGACGAAGGCCTTCAGGTCGGCCGGCATCGTCGTGTAGTTGACGAAGTTGGCGAAGATCAGCGCGCCGACCAGGATCATGAACAGCATCGCCGTCGTGCGTGCGCTTTCGACGAGGACGTCGAGCAGCGCGCGCAGCGAGAGGGCGCGCCGCGCCAGGGCGAAGCAGAACGCGCCGAAGGCGCCGATGCCGGCCCCTTCGGTGGCGGTGAAGACGCCGCCGTAGATGCCGCCCATGACGACGACGAAGAGCGCGACGACGGCCCAGACGCCCCTGAACGCGTCGAAGCGCTCGCGCCAGCTCGCCCGCTCTGCGCTCGGCCCGCCGGCGGGGTCGCGCCAGCAGATGTACTGCACCGCGAGGCAGAGCAGCACCGTCGCCACCAGGCCGGGCAGGATGCCGGCGGCGAACAGCTTGCCGATGCTGGTGTTGGTCATGATCCCGTAGATGACCATGATGGTGGACGGCGGAATGAGGATGCCGAGCGTCCCACCGGCGGCGATCGTGCCGACCGCGAGCTCGTCGGAATAGTGGTGCTCGCTCATCGACGGGTAGGCGACCTTGACCATCGTCGCCGCGGTCGCGATCGACGAGCCGCAGATCGCGCCGAAGCCGGCGCAGGCGAGCACGGTCGCCATTGCCAGGCCGCCTCGCAGGTGGCCGACGACGGTGTGGCCGGCGCGGTAGAGCTCCTTCGACATGCCGGCGCGGGTGACGAAGTTGCCCATCAGGATGAAGAGCGGAACGACCGAGAGGGTGTACTGGAAGCCCGACTCGTAGACCACCGTCGTCGCCGACGCCATCGACGGGTTCAGCCCGCGCATCCACCACAGGCCCAGGAAGCCGACCAGCCCCATCGAGATCGCGATCGGCACGCGCATGAACGAGATCACGAGCATGACGCCCAGGCCGATCAGGGCTTCGGTCATGACTCTAGGAGACGAGTTGGACCGACTGGGTCGGCCGGCCGCCGGGCCGCCCCAAGGCCGGCCGCGCCCCCCTGGGGGGCAGCGACCGCAGAGAGCGTGGGGGCACCATCAAATGATGCTCTTGCCGTCGTCGTCGCGGTGCGGGACGAAGATCAGCCAGAGGTGGATCGCCGCGGTGACGACGATCATCGTGCCCATCAGGTAGGCGACGGGGGCGAGCGGCAGCGTCAGCACGCTGGTCGTGTCGCCATACTCGGCGACGCGAACGGCGCGGCGAAAGATGAGCCAGCCGATGCCGGCGAGCGTCGCGCTGCAGACGATGTCGGCGACGACGTCGAGGCTGCGCTTGACGCGCTTCGACATGAAGACGTCGAAGGTGTCGATGACGATGTGCTCGCGCCGCTTC
The DNA here is from genome assembly GCA_017881025.1 of Rhizobacter sp. GTDB lineage: Bacteria > Pseudomonadota > Gammaproteobacteria > Burkholderiales > Burkholderiaceae_C > Schlegelella_A. Next base: position 10,783 of record JADGRJ010000083.1, on the reverse strand, counting down.
GAGACCAGCGGCAGGCCGCAATAGATGAGCGCGGCGAGCATCAGCTCGGTGAGCTCGAAGCCGCCGGCGAGCGGTTTGTTGAACAGATAGCGGCCGGCGACGTCGACCGCCGTCACCAGCATCATCGCGAACAGCACCGAGGCCGAGATCGCGCCGAGCAACGTCTCGAGGGCGTGGCCGAGGCGGGCCTTCATGAAGCGACGCCGTCGCGGCCGCGGCGCCGTCCGGCGCGGCGCGCCCAGGCGTCGAACGTGGCGTTCATGATCCGGTCGGTGCGCAGGAAATCGCGCGCGCGCCGCGCTTCGCCGCCATCGACCGCCCTGGCGCCGCCGACCTTCGCGGCGTCGATCTGCAGGCGCGCCATGCGCTCGATGAAGACGGCGAGAAAGGTCGCCTCGGCGACGCCGCGGCCGGCGGCGAGCAAGCCGTGGTGAGCGAGCAGCAGCGCGTGCTTGGTGCCGAGCGCGGCGGCGATCAGCTCGCCTTCGCGATCGGCGGTCGGCAGTCCGGGCCAATCGGGCAGGAAGGCGATGTCGTCGAACAGCGGCGTCGCGTCCATGTGGGCGACGACGAGCGGCTGCGCCGCCGCCGCGAGCGCCGACGCCGCCGGCGGATGGGTGTGGACGATCGCCTGCACGTCGGCGCGCGCGCGGTAGACCCAGAGGTGGAATCGCGTCGCCGGGTTCGGCTCGCGGATGCCGTACGACCCCACTCCTTCGAGCACGTTCAAGGCGTCGTCGATGAGCAGCCACGACGCGTCGTCGGCCTCGTCGAAGGCCAGGCCGAGCGGCAGGGTCCAGAAGGTGCCGTCGCGCGGGCCGCGCGCCGTCAGCTGGCCGGCGAGCCCCGATTCGTGGCCTTCGTCGGCGAGGATCCAGGCGCAGCGCGTCAGCGCCGCGCGCGGATCGCTCGCGGTTGCCGGCGTGGCCTGTCGCAGCGAAGCGGTTGCCACCCCGGTCACTTCCCGGCGGCGACCTTTTTCAGCTCGTCCTGGTACTCGGCCCAGGCCTTGGCGCCGTCGACGCCCTTGGCGTTCGCGGACTTGATCCATTCCTGCACGAGCGGTGCGGTGCGCTGGCGCACGTCGGCGACGAAGGCCGGGCTGGCTTCGATGATCGTGACGTTGGCGGCCTTGAGCGCGTCGAGGCCGCCGCGGTCGGCGGCGTCCCACGACTTGCCGGCGAGGCGAGCCAGGGGCTCGCCCGAGACCGAGAGGATCGCGTCCTGGTCCTGCTTGGACAGCTTGTTCCACTTGTCCTCGTTCATGAAGAAGCCGAACGACGAGGAATAGAAGCCGCCCGGGAAGAAGGTCGCGTACTTGACGACCTTGTCGAGGTTGAACGACTTGATCGATTCGATCGGGAAGAACGTGCCGTCGGCGATGCCGCTCGAGAGCAGCTCGTACGACTCGGGCGCCGGCTTGACGAAGGCCGAGGCGCCCAGGGCCTTCGCCGACGCCTCGGCGATGCCGCCGCCGGTGCGGATCTTCATGCCGGCGAGGTCGGCGACCGAGTTGACCGGCTTCTTGACGCTGAAGATCTGCCCCGGCCCGTGCGTGAACACGCCGAGCAGCTTGACGCCCTTGTATTCGTTGGCCGGCTGGAAGTACTTCCAGTGGATTCGCGAGAACGCGACCGAGTTGATCTCGGCGGTCGCGCCGGCGCCGGGCAGCTCGGCCATCAGCGGCAACGGATGACGCGCCGGCGTGTAGCTCGCGGTCACGAACGAGACGTCGACCAGACCGTCGCGCACCGCGTCGAAGGTGCCGGGTGGCGCCGACGGATGCTTGGGCAGCATTTCGAACTTGACCCGGCCGTTGGTCGCCGCCTCGACCTGCTTCGCCCAGACGCCGAGCACGTCGCGCGTCAGCGAGTGGCTGGGCGGCACCCAGCTCGACATCGTGAGCACGGTCTGCGCCGAGGCGCCGGGCGCGCCGGCGACGAGCGCGAGCGCCGCGGCGAGCGAGGCGAGGATGCGAAAGGCCTTCATGTGATCGTCTCCGGAGCGGCCGTCGCGGCCCGCGAAAAGTGTATCGTTCCCCGAACGCCGGCCACTGCAGTGTTTGCCTGCACGGCGCGGCCGAGCTTGCCGGCACGTCCTTCGCTCCGGCTTCCTCGTTAACCCTGAACGCCATGACATCGCGCCCACCGTCGCTCGGCTTCGTCGGTCTCGGCGTGATGGGCCGGCCGATGGCCTCGCATCTCGCCGCCGCCGGCCACGCGATGACGCTGTACGACGCCGCGCCCGGTCGCGCCGACGACGTCGCCGCCGCGATCCCCGGCGCGCACACCGCGCGCACGCCGGCCGAGCTCGCGGCGCGCAGCGACATCGTCGTCACGATGGTGCCGAACGGCGCGGTCGTGCAGTCGCTCGTCGAAGGCGAAGACGGCCTGCTGCAAGGTCTCCGGCCCGGCACGCTGCTGCTCGACACGTCGTCGTCGGAGCCGTGGCTCACCGAAGCGACGGGCCGCGTTCTCGCCGATGCGGGCATCGCCATGGTCGACGCGCCGGTCTCGGGCGCGGAATGGGGCGCGAAGGCGGCCGAGCTCGTCTTCATGTGCGGCGGCGCGGGCGCCGACATCGAGCGCGTGCGGCCGCTCCTCGAGCGGATGGGCAAGGCGATCTTCCATCTCGGCCCGCTCGGCGCCGGCCACGCGATGAAGTGCCTCAACAACCTCGTCACCGCGCTCAACTTCGTCGCCGTCACCGAGGGGCTGGCGATCGGCAAGCGCTACGGCCTCGATCCGGCGGTGATGGTCGACGTCCTCGACCAGTCGACCGGCGAGTCGTGGATCTCGCGCACGCACATCCGCCAGCGCGTCCTGAGCCGCAGCTTCGACGATCCGTTCAAGCTCGCGCTGATGCTCAAGGACATCGGCATCGCGACGCAGCTCGCGCGCAGCGTCGACGTGCCGGCGCCGCTCTCGGCGCTCGGCCAGGAGCTCTGGCGCGCCGCCGCGCGCGACGCCGCGCCCGATGCCAGCGTGAGCGAGCTCGCGCGCTGGGTCGAGCGGATGACCCACACCGAGATCGCGCCCGGCGCGGCACATCGCGCGCCCGGCCGCTAGCGATGCGCATTCTCGTCACCGGCGGCGACGGCTTCATCGGCCGCGCCCTCGTCCACGCGCTGCGCGTCGGCCACGACGTGATCGCGACCGACCGCGGCGACGGCGACATCGCCGACCCGGCGCACGTCGATCGCCTCTTCGCCGCGCCGATCGATCGCGTCTTTCACCTCGCCGCCGTCGTCAGCGGCGCCGCCGAGGCCGACTTCGACGCCGGCCGGCGCGTCAACCTCGACGCGACGATCGGCCTGCTCGATCGCTGCCGCGCGCAGGCATTGCGCGGCGGGCCGGTGGTCCGCTTCGTGCACGCGAGCTCGATCGCCGTTTTCGGCACGCCGCTGCCGGCGCGCATCGACGACGCCACCGCGCCGGCGCCGACGCTCAGCTACGGCACGCACAAGCGCGTCGCCGAGCTGCTGATCGACGACGCGACGCGGCGCGGCGATCTCGACGGCCGCGCCCTGCGGCTCTCGGGCGTCGTCGTCCGGCCCGCGCTGCCGAACGGCGCACTCTCGGCGTTCAACAGCGACGTCATCCGCGAGCCGCTCGCCGGCCGCGACTACGAGTGCCCGGTCGGCGCCGACGCGACGGTCTGGCTGACCTCGCGCCGCGCCGCCGTCGCCAACCTGCTCCACCTCGCCGAGGCCGACGGCGCCGCGATCGGCGCCGAGCGCGCCGTCACCGCGCCGGCGCTGGCGATCTCGATCGGCGAGATCGTCGCCGCGCTGGGCCGCGTCGATGCCGCCGCGCCGGCACGCATCCGCTTCGCGCCGCAGCCCGACATCGAGGCGCAGTTCGGCCGCTGGCCGCGCGATCGTTCGTTCGCGCGTGCCGAGTCGCTCGGCCTCGTGGGCGTTGCGTCGATCGACGCGCTGATCCGTGATCATCTGGAAACGACCTCATGACCTCGCCACCGAAGAAGCTCGTCTCCGCCGTCATCAAGGAAGGCCTCGACCGCGCGCCGCACCGCGCCTTCCTGCGTGCCACCGGGATGAGCGACGACGACATGGCCAAGCCGCTCGTCGCCATCGTCAGCCAGCACGGCGAGAACACGCCGTGCTCGATGTCGCTCGGGCCGCAGGCCGACGCGGCGCGGCTCGGCGTCGCCGCGGCGCAGGGCGTCGCCGTGCCGTTCACGACGATCTCGGTCTCCGACGGCGTCTCGATGAACCACCGCGGCATGCGCATGAGCCTGGTCTCGCGCGAGCTGATCGCCGACTCGATCGAGGCCGTCATGCGCGCTCACGCCTACGACGCGCTGGTCGGCTTCGCCGGCTGCGACAAGACGCTGCCCGGTGTGATGATGGCGATGGCGCGCCTCAATGTGCCGAGCGTCTTCGTCTACGGCGGCGCGATGCTCCCGGGCCACTGGCGCGGCCAGGACGTCACCATCCTCACCACCTACGAAGGCGTCGGCTCGGTGCTCGCCGGCCGCATGACCGAAGCCGAGCTCGACGAGCTCGGCCACGCGTGCGCGCCGACGCTCGGCTCGTGCCCGGGCCAGTTCACCGCCAACACGATGGCGATGGTCGCCGAGACGCTCGGCCTCGCGCTGCCCGGCTCGGCGATGCTGCCCGCGGTCTACACCGAGCGGCTCGCGCTGGCGCGGCGCGCCGGCCGGCGCGCGACCGAGATCGTCATGCACGGCGGGCCGCTGCCGCGCGACCTCGTCACGAGGAAGTCGCTCGAGAACGCCTGCGCCGCGGTCGCCGCGACCGGCGGCTCGACCAACGCCGGCCTGCACCTGCCGGCGATCGCGCACGAGGCCGGCGTGCGCTTCACGCTCGACGACGTCGCCGCCGTGTTCGCGCGAACGCCGCTGATCGCCGACCTGCAGCCGGGCGGGCGCTTCCTGGCTCTCGACCTGCACCGCGTCGGCGGGGTCGCGCCGGTGCTGAAGGCGCTGCTCGACGCCGGCCACCTGCACGGCGACACGCTCGCACTCTCGGGCCGAACGCTCGCCGACGAGCTCGCGAGCGCGCCCGCGCCCGACGGCGAGGTGGTCCGCAGCGCGGCGAAGGCCTTGCACGCGACCGGCGGCGTCGTCGTCCTGAAAGGCAACCTCGCGCCCGATGGGGCGCTGATCAAGATCGCCGGATTGACCTCGAGCGTGTTCGAAGGGCCGGCGCGCGTCTTCGAATGCGAGGAAGACGCCTTCGCTGCGGTCAGCGCACGCGCCTACGCGGAAGGCGACGTCCTCGTCATCCGCAACGAAGGCCCGCGCGGCGGCCCGGGCATGCGCGAGATGCTCGGCGTCACCGCGCTCGTCTACGGCCAGGGCATGGGCGAGAAGGTCGCGCTCCTCACCGACGGGCGCTTCTCGGGGGCGACGCGCGGCCTGATGGTCGGCTACATCGGCCCCGAGGCGGCGCTCGGCGGGCCGATCGCGCTCGTCCGCGACGGCGACCCGATCGCGATCGACGGCGAGCGCTGCACGCTCTCGCTCCTCCTCGACGACGCCGAGATCGCGCGCCGGCGCGCCGCGTGGCGGCCGCGCGAGGTCGAGGTATTGAGCGGCGTGCTCGAGAAGTACGCGCGCCTGGTCGGGCCGGCGCACCTCGGCGCGGTCACTCATTCGGGCCCGGCCGGCGCGGGCGATCGATGAACGCGCCGGCCAGCGACGCGTCGACGCCGGCGCGCACTGTCGTCTACGTCGCCAACGCCGACAGCCTCGACATCGCCATCCTCGAGCTCGACGGCGCAGGCGCCGGCGGCGACGGCGGCGCCCCGCTGCGCGAGATCGATCGCTTCGCCGCCGGCGGCACCGTCATGCCGCTCGCCGTGCGGCCCGACAAGCGCGTCCTCTACGCCTCGATCCGCAGCGAGCCCTTCCGCGTGCTGAGCCTGGCGATCGATGGGGCGAGCGGCCGGCTCGAAGAGATCGGCAGCGCGCCGCTGCCGGCGAGCATGTGCTGGATCTCGACCGATCGGCGCGGCCGCTACCTGCTCTCGGCGTCGTACGGATCGAGCCTCGTCGCGGTCAGCCCGATCGGCGCCGATGGCGTCGCCGGCGCGGCGCAGCAGATCGTCGCCACCGACGCGAACGCCCACGCGGTTCAGGTCGATCCGGGCAATCGCTTCGCCTTCGCCACCTGCCTCGGCGGCGGCGTCGTGCGCCAGATGCGCTTCGACGCCGAGACCGGACGCCTCGAGGACAACGCTCCCTCAACGTGGCGCGCACGCCCCGGCGCCGGGCCGCGCCATTTCGCCTTCCATCCCAGCGAGCCCTTCGTCTACCTGCTGAACGAGCTCGACGCGACGATCGACGTCCTCGAGGTCGACCGCGCGACCGGCACGCTGCGCGGCGTTTCCGTCGCCCACGCGCTGCCGGCGCGCTTCGCCGGCGGCGCGCCGTGGGCCGCCGACCTGCATCTCACGCCCGACGGCCGCTTTCTCTACGCCAGTGAGCGCCGCTCGAGCACGCTCGCGTCGTTCGCCGTCGATGCCGAGAGCGGCGCGCTGACGCCGATCGAGACCGTGCCGACCGAAGCCCAGCCGCGCGGCTTCGCGATCACGCCCGACGGCCGCTTCCTCGTCGCCGTCGGCCAGGCGTCGCATCGCCTCAGCCGCTACGAGATCGCCGCCGCGAGCGGCGAGCTCGGCCTCGTCGCCAGCCAGCCGGTCGGCCTGAACCCGAACTGGGTCGAGATCGTCGAGCTGCCGCGTTGAGCGCTTCGCCCGACCGCCCGAGCGCCTTCGCCATCGCCGTCGCCGGGATGGTCGCGCTCGCCGTCGCGATGGGAATCGGCCGCTTCGCGTTCACGCCGATCCTGCCGATGATGCTGCACGACGGCGTCGTCGACCTGCGCGGCGCGAGCTGGCTGGCGAGCGCGAACTACCTCGGCTATCTCACCGGTGCGCTCCTGTGCACCTTCGTGCCGCTGCTCTGGTCGCGCCTGCCGCGCCTGCCGCCGATCGACGGGCCGATGCTCGTTCGCGTCGGCCTCGCCGGCACCGGCGTCCTCACGCTCGCGATGGCGCTGCCGTTCGCGACGCTCTGGCCGGTGCTGCGCTTCCTCGCCGGCGTCGCCAGCGCGATGGTGTTCGTCTTCTCTTCGGGCTGGTGCCTGACGCAGCTCGCGCTGCGCGGCCGGGCGGCGCTCGGCGGCGCGATGTTCGCCGGCCCGGGCGCAGGCATCGTCGCCAGCGGTTTGCTCGCAAGCGCGATGGTCGCCTGGCACGGGAGTTCGGCGGAGGCCTGGCTCGTCTTCGGTGTGCTGGCATGCATTCTCAGCGCGTCGGTGTGGCGCATCTTCAAGACGGTCGCGCCCGAGCACGCCGCCGGGGCGGGCGCGACGCCGTCGCCGGCACACGCGGCCGCTGCGCCGATCGCCGGCGCAACAGTGCACTCCCACGGCGAGGTCGCGACGCTCGCCTTCGCGTACGGCATCTCGGGCTTCGGCTACATCGTCACCGCGACCTTCCTGCCGGTGATCGCCCGCACCGCGCTGCCCGCCGATTCGCCGTGGCTCGATCTGTTCTGGCCGATCTTCGGCGCCGGCGTGATCCTCGGCGCGCTGCTCGCGACGCGGGTGCGCGTCAGCGGCGACCTCCGCTTCCTGCTCGCCGGCGCCTACCTCGTGCAGGCGGTCGGCATCGCCATCGGTCTGGCGGCACCGACGGCCGCCGGCTTCGCGCTCGGCAGCTTCCTCCTCGGCCTGCCGTTCACGGCGATCACGTACTTCGCACTGCAGGAGGTGCGCCGGCTGAGGCCGCATCAGGTCGCGGCGACGACCGGGCTCGTCACCGCGCTGTGGAGCATCGGCCAGACAGCCGGGCCGCCGATGGTCGCGGTGCTGCTGCGGCGCACGGCCGGCGTCGGCGCCGCGTTCACCCTCTCGCTGGTCATCGCCGCGGCCACGCTCGTACTCGGCGCGCTGGTCTTTCTCGCCTCGTCGCGCCTCTGGCCGAGGAACGCCGCATCGGCGAAGCGCTAGGCGCGCCTTGTCGCAAGCGTCGATTGTCGGTGCCTCTCGCCGCTGCTATGGTCATGCCATCGAATGCATCACCCGGAGATTGACCCATGAAGAGCCATCCCACGCGGCGCGAGGTCCTGCTGCAAGGCGCCGCGCTCGGCGCCGCGGCGGCATCGGCGACCGCGCTGACCGGCCCCGCGTTCGCGCAGGCCGACGAGCTCGCGCCGTATCGCGCCGCCAGGATCAACTGGAAGCAGGCCGAGGGCGAGACGATCACCGTCGCCGTGATTCCCGCGAGCTACTTCGAGAACCTGATCTCGCTGCAACCGCAGTTCGAAGCGCTCACCGGCATCAAGCTGCGCTTCGAGAAGGTGCCGCCCGGGCAGATCCGCCAGAAGGCGCTGCTCGACCTGTCGTCGAAGACGGCGACCTACGCGACGCACTCGGCCGACCCGATGTACTACCCGCTCTACGTCGCCAACAAGTGGGTCGAGCCGCTCGACAAGTACCTCAACGACGCGACCCTCACCGACAAGGCCTGGTTCGCCTACGACGACATCATCAAGGCCTGGCGCGAGGCCGACTCGATGGGCGGCGTGCCCTACGGCATCCCCTACGACGGCGAGGTGACGGTGCAGGTCTACCGCAAGGACCTCTACGCCGCCAAGGGCCTGAAGCCGGCCGACACCTACGACGAGCTCGTGAGCAACGCCAAGGCGCTCACCGACGCCAACGCGCGCACCTACGGCCTGGCGCTGCGCGGCTTCTCGGGCGCGGGCCAGAACATGTACATCTATCCCTCGCTGCTGCGCGGCTTCGGCGGCGGCTGGATGCAGGGCAACAACGTCGTCGTCAACTCGCCCGAGGCGGTGAAGGCGCTCACCTGGTACGTCGACACGCTCACCGCGTACGCGCCGCCCGCGGTTCGCAACTGGAACTGGCCCGACATCGCCGATGCGTTCTCGCAGGGAACGGTCGCGACCTACATCGACGCGCACTCGTCGGCCGCGGTCATCAACAACCCGGAGAAGTCGAAGGTCGTCGGCAAGATCGCCTACGCGCGCTGGCCGAAGGGCCCGAACGGCAAGCGCGTCACCTCGATCTGGAACTGGGGCTTCCCGATCAACGTCGCGCTCACCGACAAGCAGAAGAAGGCGACGTGGCTGTTCATCGAGTGGGCCGCGTCGGCCGAGACGCAGGCGCGCACCTCGTGGAAGTTCGCCGGCCCGGCCAAGCGCTCGGGCATCAACCGCATGTCGCAATGGCGCTCGCCCGAGTTCGCCGCGGCGATGAAGGACGCCGGCGACAACTTCATCCCGGCCGCGCTCGATTCGCTCGAGCACGACACCGATGTCGACTGGCGCCCGCGCGTGCCGCAGTGGCCGGCGATCGGCGAGACGATGGCGACGGCGATCCAGTCGGCGCTGGTCGGCCAGAAGAAGCCGAAGGAAGCGCTCGACGAAGCGCAGGCGCGCATCACGCAGATCCTGAAGGGCTGAGCCGGCGTGCGCTGCGCGCGCTCGCTCGAGCAGCAGGAGCGCCGCTTCGCGCTCGCGCTGCTCGTCCCCGCGCTCGCCGTGCTCGTGCTGACGACGACGGCGCCGCTCGTCTACCTCGGCTGGAACAGCCTGCACCGCATCGATCTCGGCATGCCGTGGCTCTCGGGCTTCGCCGGCGTCGACAACTTCGCCAAGATGGGGAGCGACCCGCGCTTCTGGAATTCGCTTGCGCTGACTGCCATCTACACCGCGTCGACGGTCGTCCTGCAGGTGATCGTCGGCCTCTCGCTCGCGCTCCTCGTGCTGCAGATCCCGAAGGGCCAGGGGCTGTTGCGAATCGCCGCGATCCTGCCGATCGTCCTCGCGCCGGTCGTCGTCGGCCTGTTCTGGCGCACGCTCGTCCTCGCGCCCGACGTCGGCCTCGTCGACATGGTGACGCGCGCGCTCGGCCTCGGCAGCCACAACTGGCTCGGCGACCCGCAGCTCGCGCTGATCTCGGTGATCGCGATCCACACCTGGCAGTGGACGCCGTTCGCCTTCCTCGTCCTGCTCGCGACGCTGTCGACGCTGCCGCCCGACGTCTACGAGGCGGCGCGCCTCGACCGCGCCGGCGCCTGGCAGCGCTTTCGCCACCTGACGCTGCCGCTGATCCGGCCCGCCATCGTGATGGTCGTCATCCTGCGCACGATGACCGCGCTCTCGGCGTTCGCGGCGATCTTCGCGGCGACCGGCGGGGGGCCGGGCTCGGCGACCGAGATCCTCAACCTGTACGCGTACCGCACGTCGTTCTCCGAGCTCAACCTCGGCTATGGCGCGGCGCTCGCGATCGTCCTGATGTCGATCACCCTCGTCATCTCGTACTTCATGTTCCGGTTGCGGCGGAGACGGGCGTGAGGGTGCTTGTGCGCGTGAGTCGGAGCGACGAAGGCGCGTGCGGGCTGGCCGGCTGCGCTCCGACTGCGGCGGTCGGGCCGAAGGCCCGACTCCCCTGCGGTGCTCGGCCTCGGGGCCTGCCGCAGAACTCGCTACGTTCACTTCGTTCACTGCGCTCGAACAGCCGCGGCAAGTCAGATGTGGAGGCGCGCTGCGCGCGCTGGCCCCGACGCCTCCGCTCCTCGGCGCCGCAGAGTCGCTGCGCCGACCAGCCCGCACGCGTCTTCGCAGCAACGCCCGCTGTCTCTTCGTCGAGTCGAACTCACCGTCGGGCGCGGCAGGCGGTACCCGGCGGGGGCGAATTTGCGGCGACGAGAAGCGCAGGGCTGTGGTCGGCGCGGGCGCAGCGCGCGCTTCCACGTCTGACTTG
>JADGRJ010000300.1 GCA_017881025.1 Rhizobacter sp. | reverse complement strand
GGGCCGGCCGAGCAGGGCGGCCGCCGCGGTCATGTCGCCGGCGCCGAGCGCGGTGCGCACCGCCGAGCTCGAGACGCGCAGGCCGTGCACTTCGTAGCTCATCATGCGGGCGACGTCGAAGCCGTGGCGCGCGCCGGCGGCGTCGAGCGTCGCGTAGTCGCCGGCGCGGCGCGCGCCGTAGCGGAAGTCGTCGCCGACGAGGACGTAGCGTGCGCCGAGACCTTTGACGAGCACGTCTGCGACGAAGGCTTCGGGCGACTGCGCCGCGAACACGGCGTCGAAGCGCATCACGACCGACTGCGCGACGCCGCAGCGCTCGAGCTCGCACAGCTTGTCGCGCAGCGTCGCGATCCGCGCCGGCGCCGATTCGGGCTGGCTTCTCAGTTGGGCGAAGTAGTCGCGCGGGTTCGGCTCGAAGGTCAGCACCGTCGCCGGCAGGCCGCGGTGCGCGGCTTCGGAGACGAGCAGGGCGAGCATCGCCTGATGGCCGCGATGGACGCCGTCGAAGTTGCCGATCGTGAGCGCGCAGTGAGCGGCGAGACCGGGGTGCCGCAGGCTGCGGAAGACGCGCATGGCGCGAGATTATGGGCGGCGGGGCGGCACGGCCCCGCCCTCAGCGCCGGCTGCGCCGTGCCGGTGCCACAGGTCGATCGATCGCATCGTCGTCGGGCCGCGCTTCCTCGGCGCAGCTTCGGATTCGCTCTGCGCGCTCGTTCGGCGTCCCGTAACGCCGGCTGTACTCGTCGGGACGCCGGCGAAAGTGGTCGATCGCCGCGCGCAGGTAGCGACCGCCATGGGGCGCGTTCGCGAGCTCGCGCGCGGCCCAGCAATCCGCGGCGGCTTCGTCGGACGTCGCCAACGCGATGTGGCCGAACTCGTGCACGAAGTAGAAGTGCTCGGCACCGGGATCCTTCTTGCGGATCAGGCGGACGACGTTCTCGCAGAGGTAGACGGTGGGCGGGTCGAGCCGCGAGACGGCGACATCGCCGCCGGTTTCGTTGCAGTCCCGCACGACCAGGACCGATGCCAGCGGACCGGTCGGCGTCCATTGCGCTCGCACCGGCGCGCAGAGCACAAGAAGCAGCACGGGCGTCACTGCGGCAGCGACGAAGCGACGGTTCACCACGGTCTCGCCATTGTTACGGTGAATTCGCTCCGGGCGACCGTGGCAAACCGCACGGCGCGCCCCGGGCCCGACGCGCCCGGCCCGCGGGACTTGCGCTACCTTCGCTGCTGCCTTGATTCTTCAAGGATCGATCATGCTGTTCACGATCTTCTGCTGTCTTTCGACCGGTCTCGCCGTCTACTGCATCCTCAAGCGGGTGCACCGGCGCAGCGTCGAGATCGCCGTTCGCCTGGCGGTGCGCGAAGTCGAGAAGGAATACGAGAGCCGCAACGACGCCATGATCGCCCAGCTGAGCGCCAAGGAGGGCGAGCTGGCCAAGGCGCGCAAGCTGGTCAAGCTCCATGAGGCCGTCCCGGTGATCTCGCGCGCGACGCCATCGCCGGCGGCCAAGACAGCGGCCAGGCCCCCGGAGGCCCCCATGCGAGTTCCCGAGCGGAAGCTGAAGCAGGATCCCTTGAACGTGTTCGAGATGTCGCGTCCGTTCACCGACACCTCGTACGACGCCTTGCTGGCGACCTCGGACGTCGTCAAGGTCGAGCCGGCGGCGGGATAGGCGCGGGCAGGCCGAACAGCGCGGCGCCGTTGTCCCAGGCGATCCGGCGCGCGACCGCCGGCGGCAGATCGCCGAGCCAGCGCCGCGCCTGCTGCATGAGGCGTTCGTAGTCGTCCCAGCGGGCGTTGATCCAGGTGTCGGAGCCGACCAGGAAGCGCTCGGGCATGTCGGTGAGAAGGGCTCGCCACGGCGCGCTCAGTGCGCCGTCGTCCTCGGTGAGGCCGGGCCGGTATGACAGCTCGCCGAGCAGCGTCGGATGGCGCTGCAGCAGCGAGCGAACGCGTTCGATCGGCACGCCGCCGATCCCGGTGTGGGCCCAGATGAGCCGCGCCTTCGGCGCGTGGGCGAACAGCTTCTCGATGGCGGCATCGTCGACATGGGCGAGGACGACCAGGCCGCGCTGCTCGGCCAGCTGCATCAGCCGTTTGGCAGTCGCGCCATCGGCGTTGGCGCTGTCGTAGAGGTGGAACTCGCCGAGGCCGCGGTACGGCCCCGCCTCGGTGCCCGCCGCCAGCTCGCGCAGGACCATCTCGACGATGCTCGGATCGGCATGCCAGCCGGTGTAGTCGGCGCGGTTGCGGTACAGCCGCACGAACGGAATGACCGTGACGCCGGCGCGGCGCGCGGGCTCGCGCGCCGCCGCGAGGGCTTTGGTGCCGTCGTTGGGGCGGCTGTTGGCGATCGCCGCGCGCACGCCGCTGCGCTGCAGTCGGCCGAGCACGTCGTCGACCGGATGTTGTTCGACGGCCTCGACGTTGTAGTGCAGGTGGGCGTCGAACAACGGCCCGGCGTAGGCGGCGGATGCGGTGCGCGGCGCGGCGAGCTGGGCTTTGGCGAATCCGCTCGACAGGGCGAGCGCCAGGACCGCCGTCAGCGCCGGGCCGAGGGCGCACCGGGGGGCGAGGGTGATCGACATGGGGTGCAGCGAAGGGTAGCAGCCTATCGCTCAGCCGCGAACTCGAGGTCGGCGTCGAGCCATCGCCATCGGCCGGCGCCGAGGCCGTCGATTCGCACCGGCCCGAACGCGCGCCGCTCGAGCGCCTCGACCCGATTGCCGGCCGCCGCGATCATCCGCTTCACCTGGTGGTACTTGCCTTCGATCAGCGTCAGCCGCAGCGCGCGCTCGCCGGTCGCTTCGCAGGCGGCGGCGCGAACGGTCTCGTCGTCGTCGTGCAGGAGCACGCCGGCGAGCAGGCGGTCGACCTGGCCGGCATCGACCGCATGCTTGCAACGCACTTCGTAGACCTTGGCGACGTGGCGCTTCGGCGCGGTGAGGCGATGCACCAGCGCGCCGTCGTCGGTGAAGAGGAGGACGCCGGTCGTGTCTTCGTCGAGGCGGCCGATCGCCTGCACGCCGCGCTGGCGCAGCGGCGCCGGCAGCAGCGAATAGACGCTCGCGTGATGGCGCGGCTTCTGCGAGCACTCGTAGCCGGCCGGCTTGTTCAGGACGATCAGGGCGCGCTCGCGGTACGGCCAGCGCTCGCCGCCGCGGACGCGAAACCAGAGGTCGTTCGCGGCGTCGAGCTCGCGCTCGAAGTCGTCGACGACGCCGAGGCCCTCGACGTCGAGGCAGCAGTTCGCGACCAGCGCCGCGCACTCGCGCCGCGTGCCGAAGCCTTGCGTGAAGAGCAGGTCGGCCGGCTTCACCGTCCGCGCAGCGGGCTAGTACGTCAGCTCGAGGACGACGACGTGGTTGTCGGCGGCCGGCCAGGTGCGGCCGACGATCCGCTCGTCGTTGAACTCGCCGACGACGGCGCGTGCGGGCGCGTCGGCGACCTTGACGACCGCTGACGAGACGCTCGGCACGCCGGCCGGAACGCCGGCCGGCGGGCTGGTCCCGTCGAGCGCGACTCGATCGCGGCCGATCCCGAAGTAGCCGCGCGAGCGCGTCAGCGTCACCAGGGCCTGCGACATGCGATCGGCGTCGGCGAGTCGCTCGGGATGCAGGCTGACGATCGAGGAAGAGCGAGGGAAGGGAGAGCGATAGATGTGTGTCGTCGCATAGCCGGGTGCCGCGACGACGAATTCGTACCGCGCCGTCCCGTCCGCCGCAAACGGTCCCCAGCGACCGTCGGCACCGATCGTCTTGCGATGCACGGGCGGACCGACCCGCTCGCCGGTCGCGACGTTCGTCGCGTAGACCTCGAGCGTCGCGCCGACCAGAGGCAGGTTGGTCGGGTAGTTGCCGGCGCTGTTGTTCAGCCCGAGGCCGCTCAGGGTGCCGTCGAGAACCACGCGGCCTTCCGGAACGATTGCCAGGGTCGTCGGCGCGCGGCCGCCGATGAAACGGAACATGGCCTCGAACGATTGCGGGCTGTACAGCGTCTCGCGGTGGTCGAGCCCGGCGATGACGATGTTCTCCGCGCCTTTCAGCGCCGGTCCCTCGACCGTGACGCCGGTCGGCGTTCCCGGCCGGCCCAGCACCGCACCGTCGGGCTGCGCGTACTTGTCGTTGCGGTCCGAGCGGATCGTCATCCAGGCGATTCCGGCCGGCACTTCGTTGCCGTTCGCGCCCGCAGTGTTCAGGCGCACGAGAAAGCGCCCGGCGCCGTTGAACTCGTTGTCGAGACGCGCGCTCGGATCGGCGACGACGCCGTGGTTGGGAACGCCGCCGAGGACGACATGCGAGACGACCGACGCGCCGCCGCCATTGGCGATGAAGTTGCGGATCGCATAGCCGCCGCGCGAGTTGCCGACCAGCGCGACCTTGCTCGCACCGGTCGCCGCGCGCACCCGCTTGACCTCGGCCGCAAGGAAGGCCACGTGCTCGCCTGTCGACGAGCGGCCGGGCTGCTCCCTGGTGTCGTCGTCACGCGCGAGCGGGTAGGGCATGTCGATCGCGTGCAGGCGCTCGCGCGGCCAGCCGTTCGATTCGAAGCGCCAGATCGT
>JADGRJ010000299.1 GCA_017881025.1 Rhizobacter sp. | reverse complement strand
GCCGTTCACGATGGCGCTGGAACGGATGCTGGCTCAGTTCCAGTGACGCGGCAGGCGACGGCTCAGGCCGTCATTCGTGACACCTCGCGGCGGTGTCGGCGTCGCTGTGCGACGCGTCCGAGCGCCAGCAAGCCGGCAAGCATCAGGACATAGGTCTCGGGCTCCGGCACGGCCGCCACGCCGACGACGTCGCCGCGCAGCACGAGCGTGGTGTCGTTGAGCGCTCCGAGGAATCCGCTCGCGTTGCTGCCGAAGGAATGCAGCACGAGCGTCGCCGCGAAAGGCCCCGCGGCGGCGTCGGCGAAGAGCACGTCGAGACCGCCGAAGGCCGCACCGGCGACGATATCCGCGAAAGAGCCGAAGCCTTCCGACAGCGGTCACGCGGCGTGCCTGCCGTGGGCGCCAAGCGCGAGCCGGGGGATCGTCGGGGCGAGGAGGGGGATCATGCGCGGAGGGTTGCACACGTCGACGATCGGCTTGATCGCCGCCGCCATCGCCGCCGGAACGGGGCCGGTGATCTGCCACGGTCGACTGGACGGGCCGCACGAGCAGCTGGGACATCGTCACCAACCGGAGCTCGACTCCGAGCTTGCCCGGCGCTGCCGACGATGTCGTCATCAACGTCGCCGGCGTCCAGACGAGCACTTACCGACGCCGCGCGGCGACGTCGTCGGCGTGGCTGCCGTGCCGGAGCCTGAGACCTACGTCCTGATGCTCGCCGGCTTGCTGGCGCTCGGACGCATCGCACAGCGACGCCGACACCGCCGCGAGGTGTCACGAATGACGGCCTGAGCCGTCTCCTGCCGCGTCACTGGAACTGGGCCAGCATCCGTTCCAGCGCCATCGTGAACGGCATTTCCATCAGCGGCAGCGTCAGCAGCACGCCGACCAGGCCGACGCCGAGCGTGATCGGAAAGCCGATCGCGAAGATGTTCATCTGCTGCGCGACGCGCGAGATGACGCCGAGGACGAGGTTGGTGAAGAGCAGCATCGCCACCAGCGGCAGCGCGATCCACAGGCCCAGGCTGAAGATCTCGGCGCCCCAGCGCTGCGGCTCGACGGTGCGCAGGAAGGCGAAAGGGTCGCCCGTGACCGGAAACGCGGTGAAGCTCTGGACGACGGCGGCGATGACGAGCAGGTGACCGCCGCTGACGATGAAGAGCCACGAGATCGAGACGCCGAAGAAGCGGCTCACCGCCGTCTCCTCGCCGCCGCTCATCGGATTGAAGAACGAGGCGAAGTTCAGGCCCATCTGCAGGCCGATCAGCTCGCCCGCGAACTCGATCGCGGCGAAGACGATTCGCACCGAGAACCCGAGCGAGACGCCGACCAGCACCTGCTGCAGGACGGCCGTCATGCCCGCGGCCGAATCGAGGGCGACCGGCGCCATCGCCGGGATCGACGCCTGCGCGCAGAACGCGACGAGAAAGGCGAGGCCGATGCGAAGGCGCATCGGCACGCTGCGCTGGGCGATCACCGGCAGCGCGCTGAAGAGGGCGAGGACGCGCAGGAACGGCCAGAGGATCGGCGTCACCCACGCGAGGACGTCGGCCTCGGTGAACGTGAGCATGGGAAGGCCCGGTCAGCCGACGACGGTGGGAATCGATTGCAGCGTGCGCTGCAGGAACTCGACCAGCGAGGTCAGCATCCACGGCCCGGCGATCGCCAGCACCGCGACCGCGGCGACGATCTTCGGCACGAACGAAAGCGTCGCCTCGTGGATCTGCGTCGCCGCCTGGAAGATGCTGACGACGAGGCCGACCGCGAGCACCGTGAGCAGGATCGGCGCCGAGATCATGAGCAGCATGTAGAGGCTCTGCTGGCCGAAGGTGAAGACCTGTTGGGAGTCCATGAGGAAAGCCTTGCCCTAGGTGACGAAGCTGGCGGCGAGCGAGCCGAGGAGGAGGTTCCAGCCGTCGGCGAGGACGAACAGCATGAGCTTGAACGGCAGGGCGATCAGCACCGGCGACAGCATCATCATGCCGAGCGACATCAGCACGCTGGCGACGATCATGTCGATGATCAGGAACGGCAGGAAGACGAGGAAGCCGATCTGGAACGCGCTCTTCAGCTCGCTCGTCACGAACGCGGGAACCAGCACCTTGAACGGCACGTCGGCGGTCTTCACCGCCGGATCGATGCGGGCCAGCTTGGCGAAGAGCATCACGTCGGCCTGGCGCGTCTGCTTCATCATGAAGGTGCGCACCGGGCTCTCGCCGCGCTTGAGCGCCTCGGCGAAATCTATTCTGCTCTCCGCGTACGGCTGGTAGGCGTCGGCGTAGACCTTGTCGATCGTCGGCCCCATGACGAAGAAGGTGAGGAAGAGGCTGAGGCCGATGACGACCTGGTTCGGCGGCGCCGCCTGCGTGCCGAGCGCCTGGCGCAGCAGGCTCAGGACGATGACGATGCGCGTGAAGCTCGTCATCAGCAGCAGCACGGCGGGCAGGAAGCTGAGCGCGGTGAAGAAGAGGAGGGTCTGGACGGGCACCGAGTAGCTGGTGCTGCCCGCGCTCTGGCCGATGATGAGCGGCAGCGTCGCGCCGCCGGCGGGCGGCGTCTGCGCCGAGGCGGGGAAGGCGACGACGACCAGCGCCACCACGGCGAGGACGACGAACGCGAGCCAGGCGACGCGGCCGCGCGACGCGCCGCGCAGGCGCTCGTCGAGCTCGGCGTCGCCGCGCCGCTGCTCGGCCTGGGCGATGCGCTCAGCGGGCACCGGCATCCCCGGCGTCGCTGCGACGGAAGCGGCCGAGGATCTGGGCGAAGGCCGGATGCATCTCGCCGGTCGAGGGCGCCGCCGCGGCTTCCTGCGGCGCCATCGTGTGCAGCGTCGTGATCGACGCCGGCGTCACGCCGAGAACGAGCCAGCGCCGCTCGTCGCCGCTGCCGATCTCGACCGTGACGATGCGCTGCGAGGCCGACAGCGGCAGCATCGCGACGCTCTTCATCACGCCCGCGCCGCCGGCACCTCCGAGCGGCGTGCGCTTCAGAAACCACAGCGTCACCGGGATCGCCGCGACGATCGCGCAGAACCACAGCAACGAGCTCAAGCCGCTGGGCATCTCAGGTCCGGGAAAGAGAGGATCCGATCAGCCGCGCGACAGACGGCGCATGCGCTCGCTCGGCGTGACGATGTCGGTGAGGCGGATGCCGAACTTCTCGTTGACGACGACGACCTCGCCCTGCGCGATCAGGTAGCCGTTGACGAGCACGTCCATCGGCTCGCCGGCCATCGCCTCGAGCTCGACGACCGAGCCCTGCGCGAGCTGCAGGATGTTCTTGATCGGGATCCGCGTCCGGCCCAGCTCGACGGTGAGCTGAACCGGGATGTCCAGGATCATGTTGATGTCGTTGCCGGCGGTCGAGCCGGTGGTTGGCGCGAAGTTCGCGAACGACGCCGGCGAGACCTGGTCGGCCGCCTCGTGCACCTCGGAAGCCGTCTCGGCGCGCGCGTCCGCGGCGGCCCATTCGGCGGCCGCGTCATCGGCGGGCATGGCGCCCGAAGGGTTCTCAGTGGACATTGTTTTCTCCGAGCCAGCCTTCTCTCGAGCCGGCGAGCAGTTGATCGACCTTGAGCGCGTACTTCCCGTTCGAGGTTCCGTAATGGCAGTCGAGCACCGGCACGCCCGCGACCTTGGCCTGGATCGCCTGGTGCAGGTCGAGCTCGATGAAATCGCCGGCCTTCAGCGCGAGCAGCTGCTCGACCGTCGCCGGCGCCTGCGCCAGCTCGGCGACGAGCTCGACCTCTGCGGCCTGGATCTGCTGCGTCATCAGGTTCATCCAGCGGTGGTCGGGCGCGTTCGAGGCGCCGTGCATCGTCGAGTAGAGGACGTTGCGGATCGGCTCGAGGGTCGCGTAGGGGATGCAGAAGTGGATCGTCCCGCTCGCCTCGCCGATCTCGAGCGTGAACGAGGTCGAGACGACGATCTCCGACGGCTGGGCGATGTTGGCGAACTGCGGCTGCATCTCCGAGCGGACGTAGTCGAGCTCGAGCTGGTAGATGCCCTCCCAGGCGCGCTTGTAGTCGCTCGTCACCACGTCGACGAGGCGGCGGATGACCTTCTGCTCGGTGGCCGAGAAGTCGCGTCCCTCGATCCGCGTCGGGTACTTGCCGGCGCCGCCGAAGAGGGCGTCGATGACGGCGAAGACGAGCGGCGGGTCGCAGACGACGAGGCCGAGGCCGCGCAGCGGCCGCACCGAGACGATGTTGAAGTTGGTCGGCGAGGCGATCTCGCGCAGGAAGGCGCTGTACTTGTGGACGTGCATCGGCCCGATCGAGACCTCGGGGCTCTTTCGGATGAAGCCGAACAGGCCGGCGCGGATGTTCTTGGCGAAGCGCTCGTTGATGATCTCGAGCGCCGGCATGCGCTCGCGGACCATCCGGTCCTGGTTGACCAGGTCGTAGCTGCGAACGCCGCCCGCATCGGGCGCCTCGGGCGCGAGCGAGTCGCTTTCGCCGGCGATGCCCTGGAGCAGCGCGTCGACTTCGTCCTGCGTCAGGATCTGCTCGTTCATTGAATGATGAAGCTCGAGAAGTGAACGTGCTGGATCGGGTTGCGCGGGCTCTCCGCGCG
>JADGRJ010000082.1 GCA_017881025.1 Rhizobacter sp. | reverse complement strand
GAGCGCGATCCAGCCCTTCCCCGCGGTCATGCCCTCGACCCACAGGTGCGTGTAGACGACCGAGATGTAGGCGCCGGCGACGCCGCAGAGCGCGCCGCCGACGACGACCGCGGCGAGACGGATCCTGCGCACCGGGTAGCCGAGAGCGTGTGCCGACTCGGGCGATTCGCCGACCGCGCGCAGCACCAGGCCGGCGCGCGAGCGATAGAGGAACCAGGCGATCGCGATCGTCGCGGCGATGGCGAGATAGACCATCGGGTGCTGGCGAAACAGCGCCGGCCCGACGAATGGGAGGTCGGCCAGGCCCGGGATGCTGAAGCTGTGCTGCTCGCCGAGCTTTTCCTGCGTGTAGCGGATGCCGACGAAGGCGGAGAAGCCCGCGCCGAAGAGACTGAGCGCCAAGCCGGTTGCGTACTGGTTGGTGTTGAGCCAGATCACGAGCACGCCGAACGCCGCCGCGAGCACCGCGCCGGCGACGGCGCCGGCGCCGAACGCGAGCCAGTCGTTGCCGGTATGGACGGCGGTCGCGAAGCCGGCGATCGCCGCGACCAGCATCATCCCTTCGGCGCCGAGGTTGACGATGCCGGCGCGCTCGTTGATGAGCAGGCCCAGCGCCGCGAACGCGAGCACGGTGCCCGAGTTGAGCGTCGCCGCGACGAGGAGCGCGAACTGGTCCATCAGGTGCCCTCTCGCGCGGGGAGCGTGGTCGACGCGACGACCGGATTGAGCGGCGCGTCGTCGACGGTCGGCGCCGCGACGACGGGCGCGACGCGCGACGGCTTCCAGCGAACGCGGTACGCGATCAGCGTGTCGCAGGCGAGCAGCGTGAAGAGCAGCAGCCCCTGGAACACGCCCGTCAGCGACTTCGGCAGGCCGAGGCGCGACTGCGCGAGCTCGCCGCCGATGTAGAACATGCTCATCAGGATCGCCGAGAAGACGATGCCGACCGGATGGAGGCGGCCGACGAAGGCGACGATGATCGCGGCGAAGCCGTAGCCCGCCGGAACGTGCGGCGTCAGCTGGCCGAGCGGCCCGGCGACCTCGAGCCCGCCGGCGAGGCCGGCCATGCCGCCCGACAGCAGCAGCGCCGACCAGAGCGCCTTGCGCGACGAGAACCCGGCGTAGCGCGCCGCCGCCGGCGCGAGGCCGCCGACCTGGAGCTGGAAGCCCGCGTAGGTGCGAAAGAGCAGGATCCAGAACGCGGCGACCGACACGAGCGCGACCAGCACGCCGACGTTGACGCGGTAGCCGGTGAAGAGCTTGGGCACCTGCGTCGATTTCAGGAAGGTGATCGTCTGCGGGAAGTTGTAGCCCGCCGGGTCCTTCCACGGCCCGTAGACGACGTAGTTGAGGAGCTGCTCGGCGACGTAGACGAGCATCAGGCTGACCAGGATCTCGTTGGCGTTGAAGCGGTCGCGCAGCAGCGCCACGATCGCCGCCCACGCCATGCCGCCGACGATGCCTCCAGCGATGACGGCAACGAAGAACCATCCGCCGGTGGACGCCGTCGCCTGCATCGCCACGCCGCTCGCGAAGATCGCGCCGACGATGAACTGCCCTTCGGCGCCGATGTTCCAGACGTTGGAGCGGAAGCACACCGCCAGGCCGAGCGCGATCAGGAGCAGCGGCGTCGCCTTGACCGCGAGCTCGGTGAGCGCGTAGACGCTCTTCACCGGCTCGACGAAGAAGACCGCCAGGCCGCGCAGCGGGTCCTTGCCGAGGATGAGAAAGAGGCACGTGCCGATCACGACCGTGATCGCGAGCGCGATCAGCGGCGAGGCGATCGACATCGCCCGCGACGGCTCGGGGCGCGCCTCAAGCTTCAGCATGGCTCGCCTTCGCGTCGCGCTGCCACAGGCCGCTCATCCATTCGCCGATCCGCTCGACCGTCGCCTCGGCGGTCGCGATGCTCGGCGAGACCCGTCCCTGGGCGATGACGACGAGGCGATCGCAGATCTCGAACAGCTCGTCGAGCTCCTCGCTGACGACGAGGACGGCGCAGCCGGCGTCGCGCAGCGCGAGCAGCTCGCCGCGGATCTGCGCCGCGGCGCCGACGTCGACGCCCCAGGTCGGCTGCGAGACGACGAGGAGTTTCGGCTGCGCGTCGATCTCGCGCCCGACGATGAACTTCTGCAGGTTGCCGCCCGAGAGGCTCTTCGCCGCCGAGCCCGGGCCGCCGGCCTTGACGTTGAAGCGGCGGATCAGCGCCTCGGCGAGCGCGGTCACGTCGCCGACACGGATCCAGCCGCCGGCGCCGACCGCGCGCGTTCGCGTCAGCAGCGTGTTCTGTGCCAGCGAGAGCGTCGGCACGGCGCCGCGGCCGAGGCGCTCCTCGGGAACAAAGTGCAGGCCCGCGTCGCGGCGCGTGCGCGGCGAGGCGCGGGCGATATCGCGGTCGAAGAGCGTGATCGATCCGGCCGGCGCGCGCCGGTCCTCGCCCGAGATCGCCGCCATCAGCTCCTGCTGGCCGTTGCCCGAGACGCCGGCGATGCCGACGACTTCGCCGGCGCGGACATCGAACGAGACGGCATCGAGCGCGGTGCCGAACGGATCTTCCTTGGCGAGCGAGAGGCGGCGCACCGAAAGGACGACCGCACCCGGCTGCGCGGCGCGGTGCTGCAGCTGCGGCGGCTCGGCGCCGATCATGAGGCGCGACAGGCTGGCGTTCGTCTCCCGGGTCGGGTCGACTTCGCCGGTCACCTTGCCGCCACGCAGCACGGTGCAGTGATGGCA
Source organism: Rhizobacter sp. (assembly GCA_017881025.1). Taxonomy (GTDB): domain Bacteria; phylum Pseudomonadota; class Gammaproteobacteria; order Burkholderiales; family Burkholderiaceae_C; genus Schlegelella_A. Next base: position 12,359 of record JADGRJ010000082.1, on the reverse strand, counting down.
CAGCGACCGGATCTCGTCGAGCTTGTGCGAGATGTAGAGGATCGAGCAGCCTTGCTGCGCAAGGCTGCGCAGCGTGCCAAATAGGGTCTGCACCGCCTGCGGCGTCAGCACCGACGTCGGCTCGTCGAGGATCAACAGCTTGGGCGCGGTCATGAGGGCACGGACGATCTCGACGCGCTGCTTCTCGCCGACCGAGAGCGTGTGCACCGGCCGCACCGGATCGACGTCGAGGCCGTACACGCCCGCGACCTTGCGGATCCGCGCCGTCACCTCGGCGAGCGAGAGCGACTTGTCGAGGCCGAGCCAGACGTTCTCGGCCGCGGTCAGGGTGTCGAACAAGCTGAAGTGCTGGTAGACCATGCTGATGCCGAGCGCGCGCGCCTCGGCCGGCGACGCGACCTCGACGCGCGCGCCGTTCCAGCGCATCTCGCCGGCGTCGGGACGGACGGCGCCGTAGATGATCTTCATCAGCGTCGACTTGCCGGCGCCGTTCTCGCCGAGGACGGCGTGGATCTGCCCGGGCTCGACGCGCAGGCTCACGCGGTCGTTGGCCTTCACCGCCGGATACGACTTGCTGATGTCGACGAGCTCGAGACGAAGCATCACGGGGTTCCGGGGATGAAGTCAGGCGCCGTCGCGATCGTAGTGCGCCCGGCCGGCGACGAACGCCTTGACGAGGTTGCGCTCGTCGGCCAGCGTCATCCAGGCGAAGACGCGCTCATGCAAGGTGCGGGCCACGGCGGCGCGGCGCGTCGCCACGGCGCCGACGGCGGCGTCCCAGACGCAGACGTCGGCTGCCGCGCCGACGTCGAGCGAGCCGATCTCGGCGCCGAGGCCGAGCGCCGTCGCCGCGCCGCGCGTCGCCGCGTGCAGCGCCTTCCAGGCGGTGAGGCGCTCGCCGGCGAGCGCCTGGATCTTGTACGCGTCGGCCATGTTGCGAAGCATCGACAGGCTCGTGCCGCCGCCGACGTCGCTCGCCAGGCTGACACGGATTCCCGCCGCCTCGGCGGCGCGCCAGCCGAACAGGCCGCTGCCGAGGAACAGGTTCGACGACGGCGAGTGCGCGATCTGCGCGCCGGCGTCGGCAATCGCGGCGCGGTCGGCATCGTCGAGCCAGATGCCGTGCGCGAAGACGCTTCGCGCGTGCAGCAGGCCGACCGCCGCGTAGACGTCGAGGTAGCTGCGCGCCTCCGGGAACAGCTCGTGCACCCAGCGCACCTCGGCGCGGTTCTCGGCGAGGTGGGTCTGCATGTAGAGCGACGGATCGGCGCGGCACAGCCGCCCGGCGAGCGTGAGCTGCCCGCGCGAGCTCGTCGGCGCGAAGCGCACCGTCACCGCGTAGGCGAGGCGCGCGCGGCCGTGCCAGCGCGCGATCAGCGCTTCCATGTCGCGCTCGGCCGTGGCGACGTCGTCGACGAGGTCGGCCGGCGCGTTCCGGTCCATCAGCACCTTGCCGGCGATGACGCGCATGCCGCGCGCCTCGGCGGCGGCGAAGATCGCGTCGACCGAGCCGGCGTGGACGGTCGGGAAGACGAGCGCCGAGGTCGTTCCGTGCGCGAGCAGCGCGTCGAGGAAGTGCGCCGCCGCGGCTTCGGCGTGCGCGGCGTCGGCGTGGCGCGCCTCGGCCGGGAACGTGTGCGTCGTCAGCCAGTCGAGCAGCTCGCTCCCGTAGCTGGCGATGACGTCGATCTGCGGGCTGTGCACGTGGGTGTCGACGAAACCCGGCAGGACCAGGCAACCGGCGTGGTCGTGGCGTTGCCAGTCGTCTCCGGGCGGCTCGGGCTGCACGGCGACGACGCGCCCGGCCTCGGCGAGCAGCCAGTGATCGGGGCGGAAGCGAACCGCCGGCGAATCGATATCGCCCCACGCCGGGTCGGCGCTGAAATCGAGCAGGTCGCCGCGGATGGCGACACGCGCTGCGGCGTCGGCGCGGCGCGGCGGGGAGGTCGCGGGGAGGCGGGGTGGCATGCGAATCGCGTGTATACCATCGCATCAACATGACGAGCCGTCCGATCCGCTTCTTCCACCGCGGCAGCGTCGTCGAGGTCGACGGCGCCGCGCCGACGCGCACCGTCCTCGACTGGCTGCGCGAGGACGCGCGCTGCACCGGCACCAAGGAAGGCTGCAACGAAGGCGACTGCGGCGCCTGCACCGTCGTCATCGGCGAGCTCGCGCCGGCCGGCGCGAGCGGCGACGATGTCGTCGCCGGCCTGCGCCTGCGCAGCGCCAACGCCTGCATCCAGTTCCTGCCGACGCTCGACGGCAAGGCGCTCTTCACGGTCGAAGACCTCCAGGGCGCGAACGGCGAGCTCCATCCCGTGCAGCGGGCGATGGTCGCGTGCCACGGCTCGCAGTGCGGCTTCTGCACGCCGGGCTTCGTGATGTCGCTCTGGGCGACCTACCAGCACCACGGCGCGCGCGGCACGCGGCCGACGCGCCAGCAGATCGCCGACGAGCTGTCGGGCAACCTCTGCCGCTGCACCGGCTACCGGCCGATCGTCGACGCCGGCGAGCGGATGTTCGACCTGCCCGCCGCGGCGCTCGACGCGGCGCCGGTGGTCGCGGCGCTCGCGGCGCTTCGCGATGCACCGCCGCTGCGCAGCGTCGCCCCAGGCGGCGCCGAGTTCATCGCGCCGCGAACGCTCGACGACTTCGCCGCGACGCTGCTCGCGCATCCCGACGCGCGCGTCCTTGCCGGTTCGACCGACATCGGCCTGTGGGTCAACAAGATGTTCCGCGACCTGCCGCGCCTGATCTACATCGGCGCCGTCGACGAGCTCAAGCGAATCGAGGAGCGCGACGGCATCCTCTCGATCGGCGCCGCGGCGTCGCTCGAGGACGCCTGGCGCGCCCTCGTCGCGCGCTGGCCCACCCTCGCCGAGGTGTGGCTGCGCTTCGCCGGCGTGCCGCTGCGCCACACCGGAACGATGGGCGGCAACGTCGCGAACGGCTCGCCGATCGGCGACTCGGCGCCGGTGCTGATGGCGCTCGAGGCATCGCTCGTCCTGCGCCGCGGCGGCGCGACGCGGCGCGTCCGCCTCGCCGATTTCTACACCGGCTACATGAAGAACCTGCTCCAGGCCGGCGAGTTCGTGGCGACGATCGAAGTGCCGCTCGCAACGCGCGCCGCGGTGCGCGCGTACAAGATCTCGAAGCGCTTCGATTGCGACATCTCCGCCGTCTGCGCCGGGCTGGCGATCGAGCTCGGCGATGACGGCAGCGTCGTCGCCGCGCGCCTCGCCTTCGGCGGCATGGCGGCGACGGTGCAGCGCGCGGCGCGTGCCGAAGCCGCGCTCGTCGGCAAAGCGTGGGGCGAGGCCGCCGTCGCCGCCGCGCAGGCTGCGCTCGCGAGCGACTTCGTCCCGCTCACCGACATGCGCGCGAGCGCCGCCTACCGCATGCAGGTCGCGCAGAACCTGCTCGAGCGCTTCTGGCTCGAGACGCGGCCGAACTCGCCGCTGGCGGCGAGCGAGTCGAGCGTGTGGAGCGCGATGGTGCACGTCGTTCCTGCATCGCGCGTCGAGGCGACGCCGTGAACCGATCGCTCGACCCACAATGGCTGAGTCCGCCCGGCGCGCGCGGCGACGAGGCGGTGCGGGGCGACGTCGGCACCGGCGTCGGCGCCTCCTTGCCGCACGAGTCGGCGCACCTGCACGTCGCCGGCAGCGCGCCCTACGTCGACGACCTGCCCGAGCTCGCCGGCACGCTGCACGCGGCGCTCGGCCTGTCGCCGGTCGCGCACGGCCGCCTCGTCGCGGTCGATCGCGACCGCATCGCGACGATGCCGGGCGTGGTCGCCGTCCTCGTCGCCGCCGACATCCCCGGGCCAAACGATTGCGGCCCGGTCGTCCACGACGATCCGATCCTCGCCGACGGCGTCGTCCACTACCTCGGCCAGCCGGTGTTCGCGGTGATCGCCGAGACCCGCGACCAGGCGCGGCGCGCGGCGGCGCAGGCGAAGGCGGCGCTGACGATCGAGCCGCTCGCGCCGATCCTGACGCCGGTCGAGGCGCACGCCGCAAAGAGCTACGTCCTGGCGCCGATGCACCTCGCGCGCGGCGATGCGCGCGCCGCGATCGCCGCGGCGCCGCATCGCCTCGCCGACACGCTCGAGGTCGGCGGCCAGGAGCAGTTCTATCTCGAAGGCCAGATCTCGTACGCGGTGCCGCGTGAGGACCGTGGCATGCTCGTCCACTGCTCGACGCAGCATCCGAGCGAGATGCAGCATCTGGTCGCCAAGTGCCTCGGCCTGCAGTCGCACCACGTCCAGGTCGAATGCCGGCGCATGGGCGGCGGCTTCGGCGGCAAGGAATCGCAGTCGGCGCTGTTCGCGTGCGTCGCCGCGATCGCGGCGCGACAGCTCGGCCGGCCGGTCAAGCTGCGCCTCGACCGCGACGACGACTTCATGATCACCGGCCGGCGCCACTGCTTTCACTACGAGTACGAGGTCGGCTACGACGACGACGGCAGGATCCTCGGCGCCGAGCTGACGATGGTCTCGCGCGCGGGCTTTTCGGCCGACCTCTCGGGGCCGGTGATGACGCGCGCGATCTGCCACTTCGACAACGCCTACTGGCTGCCTGACGTCGCCATCCACGGCTACTCAGGACGGACCAACACGCAGAGCAACACGGCGTTCCGCGGCTTCGGCGGCCCGCAAGGCGCGATCGCGGTCGAGAACATCATCGACTCGATCGCTCGACAGCTCGGCAAGGATCCGCTCGACGTCCGCCGCGTCAACTTCTACGGGCCGAGCCCGCGCGCCGGTGCGCCGGGCGAGCGCAACGTCACGCCGTACGGCCAGGTCGTCGACGACAACATCGTCGTCGAGCTCGTCGCCGAGCTCGAGGCCACCAGCGGCTATCGCGCGCGGCGCCAGGCGATCGCCGAATACAACGCGACGAGCGCGGTGCTGAAGCGGGGGATCGCGCTGACGCCGGTCAAGTTCGGCATCTCGTTCAACCTGGTCCACCTGAACCAGGCCGGCGCGCTGGTCCACGTCTACGGCGACGGCTCGGTGCTCGTCAACCACGGCGGCACCGAGATGGGCCAGGGCCTCAACACGAAGGTCGCGCAGGTCGTGGCACACGAGCTCGGCGTCGACATCGCGAGCGTTCGCGTCACCGCCACCGACACGCAGAAGGTCGCCAACACCTCGGCGACGGCGGCATCGACCGGCAGCGACCTCAACGGCAAGGCGGCGCAGGACGCGGCGCGGCAGATCAAGGCGCGCCTGGTCGCCTTCGCGGCGGAGCGCCACGGTGTCGCGGCCGACGAGGTGCGCTTCGCGGCCGACGAGGTCGAGATCGGCGCGAAGAAGACAGTGTCGTTCCGCGAGCTGATCGTCGAGGCCTACATGGCGCGCGTCCAACTCTGGTCCGACGGCTTCTACGCGACGCCCGGACTGTCGTGGGATCGCGAGACGATGCAGGGCCACCCGTTCTACTACTTCGCCTACGGCGCGGCGGTCAGCGAGGTCGTCGTCGACACGCTGACCGGCGAATGGAGGCTGCTCGCCGGGCACGTCCTCCACGACGCCGGCCGCTCGCTCAACCCTGCCATCGACATCGGCCAGATCGAAGGCGGCTTCATCCAGGGCATGGGCTGGCTGACGATGGAAGAGCTCGTCTGGCACCCGAACGACGGCACGCCGCGCGCGGGCCTGCTCCTCACGCACGCGCCGAGCACGTACAAGATCCCGACCGCGAACGACTGCCCGCCCGTCTTCGACGTTCGCCTGTGGAAGGACGGCGTCGGCGACGACAACGTCGCCGAGACGATCCACCGCAGCAAGGCGACGGGCGAGCCGCCGCTGCTGCTGCCCTTCTCTGTCTTCTTCGCGATCCGCGATGCGGTCTCGTCGGCGGGCGACCATCGCGTCGATCCGCCGCTCAGCGCGCCGGCGACGAGCGAGGCGATCCTGCGCGCGGTCACGTCCGTTCAGGCGGCGCGGCCATGAGCGAGTTGCGACTGCGCGATCGCGCCGCGCTGTGGCTCGCCGAAGCGAGGCCGGCGGTCGTCGTCGAAGTCGTCGCGGTGCGCGGCTCGGTGCCGCGCGGCGTCGGCACGCGAATGCTCGTCGGCGGCGACGAATCGATCGGCACGATCGGCGGCGGCCATCTCGAGCTGAAGGCGATCACGGTGGGCCGGGCGATTCTCGCCGGAGACGTCACGCAGCGGAGCGAGCAGTCGTTCGCGCTCGGCCCTTCGCTCGGCCAGTGCTGCGGCGGCGCCGTGACGCTCGCGTTCGCGCCGCTCGACGCCGAGTCGCTGGCGCGCTGGCCGGCGAGCGTGCCGCTCTTTCACCTGCAGCTGCACGGCGCCGGCCACGTCGGCCGCGCCATCGCGACGCTGCTGGCGACGCTCGACGTCGACGTCGACTGGTTCGACGAGCGCGACGAGGGCTTCCCGGAGGCGACGACGCTCGGCTCGCCCTGGCCGGCGCACATCCGCCGCACGTCGGTCGACACCGTCGAGCGCGAGGTCGAGAACGCGCCCGTCGGCGCGTTCTTCCTGGTCCTTACCCACGAGCACGCGCTCGACCTGCGAATCACCGAGGCCATCCTGCGCCGCGGCGACTTCGCCTTCTGCGGCCTGATCGGCTCGAAGACGAAACGCGCGACCTTCTTGCGACGGCTCGCCGAGCGCGGCGTGGCGGCCGCTGCGATCGAGCGCATGACGTGTCCGATCGGCGATGTCGGCATCGCCGGCCGCGCGCCCGAGCTCATCGCGATGGCAGCGGTCGCCGAGTTGCTCCGCGTCGCCAACGCAGCCTCGACGACGGCGGCGTCGCCTGAGGACCTCGGCTCGACCCCGATCGCCGGCTGACCGCCGCGCTCAGAAGCTCCCCACGCCGCCGTCGACGAGCAGGTCGACGCCGGTGATGAACGACGCAGCGTCCGACGCGAGGAAGAGCACCGCGGCGGTGACCTCGTCGGTCGTGCCGAAGCGCTTCATCGGGTTGCGCGCCAGCATGGCCGCCTTGATCTCGGCGACCTGCTGCGGCGGCGCCTTCGTCCGGTCGAAGATCGGCGTCTCGATCGGCCCCGGGCTGACGACGTTGACGCGGATGCCGCGCCCGACGAGCTCGGCGGCGATCGTGCGACCGAACGAACGCACGGCCGCCTTGCTCGCGCCGTAGACGGAGCTGCCTGGGTTGCCCTTGCCGGCGGCGACCGACGCGTTGAGGACGATCGCGCCGCCCGCCTGCATCAGCTCGACCGACTTCTGCACCGTGAAGTAGACGCCCTTGACGTTGATGTCGAAGGTCGTGTCCCACATGGCCTCGGTCGTCGCTGCCAGCGGCCCGAAGGTGCCGACGCCGGCGTTGGCGAACAGCACGTCGAGGCGGCCGCCGCCGAACTCGCGCGTCGCCACGATCACGCGATCGAGGTCGGCGAGGCGCGACGTGTCGGCGACGACGCCGCGCGCCGCAGCGCCGAGGTCGGCGGCGCTGCGCGCGACCGTCTCGGCGTTGCGGCCGACGATGACGACGCGCGCGCCTTCGTCGACCAGCCCTTGCGCGACTGCCAGGCCGATGCCGCTGTTGCCGCCGGTGACGAGTGCCACCTTGCCGTCGAAACGCCGCTCGCCCATGTTGCGCCCCCGTGTCTCCCGCGATTGTGCTCGGCGCGCTGGCGCAGCGAGGCCGCCAGGCGGAAAATGACGCGAGCCTCGCGCACCCCGATGACGCTGCCGCCCCACACCGCCTCGCAACTCGAGCGCATCCGCGCCCAGCTCGTCGCCGCTCGTCTCGACTGGCGCGACAGCACCGAGCCGGTCGCGCGCATTCCGGTCGAGAACTACTTCAGCGCCGAGGTGCGCGACGCCGAGATCGAGCGGCTGTTCCGGCCGCTGCCGCTCATCGTCGGCCACGCCAGCGAGCTGCCGCCCGGCCACGTCCTCGCGCACGACGAGTACGGCGTGCCGATGCTGCTCACGCGCGACGCCGACGGGCGCTTTCGCGCGTTCCTCAACGTCTGCCGCCATCGCGGCATGCGCCTGGTCGATGCGGCAACGGAGGCGCTGCCGAAGGCGAGCATCGTCTGCCCGTACCACGGCTGGACGTATCGCCTCGAGGGCTCGCTTCGGCACCGCCTCCACGCCGAGGCCTTCGATGCCTGCGATGCGAGCGCCGAAAGCCTGGTCGCCCTGCCGGCGGAAGAGCGCCACGGCCTGCTCTGGGTCGTGCCGTCGCCGGACGCGACGATCGACGTCGCCGCGCACCTGTGCGGCCTCGACGGCGAGCTGCCGTTCTACGGCATCGCCGGCCTGCGCCCCTTCCGCACCGTGCGCGCCGAGTACCCGGCCAACTGGAAGCTGATCATCGACGCCTTCCTCGAGGCGTACCACATCCGCGTCCTGCACAAGGACACGATCTATCCGTTCTTCGCCGACGGGCTGACGGCGGCCGAGCGCTTCGGCCCGCACATCCAGTCGCTGGTCGCGCGCCGCGCCGCCGAGGCGTGGGCGAAGTCGGCCGACGCGCCGCTGCCCGGCGACATGGCGTCGCTGTGCGAGCTGGCGACGCCGAGCCAGGTCGTCTTCCCGAACGCGATCACGATCTTCCATCCCGACTACCTGAGCCTGGTGACGCTCTATCCCGTCGGCCCGGAGACGCTGTCGTGGACGCACCGCATGCTGATCCCCGCCGACCGCGCGACGCCCGACTGGACGCCGCACTGGGAGAAGACCTTCCGCCTGATCGAGGAAGGCGTGTTCCGGAAGGAAGACATCGCCTGCGCGATCGGCATCCAGCGCGGCCTGAAGAGCGGCGCCAACGACCACCTCACCGCCGGCCGCGCCGAGCAGGCGGTCGGCTGGTTCCATGGCGACGTCGCGCGCGAGCTCGCCGGCGTGCCGGCGTGGCCGAGCTTGGCGCCCGTCGCCGCCGGCGCTAGTCCGGCTTGACCTTCGCGCGCGCGAGCACCGGCTTCCAGCGCTCGCGCTCGGTCGCGATGAACGCGGCGAACTCGGCCGGCGTGCTGCCGACGGCGATCGCGGCGTCGGTCTGCAGGCGCTCGAGTGCGGCCGGCTCGCGCACCGCACGCGCCGCGGCGGCGGCGAGCTTGTCGGCGTTCGGCGCGGCCAGGCTCGCCGGCGCGAGCAGGCCGTACCACTGCGTCATCTCGAACTTCGGCCAGCCCTGCTCGGCGACCGTCGGCACGTCGGGAAGCTGAGCGATGCGCTGGCTCGTCCCGGTAGCGATGCAGCGGAGCTTGCCGGCCTTGATGAACTGCAGGATCGCCGGTGCGCCGACCGACGCCGCCTGGAGGCGGCCGGCGAGCAGGTCGGTGAGCTGCGGCCCGGTGCCGCGATAGGGCACGTGGACCACGAAGGTGCCGGTCGCCATCTTCAGGTACTCGAAGGCGAGATGGCCGGCGCTGCCGTTGCCCGCCGAGCCGTAGTTGAGCTGGCCCGGCTTGGCCTTGGCGAGGGCGACGAACTCCTTCAGGTCCTTCGCCGGCACGTCGGGATGGACGACGTAGAGGCTCGGCACCTTGGCCAGCAGCGAGATCGGCTTGAAGTCCCTGATCGGGTCATACGGGAGCTTGTCGAAGATGAACGGGTTGACCGCGAGCGTGCCGATGTGGCCGAGGATGACGGTGTGCTGGTCGTCGGCACGAGCGACCTCGGCCATCGCGACGTTGCCGGCACCGCCCGGCTTGTTGTCGACGTAGACGCTCTGGCCGAGCAGCTTGCCGAGCTCGACGGCGGTCGAGCGTGCGACGATCTCCGAGCTGCCGCCGGGCGCGAAGGGAACGACGAAGCGGATCGGCTTCGTGGGCCAGGCGTCGGCGGCGCGAACCGACGCCGGCCCCCAGCTTGCCAATGCGCCCGCGGCCACGGCGCGCAGCGCGGTACGACGGTCGATGCGCGGCGGCGCCGTCACTGCGCGCCGATCGCTTCGGCGACGGCGCCGTGGCCGGCCTGGCGCGCGATCTCGGCCGCCGTCAGGCCGCGGTCGTCGCGCAGGTCGCGCTGCGCGCCGCGCGCGAGGAGGAGGCGCACCGCATCGGTCTGGCCCTGCCCCGCGGCCCACATGAGCGCGGTCAGCCCATGCTCGTAGGCGGCGTCGACGTCGATGCCGGAAGCGAGCAACGCGTCGACCGCGCCGGCGCTTCCCTGGCCCGCCGCGTAGACGATCGCCGGCTTGTTCATGCGATCGCGCACGTCGGTCTTCGCACCGGCCGCGAGCAGGCGCTTGACGACGGGGGCGGCGCCGGCGTAGCTTGCCGCCATCAGCGGCGTCACGCCCTCGAGCGACGCCTGGTCGACGTCGGCGCCGCGCTTCAGCATCGCTTCGACGATGGCGAGGTTGCCCTTCTCGGCGGCGAGCAGCAGCGCGGTCTTGCCGAGCCGGTTGCGCGAGCTCGGCGCCGCGCCGGCGGCGAGAACGCGCTCGACCTGGGCGACGTCGCCCTGGCGTGCGCCGACCAGCAGCTGCGCATTGAGGGTCGGGTTGCTCGGCGCCTGCGCGCGGGCCCCGAACGGTGCCGTCAGCGCGAGCGCAAGCAGGGCGGCGCGGAGCGCGCCCGCGCCGGACCATCGTTGTCGAACCCGTATCGTCATCGCGTCAAACCTTGTCGTCCGTGCTGCAATGCAGCGATACAAATCGATAGGCAGTGGGCCCGATTGTCGATACCCTTGCAATCGTGAAAAACGCGACCGGGCATAGTTCCGTCGCGACAACAGGAGACAGCCATGCATCGAACCCCCCTTCTGCCGCGGACCTGGGCAGCTTCGTTCATCTTCGCAGGACTGTGCGCCGCCGCGCCTGCGTCGTTCGCCCAGGCCGAGATCTCGGGAGGTGCTGCCGCCACCGGGGCGCCGGTGCCGAAGAGCATCTCGGTGCCGCAGGGCAGGCTCGACGGTGCCGACAAGGACAGCGCCAACTTCCTCCACTCGAACATGAACTATGCGCAGACCCGGTACTACCCGGCGGCGCAGATCAACACGACCAACGTCGCCAAGCTGCGCCCGGCTTTCCAGTTCCAGACCGAAGTGCTCGAGTCGATGGAGACCGCGCCGATCGTCGTCGACGGCGTCATGTACATCACGACCTCGTACAACCACCTGTACGCGCTCGACGCCGCGACCGGCAAGGAGTTCTGGCACTACAAGCACAAGATGGGCGCGGTGACGACCTTCTGCTGCGGCCCGAACAACCGCGGCGTCGCCGTCATGGGCGACCGGCTCTACATGGGAACGCTCGACGCCAAGCTGCTCGCGTTCGACGCCAAGACCGGCAAGGTGCTCTGGTCGACGCAGATCGCCGACCCGGAAGCCGGCTACTCGGAGACGATGGCGCCGGTCGCCGTCAACGGCAAGGTGCTGATCGGCACCAACGGCGGCGAGTACGGCATCCGCGGCTTCGTCAAGGCCTTCGACGCCAACGACGGCAAGCTGCTCTGGACCTTCGACACGATCCCCGAGACCGGCCACGAAGGCACCTGGGCGACCAAGGACGCGACCCAGCGCGACCTGCACCGCGACATCGCGGCCGAGAAGGCGCAGCTCGCCAAGAACGCCGGCTTCTTCAAGACCCTCGGCGGCGGCGTCTGGATGGCGCCGGCGGTCGACAAGGAGTCGAACACGATCTTCTTCGTCGTCGGCAACCCGAGCCCCGACCTGTACGGCGCCGAGCGCCCGGGCGACAACCTCTACACCGACTCGATCGTCGCCGTCGACCTCAACACCGGCGCGAAGAAGTGGCACTACCAGTACGTGCCGCACGACGTCTGGGACCTCGACGCGGTCTCGCCCGTCATCCTGACCGAAGCCAAGGGCAAGGACGGCAAGATGACCAAGGTCGCCATCCACGGCGGCAAGACCGGCCACGTCTACGTGCATGACCGCGCGACCGGCGAGCTGATCCGCTTCAGCGAGGCGATGATCCCTCAGGAAAACATGTGGGTGCTGCCGACCAAGGACGGCGCCCGCATGCTGCCCGGCGCCAACGGTGGCGTCGAGTGGAGCCCGATGGCGATCAATCCGAAGCTGCGCATGGTCTACGCGGCCAACCTGCACCAGCCGATGACGTATCACGTCGAGCAGGCCGCGTATCCCGGCGGCAAGCTTTGGCTCGGCGGCGCGTTCAAGGTCATCGCGACCGAGAAGCAGTGGGGGCGCCTGGCCGCGGTCAACCTCGACACCGGCAAGATGGCGTGGAAGTTCGATACCGACCAGCCGCTGATCGGCGGCGTCCTCGCCACCGCCGGCGACCTGGTCTTCAACGGCGAAGGCAACGGCCTGTTCCGCGCCTTCGACGCCAGGACCGGCAAGAAGCTGTGGGAGTACCAGGCCGGCGCCGGCGTCAACGCCCCCGCGGTCTCGTACATGGTCGGCGGCAAGCAGTA
>JADGRJ010000081.1 GCA_017881025.1 Rhizobacter sp. | reverse complement strand
AGGTCGGAGCCGTTGCGCGACACCATCAGGCGCAACAGGTCGTTGACGAATTTCGATGCCTGGTCGCGTTCCATTCACGTTCCTTTTGCCAGCCCGGCGCTTGCAAGCGCCGGTCGTTCGCCAGGCGACGGTCCGTCCGCAGGGACGGCCCGCCGTCCGGGCTCACCCCGGGAAGTTCTCGGGGAATTTAGCCTTGCCGCGTGCTTCCGCCGGCGACACGATGTTACGGCGCACGAGGTCGGCCAGGTTCTGGTCGAGCGTCTGCATGCCGATGTTGTTGCCGGTCTGGATCGACGAATACATCTGCGCGACCTTGTTCTCGCGGATCAGGTTCCGGATCGCCGCCGTGCCGAGCATGATCTCGTGCGCGGCGACGCGGCCGGCGCCGTCCTTGGTCTTGCAGAGCGTCTGCGAGATGACGCCGATCATCGACTCCGAGAGCATCGATCGGACCATCTCCTTCTCGGCCGCCGGAAAGACGTCGACGATCCGGTCGACGGTCTTGGCGGCGCTCGAGGTGTGCAGCGTGCCGAACACCAGGTGGCCGGTCTCGGCGGCGGTCAGCGCCAGGCGGATCGTCTCGAGGTCGCGCATCTCGCCGACAAGGATGCAGTCCGGGTCCTCGCGCAGCGCCGAGCGCAGCGCGTTGGCGAACGACAGCGTGTGCGGGCCGACCTCGCGCTGGTTGATCAGGCACTTCTTGGAATCGTGCACGAACTCGATCGGGTCCTCGACGGTGAGGATGTGGCCGAACTCGTTCTCGTTGAGGTGGTTGACCATCGCCGCCAGCGTCGTCGACTTGCCCGAGCCGGTCGGGCCGGTGCACAGCACCATGCCGCGCGGCTTCAGCGACAGCTCGGCGAAGACCGCTGGGCAGTTGAGCTGCTCGAGGGTCAGGATCTTCGAGGGAATCGTCCGGAACACGGCGCCGGCACCGCGGTTCTGGTTGAAGGCGTTGACGCGAAAGCGCGCCAGGCCCTGGATCTCGAACGAGAAGTCGCACTCGAGCGTTTCTTCGTAGTTCTTGCGCTGCGAGTCGTTCATGATGTCGTACACCATGTCGTGCACCTGCTTGTGCTCGAGCGGGTCGACGTTGATGCGGCGCACGTCGCCGTGAACGCGGATCATCGGCGGCAGGCCGGCCGACAGGTGCAGGTCCGAGGCCTTGTTCTTGACCGAGAACGCCAGCAGTTGGGTAATGTCCATGGTTCTTAGGAAAGTGAGTGCCGGATCGGTCCGGCAAGAGGCACTGCCGGCGCGCCTTGGCGGCGCCAGGACGCAATGATCGCAGACAAGCTCGCCCAGGTGCACTCGCGCATTGCAAGCGCTTGTATGGCCGCCGGACGCCCCGTGCAAAGCGTCACGTTGCTCGCCGTGAGCAAGACCTTCGGTGTCGACGCGATCGCTGAGGCGCACGCCGCCGGCCAGCGCCGCTTCGGCGAGAACTACGTGCAGGAAGCGATCGAGAAGGTCGCCGCGCTCGAGGGCCTCGAGCCGCGCCCCGAGTGGCACCTGATCGGCCCACTGCAGAGCAACAAGACGCGCGTCGTCGCCGAACTGTTCGACTGGGTCCAAACGGTCGACCGCATCAAGATCGCCGAGCGGCTGAGCGCGCAGCGGCCGCCCGTGCTCGCGCCCCTGTCGGTGTGCCTGCAGGTCAACGTCAGCGGCGAGGCGAGAAAGAGCGGCCTCGCGCCGGGCGAGGTCGGCGCGGTCGCCCACGCGGTCGCGGCGCTGCCGCGGCTGCGCTTGCGCGGCCTGATGGCGATCCCGGAGGTGACGGGCGATGTTGCCGCGCAGCGGCGCCCGTTTCGCGCCTTGCGTGGCCTCTTCGATCAGCTGCGCGGCGAAGGCCTCGCGCTCGACACGCTCTCGGCCGGGATGAGCGACGACCTCGAGGCGGCGATCCTCGAGGGCGCGACGATGGTGCGCGTCGGCAGTGCCATCTTCGGCCGCCGCCCCGCCTGAGACGGCCGAGGCGGCGCCGCGCCGCACCGCCGCGTCACGGGCTCCAGAGACGGTGGCGCCGGTGCCAGTCCTCGAGCGATTCGTCCGGCCAGCGGCGCGCGTGCACGTGGCCTTTGCCGCGCGGCACGTCGACCCACGCCGGCGCGAACTCGAGCGCCGCCGCGACGACCTCGGGCGGCTTCGGCAGCGGCGTGTCGATCGCCGAGGCGTGCGGGTGGATCAGCTCAGGCCAGCGCGGGTCCCAGAGCCAGAGCGCGCTGCCGCAGTCCTTGCAGAAGCGCCGCTCGGCCGGCGAGCGGCGCGCGCGCCGGCCGGGCTCGCGGATCAGGGCGTGGTAGGTGCCGAGGTGGCGTGCGCCGCGCACCTTGAGGCTGGCGGCGGCGGCGCCCAGGTTGATCGCGTAGCCGCCGCTGCCCGCGGTCTTGCGGCAGATCGAGCAATGACAGTGCATGAACGGCACCGGGCTGTGCGCTTCGACGCTGAAGCGGACGGCGCCACAGTGGCAGGAGCCTTCGAGGTGCATGGCAAGGTCCGATGGGGGGTACAAATTGTGACTCCCGTCGTGCTTACACTGCCGCGGTGCGCAACATCGTCTTCATCGGCGGCGGCAACATGGCGCAGGCTCTCATCGGCGGGCTGGTCAAGGCCGGCCGCCCGGGCGCCTCGATCATCGTCATCGAGCCTAGCGAGGGAACCCGGCGTCGCCTTGTCGGCCAGTTCGGGGTCAGCGCGCGCTCGGCCGCCGGGCCTTCGCTGACGATGGCCGAGATCGTGGTCTGGGCGGTCAAGCCGCAGACCTTCGATGCCGCGGCCGCGCCGTGCGCCGGCCATGTCGGCGCGGCGCTGCAGGTGAGCGTCATGGCCGGCGTTCGCAGCGACGCCGTCGTCGCCGCGACCGGCAGCGAGCGGGTCGTCCGCGTCATGCCGAACACGCCGGCGCTGATCGGCCAGGGCGTCGCCGGCCTGTTCGCGCGCCCCGCCGTGACCGACGAGGACCGCGCCGACGCCGTCGCCCTGCTCGCCCCGACCGGCGAGCTGATCTGGGTCGGCGATGAGGCGCAGCTCGATGCCGTGACCGCGTTGTCGGGATCGGGCCCGGCCTACGTCTTCCTGCTCCTCGAGGCCCTGCTCGAGGCCGGTCGACAGATGGGGCTACCGGCGCATGCCGCGCGCCGCCTCGCCGAGCAGACCGTCGCCGGCTCGGCCGCGCTCGCCGCCGCCTCGCCCGATTCGCCGGCCGAGCTGCGCCGCATCGTCACCTCGCCCGGCGGCACGACCGAAGCCGCCATGGCCGTCCTCGAGACGCGCGGCGCTCGCGACGCCTTCATCGCCGCCGTGCTGGCGGCGCGCGCCAAGGCCGAGGCGCTCGGCAAGCCCGCTGTCGCCCCCCGATCCACTCTTCTGCCACCGCCATGAGCTACCTCTCCTACCTCTCGCCCACCGCCACCAGCCCGTGGCACACCTACCTTTCGCAGGTCGATCGCGTCCTGCCCTACCTCGGCCGGCTGGCGCGCTGGTCGGAGACGCTGAAGCGCCCCAAGCGCGCCCTGATCGTCGACGTGCCGATCGAGATGGACGACGGCAGCGTCGCTCACTTCGAAGGCTTTCGCGTCCAGCACAACCTTTCGCGCGGGCCGGGCAAGGGCGGCGTCCGCTACCACCCCGACGTGACGCTCGAGGAGGTGATGGCGCTGGCGGCGTGGATGACGGTCAAGTGCGCCGCCGTGAACCTGCCGTACGGCGGCGCCAAGGGCGGCATCCGCTGCGACCCGAAGCAGCTCTCGCTGAAGGAGCTCGAGCGCATGACGCGCCGCTACACGAGCGAGATCGGCATCATCATCGGCCCGCAGCGCGACATCCCCGCGCCCGACGTGAACACCAACGGCCAGATCATGGCCTGGATGATGGACACGTACTCGATGAACACCGGCACGACCGCGACCGGCGTCGTCACCGGCAAGCCGATCCACCTCGGCGGCTCGCTCGGCCGCGTCAAGGCGACCGGGCGCGGCGTTTTCGTCACCGGCCGCGAGGCGGCGCGCCGCATCGGCCTGCCGCTCGACGGCGCGCGCGTCGCGGTGCAAGGCATGGGCAACGTCGGCGGCTCGGCGGCCGAGCTCTTCGTCCAGGCCGGCGCGAAGATCGTCGCCATGCAGGACCACACCGGCACGCTCGTCAACCCGCGCGGCTTCGACATGGCGACGACGATGGGGGCGATCAGCCACGACTCGGGCATCGCCAACGTCAAGGGCGGCGAGCGGATCGACAACGAGTCGTTCTGGGACGTCGACTGCGACATCCTCATCCCGGCTGCGCTCGAAGGGCAGATCACGCCCGAGCGCGCGCAGCGCATCAAGGCCAAGCTCGTCCTCGAAGGCGCCAACGGGCCGACGCTGCCCGAGGCCGACGACGTCCTCGGCGAGCGCGGCGTCCTCGTCGTCCCCGACGTCATCTGCAACGCCGGCGGCGTCACCGTCAGCTACTTCGAGTGGGTGCAGGACTTTTCGAGCTTCTTCTGGAGCGAGGACGAGATCAACGTCCGCCTCGACAAGATCATGGTCGACGCGCTGAAGAAGATCTGGGACACCGCCGACCGCCACAAGATCAGCCTGCGCACCGCCACGTTCGCGGTCGCTTGCGAGCGCATCCTCACCGCCCGCGAAGAACGCGGTTTGTATCCGTAGTCGCCTGCGGAAGAGCGGCCCCGAAGGGGCCGGCCCCTCCCTCTCCGAGGGAGGGGAGCGAAGCGGGGAGGGAGCAGCCCTGACCACCGGCGAAGCGCCGGTGGAGGCCCTCAGGCCTCCACCGGGAGCGGTGAGGCCGCCTTGATCTCTTCAAGGGCGATCATCGAGCGGACGTCGTCGATGCCGGGCACTTGCATCAAGCGGTCGGTGAGGAAGTTGCTGAGCGACTTGAGGTCGTGGGCGACGACCTTGAGCAGGTAGTCGTCCTCGCCCGAGACGCTGTAGCACTCGAGGATCTGCGGGAAGGAGCGGATCTCGGCCTCGATCTCGCGGACGCGGCCGAAGTCGTCGCCGCCGATGCTCACGCTCACGTACGCCGTGACGGCGAAGCCGATCGCCTCGGGCGCGACGTCGGCGCGATAGCCGCGGATGACGCCGCGCTCCTCGAGCGAGCGGACGCGGCGGAAGCACTGCGGCGCCGACAGGTGGATGCGCGCGGCGAGGTCGACGTTCGAGATCCTGCCGTCCGCCTGGATGGATTCGAGAATCTTGCGGTCGATGGCGTCGAGACGGGCGGTCATGGCCGATTGGAGTCGTGAGACGCACGAATCTTCCGCTCATAGCCGAATTCGCGCAATGAACCGAAAGCACATTTCACCTCCTTTCAGCAACACTGTCGCCTGACCCGCCATGGAGCGACCGATGATTGCCACCACCTTGCTGCCCGTCGCGGCGACCCGCCCTGGCGACGCCACCCCTGCCGACCTCGAGCGGCGCTACGGCGCGGCCAACTACCACCCGCTGCCGGTGACGCTGCAGCGCGGCGCCGGCGTCTGGCTGTTCGACACCGCAGGTCGCCGCCATCTGGACATGATGTCGGCGTACTCCGCCGTGAGCTTCGGCCACGGCCATCCGGCGCTGGTGCGCGTCCTCACCGAGCAGGCCGAGCGCCTCGCCGTGACGAGCCGAGCTTTCCACACCGATCGCCTCGGCCCGTTCCTGCGCGCCGTCTGCGAGACGACCGGCATGGCCAAGGCGCTGCCGATGAACACCGGCGCCGAGGCCGTCGAGACGGCAGTGAAGGCGGCGCGCAAGTGGGCCTACAAGGTCAAGCGCGTCCCCGAAGGCCGCGCCGAGATCATCGTCGCCGCGGGCAACTTCGCCGGCCGGACGACGACGATCATCGGCTTCTCGAGCGAAGCGCAGTACCGTGACGGCTTCGGCCCGTTCGCGCCCGGCTTCGTCAGCGTGCCGTTCGGCGACGCCGGCGCGCTCGAGGCGGCGATCACGTCGAACACGGCCGCGTTCCTGGTCGAGCCGATCCAGGGCGAGGCCGGCATCATCGTCCCGCCCGCGGGCTACCTGGCGCGGGCGCGCGAGATCTGCACGCGCCACGGCATCCTGCTGATCTGCGACGAGGTGCAGACCGGCCTCGGCCGCACCGGCGCCGTTCTCGCCTGCGATCACGAGGGCATCCGCCCCGACGGCCTCGTCCTCGGCAAGGCGCTCGGCGGCGGCCTGCTGCCGGTGAGCGCCTTCCTGGCGACCGAGGAAGTGATGGCGCAGTTCACGCCCGGCGACCACGGCAGCACCTTCGGCGGCAATCCGCTCGCGGCGGCGGTCGGCGAAGCGGCGCTCGACCTGCTCGTTCGCGAGCGCCTCTCCGAGCGCGCGCGCGTACGAGGCGACGAGCTGCTCGCCAAGCTGCGCGCGATCGACCACCCGGGCGTCGTCGAGGTGCGCGGCAAGGGCCTCCTGATCGGCGTCGAGATCGACCCGGCGTTCGCGAGCGCCCGCGCGGTCTGCGAAGGCCTGCTCGCGCGCGGCGTGCTGAGCAAGGACACGCACGGCACCGTGGTCCGCTTCGCGCCGCCGCTGGTCGTCGAGAGCGAGCACGTCGATCTCGCCGTCGAGGCGCTCGCCGAGACCCTGCGCTCGCTCGATCGCCGCGTCGCCTGACGCGAAGTCCCGCCGGCGCTGTCAGCGCAGCGAAAGCTGGGCGACGACGCCGACGAAGACGGCGAAGCCGAGCCAGTGGTTGAGGCGGAAGGCGCGAAAGCACCCTTCGCGCGTTCGCGCGCGGATCAACGTGAAGTGCCAGCCCCCGATCGCCGCGGCGACGACCAGGCCGGCAAAGTACGGCCAGACGTAGCCGAGCGCGACGCCGACGTTGGCCCAGATCGCGAGGAAGGCGACGTAGAACGCCATCACCGCGGCGACGTCGAAGCGGCCGAGCGTGATCGCCGACGTCTTGATGCCGATACGCAGGTCGTCGTCGCGGTCGACCATCGCGTACTCGGTGTCGTAGGCGAGCACCCAGAAGAGGTTGCCGAAGAGCAGCCACCAGGCGAGCGCCGGCACGGCGCCGGCGAGCGAGCCGATCGACCACGAGTCGCCGCCGCGCACCGCCGCGAACGCCATCGGGATGCCGAAACTGAAGGCGATGCCGAGGACCGCCTGCGGCATCGCGAAGACGCGCTTGCTGAGCGGATAGACGAGCGTCACCGCGAGCGCGACGACGCTCCACAACATCGCCGCGAGGTTGGTCGTCAGGACGAGCGCGAAGGCGACGAGCGCGAGCGCCGCGCCCGCCGCCAGCGCCTCGGCGACGCTCATCGCACCGCTCGTTACCGGCCGCTTCGCGGTGCGCTTGACGTGGCGATCGAACTCGCGGTCGGCGACGTCGTTGGTCGCGCAGCCGGCGCTGCGCATCAGGAACGTGCCGACGACGAAGACGGCGAGCAGGCGCCAGCCGGGAAAGCCGCCGGAGGCGATCCAGAGCGCGGACAGCGTCGGCCAGAGCAGCAGCAGCGTTCCGGCGGGCCGATCCCAGCGAATCAGGTCGAGATAGAGCGCCAGACGGCTGCGCCCGCCGCCCGCCGTCAGGTCCATCGACGCCTCCGGGTGGGCAAGGTCTCGGCGCCGCGGCGTGTGAAGGTGGGCAAAGCCCGGCTCCCTGGCGGCCCCTCGGTCCTCGCCGGGGGTCGCTGCGGCGTTACCTTCTCATCCTCGAACCAGGAGCACTTCATGAAGACCATTCTCGCGCTCGTCCTCGCCGCCGGCGCCTTCGGCACCGCAACGGCGCAGACCAGCGTCTCGATCGGCATCAACCAGCCGGGCGTCTACGGTCGCATCA
Organism: Rhizobacter sp.; assembly: GCA_017881025.1. Classification (GTDB taxonomy): domain Bacteria; phylum Pseudomonadota; class Gammaproteobacteria; order Burkholderiales; family Burkholderiaceae_C; genus Schlegelella_A. The sequence continues at coordinate 7,388 of JADGRJ010000081.1, read as the reverse complement.
ACATCGGCGATGTGCCGCGTCCCGCGCTCTATCGCGCCGAGCCGGTCATCATCGCGCCGTCGCGCGTCGTCGTGGAGCGCCAGCCGGTCTACCTCTACGTGCCGCCCGCGCATCAGCAGAACTGGCGCCGCTACTGCGGCCGCTACCAAGCCTGCGGCCAGCCGGTCTACTTCGTTCGCGACGAGTGGGTGCGCGAGCGCTACGAGCAGGAGCATCCGGGCTGGAACCGCGGCCGCCATCGCGGCTGGGACAAGCACGACGGCCGCGGCGACCGCGACGACGACCGCGGTCATGGCCGCGGCCACGACAAGAAGGACAAGCACTGAGCGTCGGCCCCCGCTAGACCCGGGCGCGCAGCCGGGCCGAGAGCACGGTCGGTGTCTCAGCCTTCGAGCTGCTTCTGGAACACCAGGCCGGCGTGCTCGCGTAGCGCGTGGAAGCGGATCTTCGGCCAGTTGCTCTCGATCGCGCGCAGCTCGGGCGCGTATTCGACGAGCACCGTCGGCGCGTCGACGGCGTCGTAGGCGACGCGATGCTGGTTGGCGTCGATGAAGCGCTGCAGCTCCTTGTCGCCGCCGTCTGCGGGATCGCAGGTCACCCAGCGCGCGACCTGGAAGCGGCTCGGCAGGATTCGCGCCTTGACGCCGTACTCGTGCTCGAGCCGGTGCGCGACGACCTCGAACTGCAGCTGGCCGACCGCGCCGAGCAGCAGCACCGAGCCGAAGGCAGGCCGGAACACCTGGATCGCACCTTCCTCGCCGAGCTGCGTCAGGCCGGCGCGCAGCTGCTTGGTGCGCAGCGGATCGGCGACCTCGACCGAGCGGAACATCTCCGGCGCGAAGAACGGCAGGCCGGTGAACTGCAGCGACTCGCCCTCGGTGAGCGTGTCGCCGAGCTGCAGCACGCCGTGGTTCGGGATGCCGATGATGTCGCCGGCGAACGCCTCGTCGAGAAGCTCTCTGCGCTGCGAGAGAAAGCTGACCACCGTGTTGGGCCGGAGCTCCTTGCCCGAGCGCACGACCTTCAGCCGCATGCCGCGCTCGAAGTGGCCCGAGGCGACACGGACGAAGGCGATCCGGTCGCGGTGCGCCGGGTCCATGTTCGCCTGGATCTTGAAGACGACGCCGCTGAACTTGGGCTCGTCGGGCGCGACCGTGCGCTGGATCGCGACCCGCTCGCCCGGCGGTGGCGCGAGATCGACGAGCGCATCGAGCACCTCGCGGACGCCGAAGTTGTTGATTGCCGAGCCGAAGAACATCGGCGTCTGCTTGCCGGCCAGGAAGGCCGCTTCGTCGAACTCGGGCGCGGCGTCGCGCAGCAGGTCGATGTCGTTCTTCGCGTGCAGGTACTCGTCGCCGAAGCGCTCGGCGTAGGCCGGGTTGTCGATGCCGGAGAGGATCTCGTCGTCGACGCCCTTCCTGTCCTCGCCCGGCGCGAACACGCGCATCTGTCCGGCGCGCAGGTCCATCACGCCGTGGAAGCGCTTGCCCATGCCGACCGGCCAGGTGAACGGCACGACGCTCATGCCGAGCTCGCGCTCGATCTCGTCCATCAGCGCGAGCGGCTCCTGCACCTCACGGTCCATCTTGTTGACGAAGGTGAGGATCGGCGTGTTGCGGGCGCGGCAGACCTGGAGCAGGCGCCGGGTCTGCGGCTCGACGCCGTTGGCTGCGTCGATCACCATCAGCGCGGCGTCGACGGCGGTGAGGACGCGGTAGGTGTCTTCCGAGAAGTCCTGGTGGCCGGGCGTGTCGAGCAGGTTGATGACCGCGCCGCGGTACTCCATCTGCATCACCGACGACGCGACCGAGATGCCGCGCTGCTTCTCGATCTCCATCCAGTCCGAGGTCGCGTGGCGCGAGGCCTTGCGCGCCTTCACCGAGCCGGCGATCTGGATCGCGCCGGAAAAGAGCAGGAGCTTCTCGGTCAGCGTCGTCTTGCCGGCGTCGGGGTGGGAAATGATGGCGAAGGTGCGGCGCCGCCGCACTTCGGAGCTGAGTTCGGTCATGGGGCGGCAAGTATCGCCAGAAAGGCGAGCTTCGGTTCCGGCTGCAGGCCGGCACATTTCGTGCAGTACACGCATCGGTATACCAGGGCGCACCAGACCGTTGCATGGCCGATCCGAAGCTGCTCACGATTGACGACTGGATCGCCGCGTCGGGGCGCGATGCGGCGCCGCGCGAGCCGCTCCTCGCCCTGCGGCGACGCCTCGAGGCGGACAGCCCGCCGGGGGTGTGGATCGCGCTCGTCGATCGCGCCGGCATCGAGGCGCAGGTCGCGTCGCTCGAGGTTCGCGCCGCGCGTTGCGCCGATGCGGGCGCCGTCCGCCGCACCATGCCGCTCTTCGGCGTTCCGTTCGCGGTCAAGGACAACATCGATGTCGCCGGTCTCGCGACGACGGCGGCTTGCCCCGCCTTTCGCTACGTCGCCGCCGCGAACGCGCACGCGGTCGACAAGCTGATCGCCGCCGGCGCCGTCTGCGTCGGCAAGACCAACCTCGACCAGTTCGCGACCGGCCTGGTCGGCACGCGGTCGCCGTACGGGCGGCCCAGCAGCACCTTCGATCCCGGGCGAATCAGCGGCGGCTCGAGCTCGGGCTCGGCGGTCGCCGTCTCGCGCGGCGACGTGCCGTTCGCGCTCGGCACCGACACGGCAGGGTCGGGCCGGATCCCGGCCGCGTTCAACAACATCGTCGGTCTCAAGCCGACGCCGGGCCGGATCAGCATGCGCGGCGTCGTGCCGGCGTGCCGCAGCATCGACTGCGTCTCGATCCTCGCCCTCGGCGTCGCCGACGCGGCACGCGTCCTCGCGATCGTCGAAGGCGGCGATGACGGCGATCCCTACAGCGACTTCGCGCTCGGGCCCGCGCACGGGCGCGAGATCCTGCGCGTCGGCATTCCGTCGCAGGCGGTCTTTCACGGCGACGCCGGCTACGGGCCGGCCTACGACCGCGCCGTCGCGACCTTGCGCGAGCTCGGCCACGAGGTCGTGCCGATCGACTTCGCGCCGCTCCACGCGATCGCCGACCAGCTCTACGCCGGACCGTGGGTCGCCGAGCGGCATGCCGTCGTCGAGACGCTGCTCGATCGTCACCCGGAGGCGATCGAGCCGACCGTGCGCGCGGTCATCGCCGCGGCGCGCGCGATGTCGGCCACCGACGCCTTCCGCGGCCTCTACGCCCTCAAGGAAGCGCAGCGCGACACGCGTGCCCTCTGGGATCGCGTCGACGTGCTGATGGCGCCGAGCGCGCCCGGCCATCCTCGCCACACCGAGGTCGACGCCGAGCCGGTCGCGGTCAACGCCAAGCTCGGCGCCTACACCAACTTCGTCAACCTGCTCGGCTGGTGCGCGCTCGCGCTGCCGGCGGGCTTCACCGCGAACGGCCTGCCGTTCGGCGTCACCTTCATCGCGCCACGCGCCGGCGATGCGGCGCTCGTCCGCTTCGGCGCGCGCTGGCAGGCGCGCGTCGCGTTGCCCCTCGGCGCAACGACGCGCAAGCTCGCGGCGAGCGACGCCGACGCCGACGCCGCGGACCGCGATCCGCGGGCGTGGCCGGCGAGCGAAGAGACGTTGCCGATCGCCGTCGTCGGCGCACACCTGCGCGGCCTGCCGCTCAATCCGCAGCTGCTCGCGCTCGGCGGCCGCTTCTGCGTCGCGACGTCGACCGCGTCGCGCTATCGGCTGTTCGCGCTGCCCGGCACCGTGCCGCCCAAGCCCGGCCTGGTGCGCGTCGCCAACGGCGGCGCAGCGATCGAGATCGAGGTCTGGACGCTGCCGAGCGCCCGGGTCGGCGCCTTTCTCGCGTCGATCGCCGCGCCGCTCGGGATCGGGTCGATCGAGTTGCTCGACGGCTGTCGCGTCCACGGCTTCCTGTGCGAATCGCACGCGCTCGCGGGCGCCGCCGACATCACGGTGCACGGCGGCTGGCGCGCCTATCTGGCCAGCCTCGCAGCGCCGGCCGAGGCCGCGCGCAGCGCGTGATCGCCATGGATCGACAGCGCATCGAGGCCTACGTCGACGCCGCCGCGGCAGCGCTCGACCTGCCGCTCGATCCAGCGCACCGCCCGGGCGTCCTCGCCTACTTCGCCGTCGCGGCACAGCTCGCCGAATCGGTGCTGGCGGCGCCGCTCGGCGTCGCCGACGACGCCGCGCCGGTCTTCGTGCCGATCGGGCCCGGCGACGTTCCGGCGAGCAGCGGCGTGTCGACGCGATGAGCGCTGCGGCGCTGCTCGCCGGCCCCGCCGCCGCCATCGCCGCCGCGGTTCGCGCGGGCGATGTGGGGGCGACGGCCGTCGTCGATGCGAGCCTGGCCCGCATCGCCGCCACCGATCCGGCGGTCAATGCCTTCACCGACGTCCTCGCCGAGCGCGCGCGCAGGCGCGCCGCGGCGATCGACAAGCGCGTTGCCGCGGGCGGCGCGGCCCGCGCCGCATGGCCGCTTGCCGGCGTTCCCTTCGCGGTCAAGAACCTGTTCGACGTCGCCGGCCTGGCGACGCGCGCCGGCTCGAAGATCGAGCGCGAGCGCGCGCCTGCCGCCGTCGACGCGCCGCTGATCGCTCGCCTCGAGAACGCCGGCGCGGTGCTCGTCGGCGCGCTCAACATGGACGAGTACGCCTACGGCTTCACGACCGAGAACTCGCACGACGGGCCGACGCGCAACCCGCACGACCTGGCGCGCGTCGCCGGCGGCTCGTCGGGCGGATCGGCCGCCGCCGTCGCCGCCGGCCAGGTGCCGATCAGCCTCGGCTCCGACACCAACGGCTCGATCCGCGTGCCGTCGTCGCTCTGCGGCGTCTTCGGCCTGAAGCCGACGTACGGCCGGCTGCCGCGCAACGGCAGCTACCCGTTCGTCGCCAGCCTCGATCACCTCGGCCCGTTCGCGCGCTCGGCGCTCGACCTCGCGCTCGTCTACGACGCGCTCCAGGGCGTCGACCGCGCCGACCCGGCGTGCGTCGATCGCGGCGTCGAGCCGACCGCCGCTTCGATCGCCGCGCCGATCGACGGGCTTCGCGTCGGCGTCCTCGGCGGCTGGTTCCGCGAGTACGCCGACGGATCGGCTCGCGCCGCGGTCGATCGCGTCGCGACCGCGCTGCGCGCGCAGCGCGAGGTCGAGCTGCCGCAGGTCGACCGGGCGCGCGCGGCCGCGTTCCTGATCACCAATGCCGAAGGCGCCGCGCTCCATCTCGCCGACCTGCGCGCGCGCGCAGTCGATTTCGAGCCGCTCTCGCGCGATCGCTTCCTCGCCGGCGCGCTGCTGCCGGCGGCGTGGATCGTCCAGGCGCAACGCCTGCGTCGCTGGTTCGCGCTGCGCGTCGCCGAGGCGCTGCGCGACGTCGACGTCCTGATCGCGCCGGCGACGCCGTGCGTCGCGCCGACGATCGGCAGCGAATGGATCGAGATCCACGGCCGGCGCCTGCCGGCGCGGCCGAGCCTGGGCCTGCTCACGCAGCCGATCTCGTTCATCGGCCTGCCGGTCTGCGCGGTGCCGGTCTGGGGCTGCCATGCGACGATGCCGATCGGCGTGCAGCTCGTCGCCGCGCCGTGGCACGAGGACCGCGTCCTGCGCGTGGCCCATCATCTCGAGCAGGCCGGCGTCGTGCGCGCGCCGGTCGCTGCCTTGGCCGCATCACGATGACGAATCCCGAGATCAACCTGCCCGACGTCGTCGCCGAGGTGACGGCGGTGTTCGCGCGCTACGAAGACGCGCTGATGACGAACCGCATCGACGTCCTCGACGCGCTGTTCTGGCCGTCGCCCGCGACCGTTCGCTACGGTGCCGGCGAGAACCTGGTCGGCATCGACGCGATCCGCGCCTTCCGCGCGGCGCGACCGAGCGTCGGACTGGCGCGAACGCTCGCCGCGACCGTCATCACGACCTTCGGCCGCGACTTCGCCACCGCAATGACCGAGTTCAGGCGCGAGGGCAACGCCGCGACCGGACGGCAGAGTCAGACGTGGGTTCGCTTCGCCGCCGGCTGGCGCGTCGTCGCTGCGCACGTGAGCTTCCTGGCGGCATGAGCATCGCTGCGATCCGCGACGGCGCCACCGTCGCCCTCCCCCCGCGGGTCGGCAAGCTCGCCGACCATGTCTACGACGCCCTCAAGGCGCAGATCCACGACTTCCAGCTCGTCGCCGGCGACCGCTTCTCCGAGGCCGAGCTCGGCCAGCGCCTCGGCGTCAGTCGCACGCCGGTGCGCGAGGCGCTGTTTCGCCTGCGCGACGAGGGCTTCCTCGGCGTCGAGTCGAAGCTCGGCTGGTACGTGCTGCCGATCGACTTCGGCCGCCTGGAGCAGCTCTACGACCTGCGCGTCGTCCTCGAGCTGGCGAGCATCGCGCGCCTCTGCGCACGCGCCGACACGCCGGCCGAGCTCGAGGCGCTGAAGGCGATCTGGCTCGTCCCGCCCGCCGAGCGCCTCGCCGATTCGCGCGCCGTCGGCCGGCACGACGAGCAGTTCCACGCCGCCCTCGTCCGCGCTGCCGGCAACGACGAGATGGCTCGCGTCCACTGGGACGTGACCGAGCGGATCCGCATCATCCGCCACCTCGACTTCACCCGCGCCAGCCGAATCGAGGCGACCTATGTCGAGCACGCCAAGATCCTGCGCGCGGTGATGCAGAAGAAGGTCGACCAGGCGCAGCTGCTGCTGAAGACCCACATCGAGCAGAGCAAGGCCGAAGTCCGGAAGATCACGCTGCACACGCTGCAGGCGGCGCGCGAGCGCGCCGCGCGCTGACTAGGCGGTGGCGATGCCGGAGCGAGCGTCGGTGCAGGCCGTCGCCGCAGCGACCGGCGCCGGGCTCGCTGCGCCGCCGGCCGCGGCCCGCGCCGCCTCGGCGCGCAGGTCTTCCGTCGTCGTGCCGCGGCCGTCGGGGCGCCAGCCCGGCGGCATCGCCAGGTGGCCGGCGATCGCGCGCAGGCTGCGCGCCGCGAGCAGGTCGCGCGCGAGCGCGCGCCACTGGTGCAGCTCGATGCGCAGCAAGTTGTAGCCGACCATCGGCACGACCAGGCCGTAGCAGCACGGCACGTCGTCGCGCTCGGCGCGGTAGGTGCCGAACAGGCGATCGAAGACGATCAGCACGCCCCCGTAGTTGGCGTCGAGGTACTCGAGGTTGGCGGCGTGGTGGACGCGGTGCGCCGACGGCGTGTTGAGCACGTACTCGAGCCAGCCGAGGCGCGGGATCCAGGTCGCGTGGATCCAGAACTGGTAGAGCAGGTTGAGCGAGAGCATCGCGAAGACGACCTTGGGGTCGAAGCCGAGCCAGATCAGCGGCACGTAGAAGACCGCGCTGCCGCTGGCGCGGCTGAGGATGCCGATGCGGTACGCGGCCGACAGGTTCAGCTCGTTGGCCGAGTGATGGACGGCGTGGTTGCACCAGAACCAGCGCAC
>JADGRJ010000298.1 GCA_017881025.1 Rhizobacter sp. | reverse complement strand
CCCGGTCGCTTCGCTTCTGCTCACTGGGCGGGCCACGACAGCAACGCCGCATGCACCGGGTTGCGGTGCAGGAAGCTGTCGCGGAACTCCGGCGGCACCGCATGCTGCGCGCGGTCCGTGGCCCAGGCAGCTGCCTGCCGGGCTTGCTGCGCGGCGTCGGCCGCACGACCCAGGCATTGCAGCGCCTGGGCCAACCACAGGCCGGCGAGCGGCGTCGCTGCACCGATGTCGCCCTGCAGCAGCGCTTGCTTTGCGAGCGCGACGCTGACATCGGCCGCATGGGGTTCGCCCACGCGCGCAGCCAAGCGGGCGCACAAGGCGTGCAGCGGGGCCAGCTCCAGGCGCAGGCCCTCCGGCTGGCAGCGTGCGACCAACGCGGCGCACTCGGCCGACGCGAGCTCGGGCTCCCTGGCCTGCCCGGCCACCAGCACCAGCTCGCAGGCCTGCAGCAGGTTTTCCGAGCGCAGTGCGTCTGCCACGACGAGGGCAGTGTCGATTTCGCTGCCGATCGCAAGGCCGTAGCTCCAACGCAGCGCCTGCGCGCGGTGGCGCTGGCGCGCCGAGTGTTGCGATGCGACGGCAAAGGCTTCGATGTGGCGGTGCGCCAGGTCGGGCCTACCCAGATCGAGATAGATGCCGGCCAGCGCCGCGGCGAGCAATTGTTCGGTGTCGCTTTGCGCGGCGAGCCGCTGCTGCATCTCGTTCACGATGGCCAGCGCTTCGCCCCACCGGCCGCAGCGGCGCTGCACGTCGGCAACGTACCAGGTGGTTCGGGCGAGTTCGCCGCCGATCATGTCGGTGGCGCGCAGTGCCTCCAGGGCTCGGCCAGCCGAGGCCCTGGCGGCACCGACGTCACCGAGGCTGAGTTCGCTGTCCGCCTGTCGCATCATCAGTATCGCCAGCATGTTCGGGGAGCCTGCATCGACCACCCGCCGAAGCGCATCACGTTGCCGGTCCAGCGCGAGCTTGGCCTGTCCGGTCCACAGCAGCACGGTGTGCAGGCTCAACTCGATCACCATCGCACGTTGCGCGCGGCCCGAGTCGTTGAGCAGCGCCACGGCTGCCGCGAGGTGCTCGGCCGATTCGTGCAGGTGGCCGTCGTGGGCAGCGTAGTACCCCTTGGTGTAGCGGCATTCGCCCTCAGTCACACGATCCGCGCTGGCGATCGCCAGCGCCAGCGCATCGTCGATGCTCTCGAGGCAACCGGCATGGTCCGAATGATGATGGAAACTGATGCTGCGCATGAAGGCCAGGCGGGCACGCTGCCGGGGCGTGTCGGCAAGCGGCGCCAGCCGTTCGACGGCATCGTCCAACGCCGCCCTGGGTCCGAGCTCTTCGATGGCCTCGGCGCGATCGAATAGCAAGTCGAAAGCCGCATCGGGCTGCCCGCGCGCCAACTCGATGGCCGCGGCCCGCTCGTAGGCATCGCGCGTCTCGCGGCTGCGCCCGAGCTGCCAGGCCTGGCGTGCGGCCGCCGCCAGATGCGGCACTGCCCTAGCTTCGTCGCCCGCACAGAGCCAGTGGTGTGCCAGCCGAGCCGCACTTGCGCCATGCTGCGCAAGGTGCGCCGCGACCCGCCCATGCAGCACTCGCGCGATCGGCTCGGGCAGCAGGCGATGCGCGGCCTCGCCGATCAGGTCGTGTATGAAGCCCCGTGCATCGAGCAGGCCTTGGCGCTCGAGCGCATGCCACGCATCGGCCAGCTCGAGCACGTCGCGCCGGCTCACCGCCGCGGCCAGCTCGGGGCCGAAGTCGCTGCCCGCCACGGCGGCGATGCGCACCACCAGCAGGCCATCGGCCGGCAGCGCGACCAGCCGCTGTTCGAGCAGGTCGGTCACCCGGGTCGGGGCTTCGAGCTTGTCAGCGCGCAGGTGGCCGTGTTTTTCGAGCGCATGGCGGATGGTTTCCAGCAGGTGCAGCGGGTTGCCGCCGATGCGCCGCACCAGCGCCGCCGCGACGGCCGGCGCATCGACCAGCGGCAGCGCCAGCGATTCGACGAAGGGCTGCACCGCGTCGGCACTGAGCGGCTGAAGCGATACGCTCGCAGCGTCGCTGCGCCGGGTCAGGCTGGCGATGCGCGTCGCAGCGATGTCGCCGTCGACTCGCGAGGCGAAGCCGAAGCGCAGGCCGGCCAGCGCGGGCCAAGCGAGCAATTCCTGCCAGAGGTCGACGCTCGCTTCGTCGGCAAATTGCAAGTCGTCGAGCACGAGGGCGACCAGCCCCTCCTCAAGCGCCGAACGCAGCAGGTCCGCCAGGATCGGCGCCACCGCCTGCACCGTCGGCGCACGCCCCTTGCCGGGACCCGACATCTGCGCGATGAAGCGTGCGTAGGCCGGCACGCCCCCGACCTTGGGCCAGCGTTCGCTCAGGCGATGCACGAGGCGGTCGAGCGTGGCAAGGGGCACCTTGTCGTCACCCGGGCGGGCGCGCAGCACCAGCACGCCTGGCTGCGTTTCTGCGATGGCATCGAGCAACCGGCTCTTGCCCGCTCCAGCCTGACCGGTGAGGACGAACAGCTGCTGGGCCGCCCAGGCTTTGGCAAGCTTGGTCAATTCGGGCGCACGGCCGATAAGCTGCGGCGGGCGCAGTGCGGACGCCGGCAAGGCCTGCCCTCGCAGCCACGCGTGCGGAAGCGCCTGCTCGATGGTCTGCAGCAGCGCCATCGTGTCGCCGGACGGCCGCGTACCCACCTCGTCCTTGAGCGTGCGTTCGCAGTCGTCGAAGGCGATCAGCGCGGCCGCCCGGTCACCCCGCAGGTAGTGCAGCCGCATCACGTGGCGGTGCGCCGCTTCGCTCAAGCGATCGAACCGCAACAAGGCTTGTGCCACCGGCAGCGCGGCCGCCAGCTCACCGGCGTCTTCGAGGGCTCGGACTTGGCGCTCCAGGTCGCGCCGCATGCGGTTGACGCGGCGCTCGCGCTGGCTGCGCAGCCAGGCGTCGAGCGCGGGCGCATCGGGAAACTGCAACTCGCCGAGCACGCCCTCGGCATCGGCCAGATCGTGTTCCACGCCGTCGGCCAGACGCAAGGCAGCGGTGCCGGCCACCAGCTCGCCGCAGTGCCGCTTCAGATGGAAGAGCCGCTGGCGCAGCGTGTTGCGCGCGGCCGCGGGATCGCTGAGGGGCCACAGCAGTTCGGCCAATTGCGGCCGCGAGGTCGGCCCTTCGAGCGCCAACCAGGCCAGCAACGCCGCGTCGCGCGGCGCGAGCGCACTGCTCGAACCATCGGCATGCATAGCCAGCGCAAAGTCGGCAAGTTCGAGGCGCATTGCTGCCTGGGCGGGGTATGCCTGCGATCGTACCCCTGAGGTCGCATGGCCCTTTCGTTCGACGCTCACGGTGCCTTCGTACTTGCGAGTACCAGACGAGACCGGCTTCATACAGTTCTCCGACAAGGTGTCGGTGCAAGTGCGCTTGTATCGGGGAACCCGTTATTAAACCGTTATGTTGAGGAGAAGCCGCATGCGGCTGGTGCGTCGGGGCGTGTGCCCGGCCTCACGATTCGCGCGTTGCGAGACCGCGAGGCGTTGATATGAGTCCAAAGCGGAGGAGCCGTAGGGTAAGGGCCGCGTAGAACGCGACGTTCTACGTATCGTGGCAGCCGCGCCGGGCAATTGGCCGGACGAACGCGGGTCAACGGGATCGTTGCTCAATGAATGTGGATGACAAGACCATTTCCGCGAGAAGGAGGTGACGCCTAAAGCGTCGCACGCAGTGGTCGTGTCAAGCGACATCAGGAACTTACCCTGAGTGGGGTCAGTTCGTCGTGACGCCTGATAGGTCGAGCGCGGAGAGCGAAAGCCGACGCGCGCCAATCTTGAACATGCCTGGCGCTGATGTATGGAGCGACGCGGGACCGTGCGGCTGGGACTTCTGCCAATGACCGCTTCAAGCAGCACGATTCGGAACGCCGAATGTCTGGTTGGGCCGTCGAGAGCCGTCGTTGCTAAACGACGGCAAGTTATCCAGTCCACCCGCGTTTCAAACCCGGATCGCCGCGGTCACCCGCTGCAGGTAGAGCTCACCGACCTGCATCGTCTGTCTCGCCCCCGGCCTCCCATCACGGATCGTTCGGCCGTCCACCTTCGTCACCGGTGTGACGCCGCGGAGCGTCCCGGCGGCGGCTCGGTGGGAATGACGATTGCCTCATGTCCGTCTACGTCCCCTGCGTCGTCTTGCAGACTGTTCGGCACGATACCTCTCTGCCGTTCCAGGCCGGCCCGACCGACGGACATGCCGGCGACGCCCGAGGTCTTCAACTCTTTAGGAGAAGCGACATGGTCAGCAAGAACACAATCTGTCTGTGGTACGACGGCACCGCCGAAGACGCGGCGAAGTTCTATGCCGCTACCTTTCCCGACAGCGCAATGGGTGCCGTTCGCCGCGCACCTTCTGACTATCCCGCCGGCAAGCAAGGCGATGTCCTCACGGTCGAGTTCACCGTGGCCGGCATCCCCTGCGTCGGCCTGAACGGCGGACCGGAGTTCAAGCACAACGAGGCGTTCTCGTTCCAGATCGCGACCGACGATCAGGCCGAGACCGACCGCTTGTGGAATGCGATCGTCAAGAACGGCGGCCAGGAGAGCCAGTGCGGCTGGTGCAAGGACAAATGGGGCCT
>JADGRJ010000297.1 GCA_017881025.1 Rhizobacter sp. | reverse complement strand
TGGGGCTTCCTGCGCCAGTTCATGTACACCAAGTTCATCGTCGTCACCGACGCCGACGTCGACATCCGCAGCTGGCCCGAAGTGATCTGGGCGATCACGACGCGGATGGACCCGGTGCGCGACACCGTCCTCGTCGACCGGACGCCGATCGATTCGCTCGACTTCGCCTCGCCGGTGTCGGGCCTGGGCGGCAAGATCGGGCTCGATGCGACGACCAAGGTCCGTGGCGAGACCGAGCGCCAATGGGGCCGGCCGATCCGCCACGACCCGGCCGTCGCGGCGCGGGTGGCCGGCGTCGTCGCCGCGATCGCCGCGACGCGCCCGGACTCGTGATCAGCGCCGGCGGCGCGGCGCCGCGCGCTTTTTCGCCGCCGCGGGCGCCGCGGCGGGCGCCGCCGCCGACCCGCCGCTCCGCTTCGTCCCCGCCTGTAGCCCTTCCGACATGCCGATGAGGACGCCGCTCGCCAGCGCGGCGTAGCTGTCGAGCATCGCCTGCGCCGCGCGCAGGCCTGAAGCGCGGCCGTCGCGCAGCATCGTCTGCGCCTGGCCCACCAGCTGCTCGACGGTCTGCGTCGCCTGCGCGCCGGTCGCGCTGCCCTTCATCTTCATGGCGTCGAGCGCGCCCTGCCAGGGCCCCTGCAGAGGCCCGGCCGACTGGCTCGCCTTGAGGATGGCGGCGAAAAAGACGTCTTCCATCTTCTCGACGTTGGCAAGCGCCTCCTTGAGCGGCTTCTCGCTCAACGACACACCGCCGCTCACGAACTGCTCGAGCGCCTTGCGGTTCGCCTCGACCGCCTGCAGCAGCGCCGAGTCGATGCCGCCGAGCGCCTTGCCGAGCAGCCCCTCGACGTCGATCGCCGGCGCCGGGTTGCGGGCGATGCCCTTCGACGCCGCCTCGGCGACGTTCTTGACGACCTTCTTGATGTTCTCGAGCGTCAGCTCGCGGCCCTGCAGGGCGCGCAGCGTCGCTTCACTGACGGCCTTGCGCAGCGCTTCGCCCTGCTTGGCGCTCGCCTCGGCGAACATCGTGATCAGCGCGTCCTGGTCGATCCCGGCCTTCATCATGAGGAGCCTCCTTGTTGTTGTCGACGCCGCGGCGTCACTGCATGTGCTGGCCGCCGTTGATGGCGATGTTCGCTCCGGTGACGAACGCCGCCTCGTCGGAGGCCAGGTAGATGATGAGGCCGGCGACTTCCTCGGGCTTGCCGAGCCGGCCGACCGGGATCTGCGGCAGGATCTTGGTGTTGAGGATCTCCTCGGGGATCGCCGTCACCATCTTCGTGCCGATGTAGCCGGGCGAGATCGTGTTGACGGTGACGCCCTTCTTGGCGACCTCGAGCGCGAGCGCCTTGGTGAAGCCGTGCACGCCGGCCTTGGCGGCCGAATAGTTCGTCTGCCCGAACGCGCCCTTCGAGCCGTTGACCGACGAGACGTTGACGATGCGGCCCCAGTTGCGCTCGACCATGCCGTCGACGACCTGCTTGGTCATGTTGAAGAGGCTGTCGAGGTTGGTCCGCATGACCGCGTCCCAGTTGACCTTGTCCATCTTCTTGAAGGTCATGTCGCGCGTGATGCCGGCGTTGTTGACGAGGATGTCGACCGCGCCCATCTTGCTCTGCACGTCGCCGACGGCGCGCGTGCACGAGTCGAGGTCGGCGACGTCGCACTGCACGGCGAGGATGTCGTAGCCCTTGTCCTTCATTGCCGCGACCCACTCCTTGTGCTTGGTGTTGCCGGGCGAGTAGGTGACGACGACCTTGTAGCCGGCGTCGACCATCTTGGTGGCGATGGTTTCGCCAAGCCCGCCCATGCCGCCGGTGATCAGCGCCACCCGCCCTTTTCCGTTGCCGCTTGCTGCCATGTTCCTTGTCTCCTTCGTTTGCGATGAGTCTTCGCCTGCGTCGTCGGCCCAGGGCCGTCGCGCATGGCGCGGCAACGGCGATGATGCGCGCGCCGCTGGCCGCGTCGCCTTGGGAAAACCCCAGACGCGGCGAGGTCGCGACACGATGGTTTCGCGCCATGCCGGTGCATTCGCTTCCGGCCTATCCTGTCGGCATGTCGAAAAGCAGAGCAGGTCCGGCGGCGCCCGACGTCGATCGCGCCTTCTCCTGGGCGTGCGCCGTTCTCGTGCTCGCCGCGTGGCCGAGCGCCGGCAGGACCCAGGGTGCTTCGACCGACGGCCAGGTTCGCCTCGCGCCGGTGGTGGTGACGGCGACCCGGACCGAGGAGTCGGCGTTCGAGCTGCCGGCATCGATCGACCGCATCGGCGTCGAGACGATCCGCGACGGCCGACCGCAGGTCAATATCTCCGAGAGCCTCGGCGGCGTCGCCGGCCTGCTCGCGCGCGACCGCCAGAACTACGCGCAGGACGTGCAGATCTCGGTGCGCGGCTTCGGCGCGCGCTCGACCTTCGGCATCCGCGGCGTCCGCCTCTACGTCGACGGCATCCCGGCGACGCTGCCCGACGGGCAGGGGCAGATCACCAACGTCGATCTCGGCTCGGCCGAGCGCATCGAGGTCCTGCGCGGCCCGTTCTCGGCGCTCTACGGCAACTCCTCGGGCGGCGTGATCCAGGTCTTCACCGAAGAGGGCAGCGGCGCGCCGACGCTCGGCGCGAGCGTCGGCGCCGGCAGCTACGGCGCGCTGCGCTTCGGCCTCAAGGCGAGCGGTGCCGTCGGCGCGTTCGGCTACGTCGTCAGCGGCAGCACGTTTCGCACCGATGGCTACCGCGACCACAGCGCCGCCGAGCGCAACATCGGCAACGCCAAGCTGACCTGGCACGACGACGCCAACCGCTGGACGCTCGTTGTCAACAGCGTCGCCTTGCCGAAGGCGCAGGACCCGCTCGGCCTGACACGCGCGCAGTTCGACACCGATCCGCGCGGCGTCGATCCGGTGGCGACGACCTTCGACACGAGAAAGACCGTCGACCAGACGCAGCTCGGCATCGTCTACGAGCGGCGCATCGACGCCGTCAATTCACTGCGCGCCCTCGTCTACGGCGGCCACCGCAACACCGAGCAGTTCCAGGCGATTCCGGTCGGCCCGCAGGCGAGCCCGCTGCATCCCGGCGGCGTGATCGCCCTCGGCCGCGACTATCGCGGCACCGACCTGCGCTGGACGGCGAAGACGCGCCTCGCCGATGCGCCGGTGACGCTGGTCGCCGGCGTCGCCTACGACGCGCTCGAGGAGCACCGCCTCGGCTACCAGAACTTCATCGGCCCGACACTCGGCGTGCAGGGCGCGCTGCGCCGCGACGAGAACAACGACGTCGCCAACTTCGACCAGTACGTCCAGGGCTCGTGGCAGTTCGCCGAGCGCTGGACGCTGCACGCCGGCGTGCGCCACAGCAGCGTCCGCTTCTCGTCCGAGGATCGCTACGTCGTCGGCACCAACCCCGACGACAGCGGCCGGCTGCGCTTCGGCGCGACGTTGCCTGCCTTCGGCCTGATGTTCGCGGCGACGCCGGCGCTGCACTTCTACGTCAGCGCCGGGCGCGGCTTCGAGACGCCGACGCTCAACGAGCTCGCCTACCGGCCGAACGGCCTCACCGGCCTCAACCTCGCCCTCGGCGCGGCGAAGAGCGACAGCTACGAGGCCGGCGTCAAGACGCGCAACGACTGGGGCGACGTCAACGTCGCCCTGTTCGAGACGCGCACCGCCAACGAGATCGCGACGCTCAGCAACGTCGGCGGCCGCTCGACCTTCCAGAACGTCGGCTCGACGCGGCGGCGCGGCCTCGAGGCGGCATGGAGCCGCGACCTGCGCGAGAACCTGCGCGCCCAGCTCGCCTATACCTGGCTCGACGCGCGCTACCGCGATACCTTCGCGACCTGCACGGTGACGCCATGCCCGGTGCCGAACCTGACCATCCCGGCCGGCAACCGCATCCCGGGGATCGCGCGCGACTCGCTCTACGGCGCGCTCGCCTGGGTGCCCCCGCTCGGCTGGCGCGGCGGCGTCGAGGCCCGCGCGCTGAGCCGCGTCTGGGTCAACGACGCGAACGCCGACGCGGCGGCGGGATTCGCGGTCGTCAACGCCAACGTCGGCTACGTCGCGCGCGTCGGCGGTGTCGACGTCACCGGTTTCGCGCGCGTCGACAACGTGCTCGCGCGCCGCTACGCCGGCTCGGTGATCGTCAACGAAGGAAACTCGCGCTTCTTCGAGCCGGCGCCGGGCCGCAACTGGACCGTCGGCCTGGCGGCGACGGTCGGTTTCTAGGCGCGGGCGCGGCGGCGACGATGAGGTTCTACAGCGCTGGCGAGACGCGCGAGCGGCTGGCTTTCGCGCCGCTCATCGACGCCTTGCGGACGATGTTCGCGCGTGGCTGCGAGCTTCCGCCGCGGCAGGTGCTCGAGCTCGGCGGCAGCGGCGGCGATCCGGTGACCTCGCTCGTCATGCCCGCCTGGGAGGAGGGCGGCTGCTACGGTGTCAAGGTCGTCAACATCGCGCCGGGCAACGCCGCGCGCGGCCTGCCGGGGCTGCATTCGACGTATGTCCTCTACGACGCCGGCACCGGCGTTCCGCTCGCCTGGATCGACGGCGACGAGATCACGGCGCGGCGCACGGCGGCGACGTCGGCGCTGGCGGCGTCGTGGCTCGCGCCCGAGGGCGCC
>JADGRJ010000080.1 GCA_017881025.1 Rhizobacter sp. | reverse complement strand
CCTCGCCGCCGACGCCGTGCTCTACGCCACCGGCCGCGTCCCGAACACGGCCGGCCTCGGGCTCGAGGCGGCCGGGGTCAAGCTCGACGTCAACGGCGCCGTTCTCGTCGACGATCGCTACCGCACGAACGTGCCGAGCATCTACGCCGTCGGCGACGTCATCGACCGGGTCCAGCTGACGCCGGTCGCGCTCGCCGAGGCGATGGCGCTGGTCGACGATCTCTTCGGCGGCGCCGAGCGGCACGTCGACTACCTGCACATCCCGACCGCCGTGTTCACCCATCCGAACATCGGCACCATCGGCTTGTCGGAGGACGACGCGCGCGGCCGCTTGGAGAAGATCCGCGTCTACCGCTCCGATTTCAAGCCACTGCGCCACACGCTCTCGAAGAGCAGCGAGCGGACCTTGATGAAGCTCGTCGTCGACGACGCCAACGATCGCGTCGTCGGCCTGCACATGGTCGGCGCCGACGCCGGCGAGACGATCCAGGGCTTCGCAGTCGCGATGAAGGCGGGCGCGACCAAGGCGATCTTCGACGCCACGCTCGGCATTCACCCAACCGCCGCCGAGGAGTTCGTGACGATGCGCGAACCGGTGGTGGCATCATCCTGAGGTCGTCTTGACTCGCCTCCCGCCATGCCTTTCCCGCTCTGCCTTGCCGGCCCGTGCCGTGCCGCGTATGTCGGCGTCATCCTCGCGGCGTTGCTCGTGCCGGCCGCTCATGCTGCCGACAAGAAGGCGGCGCCGCCGGCAGGGCCAAAGACGGCGATCCTCACGCCGGAGCAGTTGCGCGACTGCCTGACGCAGAAGGAAAAGCTCGCGAAGGGCACCGACTCCGCGGTGAAGGCGAAGGCGGCGGTAGCGGCTGACAAGGCCGAGATCGACCGCACCGGCGCGGCGCTCGAAGCGGAGGCGACGACGCTCGATCGCACCAGCGAGGAGGCGGTCTCGAGCTACAACGCCAAGATCATCGAGCGCAACGGCCGCGTCGACGCCTGGAAGGCGAAGGCGACCGCCTACAACACGGAGGCGGAGAACGTGCTGGCCGCCAAGGACGCGTACGAGAAGGCGTGCGCGAACCGCCGCTACGACGACCGCGACCTGAACGACCTGCAGAAGAAGAAATGACCAACCCGCTGCTCGCGCCCTGGACCGGCCCCTACGGCCTGCCGCCTTTCGCCGACGTCCGCGCCGAGCACTTTCCGCCCGCCTTCGCCGAAGCGATGCGCGATCACCTCGCCGAGATCGACGCGCTCGCCGCGTCGAGCGAGCAGCCGACCTTCGCCAACACCGTCGCCCCGTTCGACCGCTCCGGGCGTCTGTTCGATCGCGTCCGCGAGCTCTTCCACAACCTCACGTCGAGCGAGACGTCGCCGGCGCTGCAGGCGGTCGAGCGCGAGATGGCGCCGCTCCTGGCCGCTCACGACAGCAAGGTCTACACGCACGCCGCGCTGTTCGCCCGCCTCGACGCGCTGCACAGCGGTCGCGAGCGGATCGGCCTCGACGCCGAGCAACGCCGCGTCCTCGAGCGCTTCCACCTCGATTTCGTCCGCGCCGGCGCTACGCTGACGCCCGCCGAGCAGGCGCGCCATGCCGCGATCATGCAGCGCCTCGCCGAGCTGACGACGTGCTTCGGCCAGAACGTCCTCGCCGACGAGAGCGGGTACCGGCTGGTGCTGAAGGACGAAGCCGATCTCGCCGGCCTGCCGCCGTTTGTCCGCGACGCGGCGCGCCAGGCGGCGCACGAGCGCGGCATCGCCGACGCGTCGGTGATCACGCTCTCGCGCTCGCACATCGTCCCGTTCCTCACCTTTTCCGAGCGGCGCGACCTGCGCGAGACCGCATGGCGCGCATGGACATCGCGCGGCGAGCACGGCGGCGCGAGCGACAACCGCGCCGTCGCCACGGAGATCCTGCAGCTTCGCCTCGAGCAGGCGCGCCTGCTCGGTTACGCGAGCTACGCCGACTTCGCGCTCAGCGACACGATGGCGCGCAGCCAGGCCGCGGTGACTTCATTGCTCGAGCAGGTGTGGCAGCCGGCGCGGGCGCGCGCCGAGGACGAGCGCGAGGCGCTGGCGGCGCTCGCGCTCTCGCGCGGCGAAAGCGCCGCGATCGAGCCCTGGGACTGGCGCTTCTACGCCGAGAAGGTGCGCCAGGTGCGCTTCGACCTCGACGAGGCGGAGATCAAGCCCTACTTTCCGCTCGAGCGAATGGTCGCCGCTGCGTTCGACTGCGCGGCGCGCCTGTTCGGCATCTCGTTCGTCGCCCGTCCCGACACCGTCGTCTATCACCCCGACGTCGAGGTCTATGAGGTGCACGGCACGGCCGGCCCGATCGGCCTTTTCCTGCACGACAACTTCGCGCGCCCGACCAAGCGCAGCGGCGCATGGATGAGCGCCTACCGCATGCAATCGCGCAACGGCGATGCCGGTGCGACGCCGGTGCTGCCGATCATCGTCAACAACAACAACTTCGCGAAGGGCGCCCCCGGCGCGCCGACTCTGCTCAGCTTCGACGACGCGCGCACGCTGTTCCACGAGTTCGGCCACGGCCTGCACGGGCTGCTCTCGAACGTCACCTACGAGCGCGTCTCGGGAACCAATGTCCTGCGCGATTTCGTCGAGCTGCCGTCGCAGCTGTTCGAGCATTGGCTCGAAGAGCCGGCGGTGCTCAAGCGCCACGCCCGCCATCACGAGACCGGCGCGCCGATCCCCGACGCGCTGATCGAGCGGCTGCACCGGGCGCGCCACTTCAACCAGGGCTACGAGACGGTCCGCTACGCCGCCTCGGCGCTCGTCGACATGGCGGTGCACGCGCGAGCCTCGAGCGAGCCGGTCGACGTCGTCGCCTTCGAGCGCGCCGAGCTCGAGCGGCTGGGTCTGCCCACGGCCGTCGGCGTCAACCACCGGCTGGTCCATTTCCAGCATCTGTTCTCGGGCTCGAGCTACGCCGCCGGCTACTACGTCTACCTGTGGGCCGAGGTGCTCGACGCCGACGGCTTCGACGCCTTCGTCGAGGCGGGTGATCCGTTCGACCCGGCGGTCGCGCGCCGCCTCGCGCGTTTCATCTACTCGTCGGGCAATTCGATCGAGCCGGGCGAGGCGTACCGCGCCTTCCGCGGCCGCGCCGCCGGGCCCGAGCCGATGCTCAGGCAGCGCGGCCTGCTCGAGCCGATCTCCGTCTAGCGGCCCTCATTCCCCGGGCGCGTGCTCGGCGCCCATCTCGGCGGCGTCGGCAACGATGCCGGGGAACAGGCGGTGCAGCGCGGCGATGAAGACGGAGAAGTCGATCGGCTTGGTCCAGTAGTCGGCGAAGCCGCTCGCGATGCCGCGCTCGATGTCCTCGCGCATCGCGTTCGCCGACAGGGCGATGCAGGGAATGGCGCACGTGCGCGGATCGGCGCGCAGGCGGCGCAGCACTTCGTAGCCGTCGAAGTCGGGCAGCTGCAGGTCGACGAGGACGAGGTCGGGACGGAGCACGAGGGCGCGCTCGACGCCGGCGGCGCCGGTCGGCTCGGAGACGACGCCCAAGCCGCCGACGGTCCTGACGAGCTCTTCGACGAGGAGGACGTTGACGGCGTTGTCCTCGATGTAGAGGATCGTGCCGCTGCGCTCGACAGACGCCGACGCGCCGAGGAAGTCCGGCACGGTATCCGGTTCCGCCGTGCCCTCGTCGATCGCGTCGGCCGTCGCCGCCTCGGGCAGCGTCACGGCGAAGACGGTGCCTCGACCCGGGCTGCTCTCGACCTCGATCCGCCCGCCCATGCCGTCGACGAGCGCCTTGACGATGGTCAGGCCGATGCCGGTGCCCTCGATGCCTTCGCTCTCGACGCCGAAGCGGTTGAAAGGCTCGAACAGGCTGGCGATCTGCTCGCTGCTCAGGCCGCGGCCGGTGTCGCGCACCGAGAGCGTCGCCTCGCCGTGCGCCGCCTGCGATTCGACCACCACCCTGCCGCCGGGCCGGTTGTACTTGATCGCGTTCGAGAGCAGGTTGATCAGCACCTGGCGCAGACGGGTCGGATCGGCGCGGGCGGCGCCCTCGGCGCGGCCGGTCTCGAGATCGACGCCGTGCTGCGACGCCAGCGACTGCAGCAGCGGCAGCGACTGGCGCACGAGCTGGCCGAGGTCGACCGGCTGCATCGAAAGGCGAATCTCGCCGGCCTCGAGGCCCGACAGGTCGAGCACGTCGTTGATCAGCGAGAGCAGGTGGTCGCCGGCGGCGCGGATGTGCTCGAGCTTGGCGAGCTGCGCCGTCTGGGCCGACTGGCGCGCTTCGATCTGGAGCAGCTGGGTAAAGCCGAGGACGGCGTTGAGCGGCGTCCTGAGCTCGTGGCTCATGCGCGAGAGAAACTGCGACTTGGCCTGGATCTCGCGCTCGGCGAGCGCCGCCTGCTGGCGTGCAATCTCGGCATTCTTGCTTTCGGTGACGTCCCAGTTGACGCCGACGCGGCGCGCCGGCCGGCCGGCGGCGTCGAGCACGGCGGCCGAGCGCGAAGCGAGCCAGCGATAGCTGCCGTCGGGAAGGCGGACGCGGAACTCGTAGGCGGCAGGCAGGTGCGCCGCCGGCGTGTCGGCCATCGAGTCGAGGACGACCGCGACATCGTCGGGATGGACGAGCGCCAGCCGCTCGTCGCGGCTCGGCGCGCGCTCGCGCGGATCGAGGCCGCGCAGGTGGAACATCTGCGCGTCCCAGTGCTCGCTGCCGTCGGCGTCGACGTCCCACGTGCCGATGCCGGCGTGGCGCGTGATGAGGGCGGCACGCTGGCTCGCCTCGCGCAGCGCTTCGAGCGCGTGGTGCCGCTCGGTGACGTCCATGGCGATGCCGAGGACGCGGCGCGGGCCGGTGTGGACGCGGTCGATGTCGGCGCGCATGACGATCCAGCGCACGCTGCCGTCGCGGCGCAGGGCACGGAACTCGATGTCGAACGGCTGGTCGCCGCTGATGAAGTGCGCGTAGGCCTCCTTGCCGACGCGTTCGCGGTCTTCCGGGTGAACCGAGTCGCGCAGCCAGCGGCCGAAGGTCGGCGGGTGCGGCGGCTCGCAGCGGTCGAACAGCTCGAACATCTGCGCGTTCCAGTCGGCACCGCCGGGCCCCGCGGTCGTCGTCCAGATGCCGACGCCGGCGGCGCGCGACGCGGCGTCGAGTCGGCGCGCGAGCTCTTCGGCGTGGCGCAGGTGCTCGACGCGCTCGGTCATGTCGAGAGCGACGCCGACGAAGGCGATCGCCGTGCCCCGGTCGTCGCGCTCGACGACGCGGCGCGAGAGCACGTAGCGCCAGCTGCCGTCGGCGTGGCGATAGCGCGTCTCGGTATCGACCGGCAGGTTCGATGCGAGCGCCTGCTCGGCGGACGCGAGGACGAGCGGGACGTCGTCGGGGTGGGTGAACGAGCGGACCTCGTCGAGTGACATGCCTTCGGGCCGCGGCGCGATGCCGAGCAGCTCGAACGCCAGGTCGCTCCAGTGCATGCGACCGGTGCGCAGGTCGTGGCGCCAGCTCGCGATCTTGCCGAGGTCGACCGCGAGCTTGAGCTGGGCGTTGACGTCGCTCAGCGTTCGCGCCGCGTCGTAGGCCTCGGTGTCGTCCATCATGACGCCGAGGGCGCGGTCGGGAATCCCGCGCGGGCCGTTCTTCACTTCCCACTGCGAGTGGATCCAGCGCGTCTTGCCGTCGGGATGGATGACGCGATAGCGCTGCGCGTAGCGGCCGGCGCGCCGGGTCGAATCGGCGTACGTCATGCGTGCGCGGTCCTCGGGGTGGATCCGCTGGATCGCCTCGCTGTAGTTCGGCGTGCCGGCGGCCGGATCGAGGCCCCAGAAGCTGAACACGTGCTCGTCCCAGCGCCCTTCGCCCGACGGGATCTCGCGCTCCCAGATGCCGAGCCGGCCGAACTCCTGCGCGGTGTCGAGGAGCTCGTCCTGGCGTGCCGCGCGCGCAGCGAGCGAGCGCTGGCGCGTCACGTCGGCGAGCGTCCAGACGATGCGGCCGGCGACGCGCGCCGAATGCACGTCGACCCAGAACGGCTCGCCGGCCGGGCCGCGCAACTGCAGCACGCCGCTGTCGGCCCCCTGCGAGCTGAGCATGCGCGCGAACGACAGCCGCGCCTCGGAGCCCTCGGCGCCGGGGATCGTGAAATCGAGCAGCGTCGTCGCCGGCCGTCCGGAATAGCCGGTCGCGGCGGCGAAGCGCGCGTTCGCCCAGACGAGGGTGGCGGTGGCGTCGGTCAGCGCGAGCATGTCGCGGCTGTGCGCGACGAGCGCCTGCAGCAGCTCGGTCGGCAGTGCCGCCAGGCCGGGTTCGTGCGCCGCGTCGCTCATGCGGGGCAGGTCATGTCGCCGCCGCGTCGGGCCTAGGGCCTGTTAACGCTATGGGAGGGCTCACGCAGGTGCGCCGCCGGCCGCCGGGCAAGGCGCGCGCGAGGCCGTGTGCCTTTGGCACACAACGAGCGCGCAACGCCGCCCGGCGGCCCGCAGCGCATCTGCCCAACGGGTGATCTCGGCAAAGCGGCGCCCGCCGCGTTGCAAATGCTCGCCGTAGCACCGGCTACGGCTGCGCTTTGCGCCTTGCGGGCGCCGCTTTGCCGAGTCACGCGAGACCTCCCATAGCGTTAACAGACCCTAGGCTTGCGCCACCTGCAGGACGAGCTTGCCAAAATTCTCGCCGCGGAAGAGCTTGAGCAGCGTCTCCGGGAAGGTGTCGATGCCGGCGACCACGTCTTCGCGGCTCTTCATCCGGCCGTCCTTCAGGTAAGCCGCCATCTCGGCGATCGCCTGCGGGAAGCGCTCGGCGTAGTCGAACACGACGATGCCTTCCATGCGCGCCCGGTTGACGAGCAGCGACAGGTAGTTGGCGGGCCCCCTGACCGGCTCGGTGTTGTTGTACTGGCTGATGGCGCCGCAGATGATGATCCGCGCGTGCCGGTTGAGGCGGGTCAGGACGGCGTCGAGGATCTCGCCGCCGACGTTGTCGAAGTAGATGTCGACGCCCTTCGGGCAGTGCGCCTTCAGGCCGTCCTTGACCGGGCCGGCCTTGTAGTCGATGCAGGCGTCGAAGCCGAGCTCCTTGACGACCCACTCGCACTTGGCCGGACCGCCGGCGATGCCGACGGCGCGGCAGCCCTTGATCCTGGCGAGCTGGCCGACGGTCTGGCCGACCGCGCCGGCGGCGCCCGAGACGACGACCGTCTCGCCGGGCTTCGGCTGGCCGACGTCCATGAGGCCGAAGTAGCCGGTCATGCCGGGCATGCCGAGGACGTTCAGCCACTGCGTCGGCGAGCCGACGCGAAGGTCGATCCCGACGAGCTCGCCGCGGCCGAGCTGGCGCTCGCCGAACGACGCGTATTCCTGCACGCCGAGCGCGCCGCTGACGTGATCGCCGATCGCGAACTTCGCGCTCTCGGAGGCGACGACGACGCCGATCCCGCCGGCGCGCATCACCTCGTCGATTGCGACCGGCGCGATGTAGCTCTTGCCTTCGTTCATCCAGCCGCGCATCGCCGGGTCGAGCGAAAGCAGCAGCGTCTTGACGACGACGCCGCCGCGCTCGGGCGGCGCCACCGGCTCGGCGGTGAAGCTCCAGTCGGCGCGCACCGGCACGCCCACGGGCCGGCGCGCGAGGCGGATCTGGTGGTTCGTCGTGCTGGCAAGGGAGGTCATCGGCAGCTCCGGTGGATGCCGCGAATGGTAGAGCCTGTCAACGCGCCGCGAGACCCGCGCCGACGTGTGGCGGGTTGCCGATCGAGCGGCGAGCGGGCGAAAAAAAGCCGCGGCGAGCCGCGGCTTTCTTCCCGGAGGCGATCCGGGCGGGGCGAGCCCCGATCAGGCGAGGACGCGAATGTTCGCGGCCTGCAGGCCCTTCTGGCCTTGCTTCACTTCGAATTCGACGCGCTGGTTTTCGGCGAGCGTCTTGAAGCCATTGCCCTGGATGTCGCGGAAGTGGGCGAAGAGGTCGGCGCCGCCCGCGTCTTGCGCGATGAAGCCGAAGCCCTTGCTTTCGTTGAACCACTTCACGGTTCCGGTTTGGGTCGTCATAAGAAATATCCTGTCTACGATTGAAATGAATGCGCAGCAACATGCGGCGCATGCAGCGACACTCAAGAACCGATCAGGGGGATTTCAGGTGGCCCGCCGCGAGGACCGCGGGGGTAGAACGAGAATCACGAACAACCACTGTCTTGCGTATAACTGTGGCGTTAATGTACACGACATGAGAGCAACGCGTCGCGGAGATCGTCATGAACCCCTCTTCTGATCATTCGATCGAGAGCCCCTGGCAGCACGACGGCGTTCGCGTCATCCCCGCCGACCGCCTCGATCGAAACACCGCGCAGACGCCCGGGATGGATCGCAAGGCGGCGATCAACTTCGCGCGCGTCGGCGCGCAGAAGCTGTGGGCCGGCACGGTCCACATCCATCCCGACGCGAAGACCGGCGCGCATCACCACGGGCCGCTCGAGAGCGTGATCTACGTGGTCAGGGGGCGTGCGCGCATGCGCTGGGGCGACGCGCTCGAATACACCGCCGAGGCCGGCCCGGGCGACTTCATCTACATCCCGCCCTGGGTGCCGCACCAGGAGATCAACGCCAGCCGCGACGAGACGCTCGAGTGCGTGCTCTGCCGCAGCGACGGCGAGGCGATCGCCATCAACCTCGATATCGAGCCGGTCGAAAAGCCCGAGACCGTGCGCTGGATCGACCCCACGCACCCAGAGGGATAGTCATGAAGCCCGATGGCGCCTCTCTTCGTTCGCTGCCCCCCGAGGGGGCGGCGGCGCCCTTGGGGCGGCCCGGCGGGCGCCGCTTCGCATGAAGCTGCGTCTTTCGGTACTGGACCAGTCGGTCTCGCTCGCCGGCAGCAGCGAGGACGCCGCGATCCGCGACACGCTCTCGCTCGCCGAGGATTGCGAGCGGCTCGGCTATTCGCGCTTCTGGCTGAGCGAGCACCACGGCCTGCCGACGATCGTCGGCAGCGCGCCCGAGATCCTGATGGCGGCGATCGCCGCGCGCACCACGACGATCCGGATCGGCAGCGCCGGCGTCATGCTGCCGCACTACAGCGCGCTGAAGGTCGCCGAGCAGTTCCGCGTCCTCGAGGCGCTGGCGCCGGGCCGGATCGATCTCGGCGTCGGCCGCGCTCCCGGCGGCGACATGCGAACGGCGCGCGCGCTCAATCCGAACGCCGCGGTCGCCGCCGAGGACTTTCCGATCCAGGTGCGCGACCTGCAGGCGTGGACGAGCGCGGACGGCCGCCACGCCGGCATCACCGCGCATCCTCGGGGGAGCCACGCGCCCGAGATCTGGATCCTCGGCAGCTCCGACTACGGCGCGCAGCTCGCCGCGCACTTCGGCCTGCCCTATGCCTTCGCCTACTTCTTCACCGACGGCCAGGGCGCCGAGCAGGCGATCTCGATCTACCGGCGCCTGTACCAGCCGAGTGAGCGCCATCCCGAGCCGAAGGCGACGCTGTGCATCTGGGCGCTCGCCGCCGCGACCGACGACGAGGCGCAGCATCTCGCGTTGTCGCGCGATCGTTGGCGCATCGATCGCGGCCGTGGCGTCCTCGGCCCATTGCAGTCGCCCGACGAGATCGCCGCGCGCGGCTTCGACGCGACGGAGGAGCAGGGCCTCGCGTCGATGCGGGCGCGCGCCTTCGTCGGCTCGGCGAAGACGGTGAGCGAGCGCATCGCCCGCCTCGCCGAAGCATTCCAGCTCGACGAGCTCGTGATCAATACCTGGGCCCACGATCCGGCGGTGCGGCGCACCTCGTACACGCTGATCGCCGAGGCGTTCTCGCTCACGGCAGCGGCGAGCCGTACGTGAAGCGGCGCCAGAGGTACTCCAAGGGTCCGTAGCGAAAGCGCGTCATCCACGCGCTGCTGAGAGGCAACTGGATCGCGACGAAGAGAAGGACGGCGAGCGTCGTCTCGAGCACCGGCCCGGCCGAGTTCCAGAGGCCCAGTCCCCAGCCGTAGAAAACGAAGCTCGCCAGCGCCGTCTGCAGCAGGTAGTTGGTGAGTGGCATGCGGCCGGCATCGCGAAGCGGCCGCAGCCAGCGCGGCAGCTCGGGGTGGTTGCGAACGTATCGGCCGACGGCGAGCGCGTAGCAGGCGGCGAGCGACGCGCGCCCGATCGTTCGCGCCAGCATCGAGACGAAGACGCCGCCTGCGCCACCGACGACGAGGGCGACGCTCTCGATCACGCCGCAGCCGATCGCGACGAGAAGCGCCGTCCACGGCGCTCGCCGTTCGGCGGCGGCGCCGGCGAAGGGACGCTTCGGCCAGCCGCGCCGGCCGACGACGAAGCCGACGAGGATGCCGGTCGCCATCTGGACGAAGAACGACGCGTAGACGAAAAGGCCGAACGGCGAACGCCAGCCCCAGTCGAAGACGCGCGCGGTCTCGCGCACGGCGTCGAGGAACGAGCCGTGGCCGTACTCGAGATCGTTGGACGCTTCGAACTGCTGGTACTGGAACGCGGCGACGGTCTCGAAGCCGCCGGGAAAGAGCGTCGGCCGCAGGACTTCAGCGATCGCCGGGAGGATGAGGCAGGCGGCGATCAGCGCATAGAGCATGCGGTCGCCGACGCGGCGAAGGGCGAGCAGGGCGAAGCCGAGGATCGCGTAGATGAGCAGTACGTCGCCCGACCAGAGCAGCATCGCGTGGACGAGGCCGACGATGAACAGGAACGAGAGCCGGCGCACGTAGACCTGGGTCGGCTGATGCGGTCGCGGTGCCGCGCCGAGGCGCGCCCCGCGCGCCGATTCGGCGTCGTCGAGACGCTTCATCTGCAGCGCGAAGCCGATGCCGAAGACGAGGCCGAACAGGAGGTTGAACTTACCCGCGAACAGGGTCTCGCGCAACGCCGCGACGAGCGCGTCGAGCGAGGTCCGCGGCGGCGCCGGGGCGGCGAAGATCGAATGGCTGAAGCCCGGCATGTTCATAATGAAGATGCCCAGCAACGCGAAGCCGCGCAGCACGTCGAGCGAGGCGATGCGGTCGGTCGCGGCGAGCGGCGCTTCGGCGTCGTCCGCGGGCGATTCGGCGTCGGCTCTCACGCGCCGACGGTATCGCAAACGGCGGCGTCGCCGCTCGGGCGCCGTCGTGCGTCGCGCAGAAGAGGAATCCTGGAATGTTCGAGACCGCCATCGCCGGCAGCCTGCCGAAGCCCTCGTGGCTCGCCGAGACCGAGAAGCTCTGGCCCGAATGGAAGTCGAGCGGCGCCGAGCTCGAGCGCGCCAAGGCCGACGCGACCCTGCTCTGGCTCAAGGTGCAGGAAGACGCCGGCGTCGACATCGTCGGCGACGGCGAGCAGTCGCGTCAGCACTTCGTGCATGGCTTTCTGGCGCAGGTCGAAGGCATCGATTTCGAGCACAAGGTGAAGATGGGGATCCGCAACAACCGCTACGACGCGATGGTGCCGCAGGTCGTCGGCCCGCTGCGCCTGGCCGGACGTGTCCACGCGGCCGAGGCGCGCCTCGCCCGCGCCCACACCGAGAAGCGCCTGAAGTTCACCCTGCCCGGGCCGATGACGATCGTCGACACCGTCGCCGATCGCCACTACGGCGCCGGCAAGGAAGGCCGGATCAGGATGGCGTTCGCCTTCGCCGAGCTGCTCAACCAGGAAGCGCGCGCGCTCGAGGCCGACGGCGTCGACATCGTCCAGTTCGACGAGCCGGCGTTCAACGTCTACATGGCCGACGCGGCGGAGTGGGGCGTCGCCGCGCTCGAGCGCGCCGCCGAGGGCCTGACGTGCAAGACGGCGGTCCACATCTGCTACGGCTACGGCATCCAGGCCAACGTCGACTGGAAGCAGACCCTCGGCGACGAATGGCGCCAGTACGAGCAGGTCTTCCCGGCGCTCGCGAAGAGCCGCATCGACCAGGTCTCGCTCGAGTGCTATCACTCGCACGTGCCGGCCGAGCTGATGCGCCTGCTCGACGGCAAGGACGTGATGGTCGGCGTCATCGACGTCGCTTCCGACGTGATCGAGACGCCGCAGCAGGTCGCCGAGACGATAGCGACCGCGCTGCGCTACGTTCCGGCCGAGCGGCTGATCCCGTGCACCAACTGCGGCCTGGCGCCGATGCGGCGCGAGGTCGCCGAGGCCAAGCTCGCCGCGCTCGCGCAAGGCGCGGCGCTCGCGCGCGCTCGCCAGCACCGATGAGCGCGGCCGCGCCGAGCGCGCCGACGACCGCGCCCGATGCGCTCGCCGCGACGCTCGCCGGGCGCGGCCACGCCGTCCTCGCGCCGGCGGATTTCGTGCGCTTCGCCGGCGCGAGCGTGGCCGAGCTCGATGTGCTCAGGCCGTCATGGGACGACCTGCCGCCCGACGCCCATCTGCGCGACGGCGGCCGCTACCGGCGCCGCCGCCACGCGAGCTTCGTCGTCGACGGCGCCGAGCTCCGCCTCGTGCCGCAGCGCGCGCACTGGCAGCCGGTCGAATACAACGCGTTGCACGGCGGCCTCGAGCGCTGGTTCGAGCCGATCGACGCCGCGGTGCTCGCGCTGCCGGCCTGGCGCCGCATCCTGCTCGCCTTCGCCCGCCTCGCCTCGCGGCTCAAGGGCACGCAGCCATGGTTCGTCGAGGCGCACCAGTTCCGCATCGACACGACCGACGGCATCGGCCGGCCGACGCCCGAAGGCGCGCATCGCGACGGCGTCGACTTCGTCGCCGTCGTCCTCGTCGGCCGCGAGGGCATCAAGGGCGGCGAGACGCGCGTGTTCGCCGCCGACGGCCCCGAGGGCCTGCGCTTCACGATGCTCGAGCCGTGGACCACGCTCGTCCTCGACGACGCGCGCGTCATCCACGAGAGCACGCCGATCCAGCCGCTCGAGGGCTACGGTCATCGCGACACGCTCGTCCTCACGTATCGTGCCGGCTCGTTCCAGGAGCCGGCCGCGGCGTGAGTGGCGGCGAATCGTTCTCCCTCACCAGCGACACCCCCTCAGGAGGTTCCCATGTGGAAGACCATCGCCATCGTCGTCGTCGTCCTCATCGCCGCCGTGCTCATCTTCGCCGCGACGCGGCCCGGCGACTTCACTGTCCAGCGCAGCATCGCGATCAAGGCCGAGCCGGCCAGGATCTATCCGATGCTGGTCGACTTCCGGCAGTGGCCGGCGTGGTCGCCGTGGGAAAAGCTCGACCCGGCGATGAAGCGCACGCTCAGCGGCGCGGCGAGCGGCCCCGGCGCCGTCTACGCCTGGGACGGCACGAGCAAGGTCGGCGCCGGCCGGATGGAGATCAAGGACGCGACGGCGCCGTCGAAGGTCGTCATCCAGCTCGACTTCATCCGGCCGTTCGAAGGCCACAACGTCACCGACTTCACGCTCGCGCCGCGCGCCGATTCGACGACCGAGGTGACGTGGCTGATGCGCGGCCCGGCGCCGTTCGTGACCAAGCTGATGGGCGTCTTCGTCGACATGGACAAGATGATCGGCAAGGATTTCGAGGCCGGCCTCGCCAACCTCAAGGCAGCGGCCGAGAAATGAGGGATCAGCCGGCGCGCAGCGCTTCGCGAACGCGCGCCGCGTGCGGGATCGGCGCGACTGCGCCGTAGCCTTCGGTCGAGAGCGCCGCGGCCGCGGCGGCGTAGCGGCCGGCGCTCTCGAGATCGTCGCCGGCGACGAGGCGGGCGACGAACGCGCCGCCGAAGGCATCGCCGGCGCCGGTCGCGTCGACCGGCCGGCACGGATGCGGCGCGATGTGGAGGCGCCGCTCGGCGTCGGCGAGCCAGGCGCCGCGAGCGCCGTGCTTGAGCGCGACGATGCGCGCGCCGAGGCGAAGGCAGTGCTCGACCATCGCCTCGGGCGAATCGAGGCCGGTGAGGGCGGCGAGATCGTCGAAGCTCGGCAGGCAAATGTCGGCGGCCGCGATCGCCGCCGCCGTCGTCGCCTGCGCGAGCGCGAGCGGCCAGAGCCTCGGCCGGTGGTTGGTGTCGAACGAGACCTTGACGCCGGCGCTGCGCGCCGTCGCGATCGCGGCGAAGCAAGCCTCGCGCGCCGCCGCCGAGATCGCCATCGAGATGCCCGAGACGTGGAGCACGCGCGCCGCCGCGATCTGCGCGTGCGGCAGCTGCGCCGCGCTCAGCCGGCTCGCCGCCGAGCCCTGGCGGAAGAAGCTGAAGTGATGGCCGGCGGCGTCGTGGGTGACGAAGTAGACGGCGGTGAACGCGTCGGCGTCGCTGCGGACGCCGCTGTCGTCGACGCCTTCCTCGCGCCACATCGCGCGCAGCATGGCGCCGTAGACGTCGTCGCCGAGGGCGGAGACGTAGCCGGCGCGGGCACCCTGGCGCGCTGCGGCGACGGCGAAGTTCGAGGTGTCGCCGCCGAAGCCCTGCAGGTAGAGGCGACCGTCCGCCGCGCCGGTCTGGTTGAACTCGACCATCGCCTCGCCGAGGGCGAGGATGTCGATCACGGCGGCGGGCGGCTCGGCCGGGCGGCGCGCGGCGCCGCGGTCAGGCGGCGCGGGCGAGGGCCGGCGTCGTCGGCTGGATGCCGGCGATCGCCCACTCGCGGCTGCCGTCGGCCGGCTTGACGAGGTGCCACACCTCGTCGAACGGCTCGGCGACCGCGTCGGCTTCTTCGCGGATCAGGCCGTGGAAGCGGACGCTGACGATCTGCCGCTCGGGCTCGCTGGCGACGTCGAGGACCTCGGCGTCGACGCGGACGACGTCGGTGCGCTGCGGCGTCGCGCCGCGCTCCTGCAGGTCGAGCTTGATCGCGGCGAACATCTCGGGCGTCGTGAAGGCGCGCAGGTCGTTGAGGTCGGCGGTGTCGTTCGCGGCCTGCATGCGGATGAAGATCATCTTGGCGATGCGCTCGAAGGCCGGTACATCGAAGCCGGCGGGAAGGGGGGTCGCAGCCACCGGGGCCGCCGTGGCGGCAAGCGGTCCGATGCCGGACGTCGGCTCACGCGGTGCGTCGCCGCCGGTCTGCAGGCCTCGGAACTGTGCCGGCCGCTCGTCGGGGAACGACACCGGTGCCTTGGGAACCGGGGCGCCGGCGCCGGCGAGCTGCATCCCGCCGTTCGCTGCGGCCGGATTCGACGGCATGAAACGGCGCATCAGCAAACGCACCAGAAAGAAGGCCGCGCCCGCCAGCAACAGCATCATGATGATGTTGCCGAATTCGGCGCCCAAACCGAGGTGGCTCATGAGGGCCGCAATGCCGAGGCCGGCGGCGAGGCCGGCGATCGGGCCGAGCCACGAGCGACGCGGCGCGGCCGCGGCAGCAGCGCCCGCGGTCGCGGGAGCGGCGGCTTGCGCGACCGGCGCGGCCGGTCGGGCGGGCAGC
>JADGRJ010000296.1 GCA_017881025.1 Rhizobacter sp. | reverse complement strand
CAAAATATCGATCACCGACTTCATTACGAAAAGTCGGTTTACTTCGCGAACGCCGGGCTCATTCATGGGCTTGGGATGCTCAATAGAGCTCGTCCGTCGTGACCCGATCCATTGTTTGGACGGCGAGATCGGGGTCTACGGCGTCAAGGCACCCAGCGCAGCCGTCGGTCATACCAACTTCGGCGCCAATCGATCCGCGCGAAAACGTACACAAGAACGATCGACGCAAGTTGCGAAGCGACGAAGTACAGCGCGGACGCTCGGCCGCTGATCTCGATGTCGAACTGGTCTGCCACCACTGCGCCGCCCGTGAACGCGAACGCGTAGCTCACGAAGCGACCGGCGAAGAACGGGACCGCCAACAGTGGCAAGGGCGCCCGCGACAGACCGTAGGCCAGGAAGAGCGCGTTAGAAGGAAGTGGACTGAACGCGAACAATAGGATGGCCACGGAACTGGTCGCGCGGCGTCGCTCGATGGCTTCGGCGACCGAGCCGAGATTGGCGCGCGTTGACTCCGGAAACCATCGACTGTCGGAGATGCGCTGTGCGAAGTACGCCAGTACGGTACGCCCCACTCGTCGCCGCTGATGCTGCGACCAATGCCACCCACCAAAGGTTGGCGTCCGGGAATCGAAGACCAAAGAACGACAGCAACATCCACGTTGGCGGCGCGAACGCGGGTAGAACGTTCAGGAGGAAGACCAGCACGAAGAGCGTCGACAGCGAGGTCATCGCTACTCGAGCCGCAGGCCGGAGCCGAGGTAGCGCTTCACAGTTTCGAACCATGCCATGGCAAGCCCCGCGATGCCCAGAGCCGCCAGCAGCAGCCCAGGAGCCGGTGTAGCGAAGGAGAACAAGCGACTGATTCCAGGAACGGTCAGGACCCCGGCCAACACGATGACGGCGGCCCCCGCGATCCAGGCGAACTGGCGGTTGGATGCCGCGCTACCGCGCCAGGCCGTTCGACCCCACGATCGGTTGACGTGAATCAAACCCAGGTTTGACAGCACCAGAACCACGAAGGTCAGCGCACGCGCCACATTGTCCTGACTGCCGTCCCCTATAGCGAGCGCGCGGCCGCCCGCGTACACAGTCAGCAGCAACAACAGCAAGCCTGCGCCCTGCCACAGGCCGCGCGTGACTACGGCCCTGTCGAAGAGCTTCTGATCTTGTCGCCGCGGCGGCACTTTCATGGCATCGGCTTCGAGTGGCTCGGCCTCGAAGACAACCGAGCATGCGGGATCGATGATCAATTGCAGGAAGAGGATGTGTACCGGCATCAACAGCATCGGCCAGCCGAAGAAGACCGGCAGAACCGACAGACCCACGATGGGCACATGCACGGCCACCACGAACACGATGGCCTTGCGCAGGTTGGCAAACACGCGGCGCCCGTAGCGCACGGCCGTCACCAGCGACGCGAAGTCGTCGTTCAACAGCACCAGCGCAGCCGCTTGGCGCGCGACCTCGGTGCCATGGGCGCCCATCGCCACGCCGATGTCGGCAGCCTTCAAGGCCGGCGCGTCGTTGACGCCGTCTCCCGTCATCGCCACCACGTCTCCTCGCGCCCGGAAGGCACGCACGAGCCGCAGCTTCTGATCAGGTTGGACGCGGCTGAAGACGTGGGTGTCGGCGAGTCGCGCTTGAAGCGTCTCGTCGTTCAACGCAGAAAGTTCGGCCCCGGTGATGGCCGGCGAGCCGACGGAGATACCCGCCTTGCGCGCGATCGAGAGCGCGGTGGCTGAATGGTCACCGGTCATCATCACCACGCGCATGCCGGCGGCCTGGCATTCGGCGATGGCTTGCGGCACGTCGGCGCGAACCGGATCCTCCAGCCCAATCAATCCGAGGAACTCAAATTCGAAGTCGTGTTGCTGCGGAGGCAGAACGTCCGCGGCAAACCTGGCTCGGGCAACACCAAGGACGCGCAGTCCTTCGACCGCCATCGCCCGCACCTGATGCGCCACCCCGCTGGCTTCCTCCGCATCGAGGTGGCACAGATCGACAATGGCCTCGGGCGCACCCTTTGCAGCGATGAGCCGTTCCGTCTGATCGGAAGACTGCCAGACGCGCGACATGGCCAACATTTCGGGCGACAGCGCGTAGTCGTCCACCAGAGTCCAGTCCGCATGGAGATGCTCGGTATTGGTAAGCAGGCGCTGCCCGGCCTCGCCGATCGCCTTCTCCATCGGATCGAAGGCTCGGCGGTGGCTGGCGAGTACCGCGTACTCGAGAAGGCCATGCAGTTCGTCCTGCAAGGGCGTTGGATCGGATGGCCGCGTGTCGCGCATCGCCTGCACCGACCACAGATGCTGCACCGTCATGTGGTTGACGGTCAGGGTGCCCGTCTTGTCGACGCAGAGCACGGTGGTGGCGCCTAGAAGTTCTACGGCTGGAATGCTTCGAGCCAGAACCTTCTCGCGCGCCAGGCGCCAAGCGCCAAGACCCAGGAAGAGCGTCAGGATCACCGGGAGTTCTTCGGGCAGGATGGCCATGGCCAGAGTCAAGCCGGCCAACAAGCCGTGCAACCAGTCACCGAGCACGACCGCGTATGACATCGCCAGGACGGCCGCCAGCGCCAAGC
Organism: Rhizobacter sp.; assembly: GCA_017881025.1. Classification (GTDB taxonomy): domain Bacteria; phylum Pseudomonadota; class Gammaproteobacteria; order Burkholderiales; family Burkholderiaceae_C; genus Schlegelella_A. The sequence goes on along the minus strand of JADGRJ010000296.1, from coordinate 2,094 downwards.
CGACGATGGCCACCCACTTGACAACCTGGTGCATCTCCCGCTGGATCGGCGTGGTCTCGACGGCGATACCTGCAAGAGACTTGCCGATGCGGCCAAGTGCGCTGCGCTCGCCCGTCGCCACAACACGGCCGCGCGCCGTTCCCCGGGTAACCAGCGTGCCCGAGAACGCAAGCGCGAGGTTGTTGCCCTCCGACGCGTCCTCCTTCTGCCCGAGGTCCGGCGCCTCGGACGCACAGGCCTTGTTCACCGGTGCAGACTCACCAGTAAGCAAGGATTCGTCGACTGCCAGATTCGAGGCCTCGATGAGCCGAATATCCGCCGGTACCCGCTCACCCTCGGCGAGGAGCACGGTGTCCCCTACGACGAGTTCGCGGGCGGCAATCCGCAGAGCCTTCCCCTCGCGTTCAACCAGGGCGCGCGGACTGGACAGATCCCGCAATGCTTCCAGCGACTTCTCGCTGCGACGCTGCTGGCTGAAGCTGATGCCCATCACGACGAAAACGAAGCCGAGCAGCATCAGCGCCTCTTGCCGATCGCCGAGCAGCATGTAGATGGCTCCGCATGCCACCAACAGAAGGAACATCGGTTCCGAGGCCACCTCCCAGGTCAGGCGCAGAACGCCACGGTGCTTGGAGACCGGCAGCTCGTTGGGGCCGTCGCGGACGAGGCGCTGGCGGGCCTCGGCGTCGCTGAGTCCGTTGCCGCCGGGGGCTGGCGTGGTTTCGGGCGCCGTCGGCGTCATGGCCCTGCGGCCGCCGTCGGTTCGGGGTGATCCAGGTCGGGGCGCCGCCAGGGATCCACGTGCGTCATCAGGTTCAGGACGCGGTGGTGTTGCAGCACACGTTGCCGAGCGTCCACGGCAATGTCGTGCCCGGCCTCGACGCTGATGGATGCGTCGACCTCGATGTGCGCGTCAACGACAATCATGTCGCCCATCTTGCGAGTCCGCACGTCGTGGACGTTCTTGACCCCAGACGTGTCGATCAGGGTCTTGCGGATCGCCTGGACTTCCTCTTCGTCCACGGAACGGTCCATCAAGTCGTGCATGGCATCCCAGCTGAATCCCCACCCCATCTTTGCGACCATGAAGCCGACGATGAGCGCGGCGATGGGATCGAGAATCGGATAGCCCGCGAGGTTACCGATGATGCCGATGCCGACCACCAGCGACGAGGCCGCGTCGGATCGCGCATGCCAGGCGTTGGCCACGAGCATGCTTGACTTCACACGCTTGGCGACTGAAAGCATGTAGCGGAACAGGACTTCCTTCGCGATCAGGGCGCCACCCGCGACCCACAGCGCCACCACGTGCACCTTCTGAACCGTGTCGGGCTCTTCCAGTTTCCGAAAAGCGGACCACAACATCCCCACGCCGACCGCCAGCAACAACCCGCCCAACACAAGCGACGCGGCGGTTTCGAATCGCTGGTGGCCGTAGGGGTGGTCCTCGTCTGCCTCCTTCTTGGCGTGGTGACTGGCGAACAGCACGACAAAGTCGGCCACGAGGTCTGACAGCGAGTGGATACCGTCAGCCACGAGGCCCTGGGACTTGGACAGCACGCCGACCACGACCTGCGTGACAGTGAGGATCAAATTGACCGCCACGCTGACCCAGGTGCTCCGCGATGCCGCCACACTTCGCTCCTGGGGCGTGTGCTGCGGGTCTTCCGGGTCATCGGTGAAGTCGTTGAGATCCATGCTTCTCTGAGTTGACTTGGAGGCCAGGGGTCGGAACCTCGCGTCGATGCGCGCGAGCTGACCGGGTTCGCATCGAGGCCGGCTAGCTCTTGCAAGCTACTTCACCAGCAGCACCGGGATTGGCGCAGTGGCAAGCACCCTTTGCGCGACCGAACCCAGCAGCAGGTCGGCCACGGCATTTCTCCCCTTGGCGCCGAGGACGAGCAGATCGTACTTGCCCGACTTCGCCAAGGCCACGATCTCGGTCGCAATGTGACCGGTACGCACGACCATGTCGTGCTTGACACGCGCAGTATCGAGGATCTTCCTGGCGGGCTTCAGTTCCGTCTCGCTAAGTTCGCGCAAATAGTCGGCCACGACACTGCGTCCAACGAAGGCCTTCGCATGACGCAGTCC
>JADGRJ010000295.1 GCA_017881025.1 Rhizobacter sp. | reverse complement strand
CGCGCTCCTCGAGCTCGGCGAGCGACGTGGTCAACCAGCCGCGCGTGCTCGCCGGCAAGGCGCGCCCGGCCAGCATCGCCTCGAAGCTGCGACGCGCGGCCGCGGTCTCGCCACGCAGCGCGGCGTTCTCGGCCAGGCACGCGGTCATGTAGACCTCGGCGCCGGCGCGGCCGACCTCGCGGCAGGCCGAGTCCGAATCGGCATAGCGACCCTGGACTCGCAACACCGTCGCGAGCGTCAGCCAGGCCTGCGACTGACGCTCGCTGCCCGGCCGCGCGAGAAGCAGGCGGAGGTGCGCGACCGCGGCATCGAACTCGTGCAGGTATTGCTCGAGCGTCGCGCGCAGGAGCAGGATGTCGTCGGGCGCGGCATTCGCGTCGGGCCAGGCGCGCAACGCCGCGAGCGCGAGGCCGGCGAAGCGCGGATCGCCCGACTCGCGCGCCTGCTCGAGGTAGCGTCGGGCGACAGATGTCGCCAGCTTCGAATCGTTCGGGCGTGCGGCGAGCTGCTTGCGCAGTTGGCGGTCCTCGCCGCGGCTGCCGGCACTCGCCGGCAGCACCTCGATCACCTCGTCGTCGCGCGTCGGCGTGATCGGCGCCGCGGCGATCGCAGCGGCTGCGCAAGCCAAAAAAAGACCGGTCGCCAGAGCGCCGGTCAGAGCATGCAGGGATCGCATCGCCGCGATGCTAAGGGTGGCGGGCGCACCCGCCACCCTTGCCGGTCTCAATCGACCTTCGTCGGCTCGCCGGTGTCGTCGGCAGGCGGAACGACGGCGCTGGTGTCGACGGGCTCGAGCATGTCGGCCATCGAGGCGACGAGCAGCTGCAGGTAGGCGATGAAGCCGGCCGGCGACTGGCTCGCGCTCGCCGGCACCTCGGAGGTCGCCGGTGGCGACGCGGGGGCGTCGTCGCCACCACCACAGGCACCGAGCACCGACGCGGCGACGAGCGCGGCAAGAAGTGTCTTCTTCATGGCGCCCTCCTCACTTCGCGCCCGGCAGCGGCGTGCCGAGGTACGGGAACGTCGGCAGCAGCGGGCCGTTGGCCTTGACCTTTGCACCGGCCTGGTCGACGCCGTCGTGCAGCCCGAACACGGCCGCGCCGAGAGGCGCCGCGCTCGGCTTGCAGGCAGTGCCGAGCTTGTAGGTGTCGGCGTTGCCGTTGGCGACGCAGAGGCCGCCCATCACCGCAATCAGCGAGATGTCGACGACGTCGTCGTTCGGGCGGCGTCCGTTCGGATAGCCGGCGAGATCCTGCGGCGCCGGGCCGAGCAGGCCGCCGAGGAGGCCGAGCCGGTTCTGCGTTGCTTCCGGCGTCGGCGCGATCGCCGTGTTGAGGCGCAGCATCTCGGAAGCGACACCCGTCGACGGCGTCGTCGAGAACGCCTTCGGCTGGTTGACGCCGGTGATGCCGGTGAGGAAGGTCGTCACCAGGTCGGTGCGCGGGAAGTTGGTCGGCGCGACGGCCGTTCCCAAGGCGATGTCGACCAGCGCCGGCAGCGTCGGGTTGGTCACGTAGGTCGCGAACTGGCCGTCGTCCTTCGGCTTCGAGTTGTTGAACTTGTCCTTGTCGGGCAGGCCGATGACGACCTCGTTGACGAGCGGCATGCCGAGGCGCGAGACCTGCGTCCACGCGCCGCCGGCGAGCGCCGACGTCTGGTAACCGCTCTTGGGTGCGCTGCTGAGCAGCGACCCCTGGCGCAGGCTCGCCGTCGTCCAGCCGCCGATCACCGGATCGTTGGCGCCGGTCGCGAGCAGGCAGCTGGTCGGCACCTCGACCGCGAGCGTCGTGACGTTGGCATCGGCGAGGTCGTCGGTGCCGGCGTCCTTCTTCGAGTTGTCGAGCAGGAACGCGGCCTCGGCGGGAGTGAAGTCGGCGGCGCCGGGAACGTTGAGCAGGTCGAAGATGACCCCGAGGTTGACCGCGAACGGGTCCTTCCTCTGGCCGACGAAGACCTTGCCGGTCGACGCGCAGCCGGGGATGTTGACGGTGTAGATGTGCTGCGCCGCGTAGGCTGCGTAGTTCGGGATCGTCTTCATGCCGATGTTGTCGACCGGCTTGGCGAAGACGTTGCTGCCGCCCGAGGTGTTGGTGACCGAGCCGCGCGTGCCGGTGCGGCGGTCGCCGCGGACGATGTCGACCGTGAAGGTCTCGTTGACGTTCGACGTGGCCGCATTCGGGGCGGTGATCTGGCCCGACTGCGTCAGCGGGATCGCGACGTCGGTGCCGCCGATCTTGAGCGTCGTGCCGCGCAGCGTGTTGTTGAAGCGGAACTGGAAGGTGACGTCTTCCTTGCCGTCGCCGTTGTTGTCGACGTGGATCTCGTAGAGCGCGTTCGGGTCGAGCTTGAAGTAGTTCGGGCCGCCGTACGCGTCCTGCAGCGGCAGGTAGTTGGCGACCAGGGTGACGTAGCCGGGGCCGGTCAGGCGGCTCGGCTCGTAGCTGTTGAACATGTAGAAGTCGGTGCCGTCGACCTTGGGCGTGGCCGTGATCGCCGGCGCTTCGCGGTGGCTCGACGCATGCGCCGGAGCGACCGACAGGCCGGTCAGGGCGGCGACGGCCGCGACCACCGGCAGCAGTCGGGCGGGAATTCGGGGCTGGGCTCTCTTCATCTCTTGCTCCTCGGTTTTGGGATCACTTCGACAACGGCCCGGAAGAATCCCCGGGGTGTGCGCCGGGCCAGGGCCCGCAGCGCACGATCCGCGGCTGATACGCAGCCGGCTTCGGAGCGGATGCAGAATTTCCGCGCTCTCGACACGTAATACGCGTACCGGGCGCGCGACCAAGCCCGTGTCCCCTCTCGAGGAGCGATCGATGAAGCGATCCCCGTTTTCGTTGCGCGACGGCGGCGACCCGCCGCGCCGCGCCCTGTCGCTCGCGCTCGCCGGCATCGCCGCGATCGTCGGCCACGGCACGGCGCGGTCCGGCGACGCCTGCACCGCGGCGAGCACGCGCCTGGTCGCGCCCGTGGTCGAGCTCTACACGTCGGAGGGCTGCAACTCGTGCCCGCCTGCCGATCGCTGGGTCTCGAAGCTCAAGGCCGACCCGGCGGTGGTCGCCCTCGCCTTCCACGTCGACTACTGGGACCGGCTCGGCTGGAAGGACCGCTTCGCGAGCGCCGCCTTCACCGCGCGCCAGGCGGGTCAGCAGGCGAGCAACGGCGCCCGCTTCAGCTACACGCCGCAGGTCGTCGTCGACGGCCGCGATCGCACCGACTGGTCGCGTGCGACGGTGCCGGCGCTGGCTCGCCCCGCGGCAGCGGTCGACGTCGCGCTCGCGCACCAGGGCGACCGGTTCGTCGCCACCGTCACGCCAGCGACCGGTGCGCCGCAACGGCTCGCCGCGTACTGGGCGGTCACCGAGCAGGGCCACGTCACCGCCGTCAGGGCGGGCGAGAACGAGGGCGTGACCTTGCATCACGACTTCGTCGTGCGCGACTACGAGCCGGTGCCGGCGTGGACGACGCGCGTCGGCGCGGCGCAGACGCTGAGCTTCAAGCCGGTGACGGCGGCCGACGCCGCCCACCCGCGCAGCGTCAACCTGGTCGTCGTCGACGCCGCGACCGGTCGCCCGGTGCAGGCCGTGAAGGTCGCCTGCTAGGCTCGGGCCCCCCAGCGGGGCGCGGCCGGGCTTGGGGCGGCCCGGCGCCCGGCCGGTCGCGCTCCTCCTAAGTCGCGGCGCGCAAGGCAGCGCGCAGCTCGGCGCCGATCTCCGGCCGGGCCGCGAACGGATCGGTCGGGTTCCTCGCCTGCATGATGTCCTCGAGGCGCGTCTGCACGCTCGACAGCGACTTGGGGTGGCTGTAGATGTAGAAGCGCTTCTCGGCGATCGCGTCGAAGACGAAGCGAGCGACGTCGGCGGCGCTCACCTTGCCGCGGCCGACGGCGCGGTCGTTCATCGCCTTGCCGATCAGCTGGCTCTTGGTCGGCTTGGCGGCGGCGAGCGCATCGGGCCGGTTGCGCTGGCTCTCGGTGATTCCGGTCGGCACGAAGAACGGGCACAGCACCGACGCGCCGATCTGGTCGGTGACGAGCTGCAGGTCCTGGAAGAGCGTCTCGCTCATCGCCACGACCGCGTGCTTGCTGACGTTGTAGACGCCCATGTTCGGCGCGTTGATGAGGCCGGCCATCGACGCGGTGTTGACGATGTGGCCTTCGTAGGACGGGTCTTTCGCAGCCGCCTCCAGCATCATCGGCGTGAAGACGCGGATGCCGTGCGCCACGCCCATGACGTTGACGCCGATCACCCAGGCCCAGTCGGCGGCGCTGTTCTCCCAGATCAGGCCGCCGGCGCCGACGCCGGCGTTGTTGAAGACGATGTTCGGCGCGCCGAAGCGAGCCTTCGTCGCCGCGCCGAGCGCCTCGACCTCGGTGGCATGCGTGACGTCGAGCCGGAACGGCAGCACGTCGGCGCCGAGGGCGCGGATCTCGGCGGCGGCGCGCTCGAGCGCGTCCTGCTGGACGTCGGCCATGACGACGTTCATGCCGCGCTTCGCCGCAAGGCGCGAGGTCTCGAGGCCGAAGCCCGAGCCGGCACCGGTGATGACGGCCGTGCCGCCCTTGAATGTCTTCATGCGATCTCCTTCTTGGCCGCTTTGACGTGAAACCCGATGCGTGGAAAGTGGACGTGGACGCGGCCGGCGCGGGCGTCGTCGCGCGCGATCACGACTTCGTCGCCGTC
>JADGRJ010000294.1 GCA_017881025.1 Rhizobacter sp. | reverse complement strand
GCCGAGGGCTCGGCGATGCCGCCGCTGCTGCTGAAGCTGATCTTCGATCGCATCGGCGCGGGCCAGGGAATGCCGTTCTTCGTCAAGCCGATCGCGCGCGGCATCGCCGCCAAGGTGAAGTCGCTGATGATCGAGCCGAACCTGAAGCGACAGCTGGATTTCATGGAAGGCGAGCTGACTCGCAGCGAATGGTTCGCCGGCGCCGAGTTCAGCGCCGCCGACATTCAGATGAGCTTTCCGGTCGAGGCCGCAGCGATGCGCGCCGGCCTCGACGCGAGCCGGCCGAAGCTGGTGACGTTCCTGAAGAAGATCCACGCCCGGCCCGCCTACCGGCGTGCCCTCGAGCGCGGCGGCGCCTACAGCTTCGCCAACGACTGAGTCGGCGCCGCGGCGCGCTCAGCGCGACGTCGTGTCGTTCGTGGGCGACTTCGGATCGAAGCGCGCGGCCTGGCGCACCGGCCGCGAGCCGCCGTCGCGCGGCAGCCTGGCGCCGCCGGCAGCGCTGCCGTCCGTCGCCGCCCGCGCCAGCGTCGTCGCCGGCGCCGGTGCGGCGCGCGGTGGCGGCGGCGCGTTGAGCAAGGCAACCATCGGGCTCTTGATCCCGGCGGCGAACGCGATCACGTTCCTGTCCTGATCGAAAGGCAGCTTGCTGCGCGGATTGGCACCGTGCGCCATCAGGAAGCGGACGGTGTCGGCCTGCGCCCCGGGATTGGCGAGGTAGCCGGGCAGGAGCACGCGCTGCAGCGGCACCCAGGACATCTGCGCGCCGCGGCTCGGCGGCGCCAGGTTGGCGAGCTGCGGCAGCTCGTAGAGCCACCATTCGAGGGCCGCCCAGTGGCTCGTCCGCAGCGCCTCCTCGAAGCCCATCGGCAAGCTGCCGTCGTAGTGGTCGAGGGCGGCGCTCGGTGAGTGGCCGGCGACTTCGAGCTCGCGCCCGAAGCGCGTCACCAGCACGTCGGGGTCGAGCGCCTCGAGCGGGCTGAACGAGAGCGTCCCGGGCTGCAGCTTGCCGCGGTCGAGCCAGTCGACGAGGACCTGGTCGAGGCCGACGGCGCGCGCGCTCCTGCAGCTGAACATGCGGAAGACGTCGTGGCGAACCGCGCGCGGGTCGTTGTCGGCGAGGTAGACGATCGCCTTCAGGATCTCGGGCGACGCGGCCTGGAAGTTCGGGCAGGCGTCGATCTCGGCAAGGTCCTGCAGCGGCGAGCGCGCGCAGCGCTCGACGCTCGCCCCTTTCTCGATCAGCTCGGGCAGGGCGCGCCAGAGCCGAGCGTCCTGCGTCGCGGCGGCGAGCGGGCAGGCCTGCAGGCCGCTCTTGGCGATGTCGGCCGTGCGGATGCTGCCGGGAACGAACTCGCAGCGACCGTTGAGCGCGCGCTGCACGCTGTTCAGCATCGCGCACGGCGTCGGGTCGTCTTCGGTCAGCTTGCCGTGGACGTGCTTGACCATCTCCCACGTCATGCTCGTGTCGGTCGCGATGCCCGCGGCGGTGAGGATGAGGCCCGGCGCGGTGCAGCCCGCGAGCGTGGCAGCGCCGATCGCCAGAGCGGCGAGCGGGGCGGCGAGGCGGAGGGCGCGAAGCATGGACACGATGGGCGGTGTCGCTGCCGGGCCGCGCGACGGGAGCGCACGCCGGACGAGCGGAAGAAGATAGTAGCCATGCGTCTACGCGTGTGTCTGTGAACAAACCCCCCGATCCGATGCGATCTCGTAACACGATGTGCACGGCGTCTCGATTCGGGCGTCGGCGCAGAGGGTTACAGTGCCTCGAACCCGCCTCGAAGCGGGCCTCGAATCGCCCAGGAGACTTCATGAGCTGGATCCTTGCCCTGAGCCGAACGCGCCCGTTGGCGCGCAGCGTTTGCGTCGCGGTCGCGTCGACCGCGTTCATCGCCTTCTCCCATGCCGCGTCTGTGGCGCCGGTCGCGGCCGAGAACGGCATGGTCGTGACGGCGCAACACCTCGCGACCGAGGTCGGCGTCGACGTCCTGCGCCGCGGCGGCAACGCCGTCGATGCCGCGGTCGCCGTCGGCTACGCGCTCGCCGTCGTCTATCCGGCGGCGGGCAACCTCGGCGGCGGCGGTTTCATGACGCTGCAGCTCGCTGACGGCAGGAAGACCTTCCTCGACTTCCGCGAAAAGGCGCCGCTCGCCGCGACCGCCAACATGTACCTCGATGCCGCCGGCAACGTCGTCAAGGGATCGACGACGAGCGGCCATCTCGCGGTCGGCGTTCCCGGCACGGTCTCGGGCCTCGAGATGGCGCTCGCCAGGTACGGGACGATGAAGCGCGCCGACCTGATCGCGCCGGCGATCAGGTTCGCCGAGCAGGGCTTCGTCCTCGACGCCGGCGATGCCGAGATGTTCGCAACCGCGACCGAGGCATTCAAGGTCGACCCGGCGACGCGGACGATCTTTCTCAAGGCGGACGGCCAGGCCTACGTCGCCGGCGACAAGCTGATCCAGAAGGACCTCGCGGCGACGCTGCGCCAGATCCGCGAGGCCGGTGCCGCCGGCTTCTACAAGGGCCCGGTGGCGCGCGCGATCGTCGCCTCGAGCAAGGCCGGCAACGGCCTCATCACGCAGGCCGACCTCGACCAGTACACGACGCGCGAGCTGGCGCCGGTCGAGTGCGACTACCGCGGCTTTCACATCGTCTCGGCGCCGCCGCCGAGCTCGGGCGGCGTCATCATCTGCGAGATCCTCAACGTGCTCGAGGGGTATCCGCTCAAGGACTGGGGCTTCCGCTCGGCCCAGGCGGTGCACGTGCAGATCGAGGCGATGCGCCACGCCTACGTCGACCGCAACAGCTACCTGGGCGATCCGGACTTCGTCAAGAACCCGCTCGATCGCCTCCTCGACAGGGCGTACGCGGAGAAGATCCGCGCCGCCATCGACCCGTCGAAGGCCGCCGTCTCGAAGGACCTGAAGCCCGGCGTCGCGCCGCACGAAGGCAGCAACACGACGCACTATTCGATCGTGGACGCGAAGGGCAACGCCGTCTCGGTGACTTACACGCTCAACGACTGGTTCGGCGCCAAGGTCACCGCCGCCAACACCGGCGTGCTGCTCAACGACGAGATGGACGACTTCACTGCCAAGCTTGGCGTGCCGAACATCTACGGCCTGGTCCAGGGCGAGGCGAACGCGATCGCGCCGGGCAAGCGGCCGCTCAGCTCGATGAGCCCGACGATCGTCAGCAAGGACGGCCGGCCGGTGATGGTCGTCGGCACCCCGGGCGGCAGCCGCATCATCACGGCGGTGCTGCACACGATCATCAACGTCATCGACTACGGCATGACGGTCCAGGAAGCGGTCGACGCGCCGCGCTTTCACCAGCAGTGGCTGCCCAACCCGACCAACGTCGAGACCTTCGCGATCAGCCCCGACACGCGCAAGATCCTCGAGAGCATGGGCCACGTCTTCGCCGCGCCGCAGCCCGCCAATCACGTCGCCGCGATCCTCGTCGGCGCGCCGACGCTCGGCGGCAAGCCGGTCGGCAAGAACCGCTTCTACGGCGCCAACGACCCGCGCCGGAACAGCGGTCTCGCCCTCGGCTACTAGGCTTCGCTGTCGTCGCGCGCGGCCAGGCCGGGCAGCCAGTCGCGGAACGCGGCGAGCGCGTCGCCGCCGCGCGTGCTCGCGACGCGCGCGATCGTCGCCGGGTCGGCCGAATGTGCCCGCCTAGGACGGCGAGCGCTTCGCCGCCGACTTGCGCGCGGTCTTCTTCGCCGCGCCTTTCTTGGTTGGCACCTTGCCGCCTTCCTTGCGCGCCTCCGAGAGGCCGATCGCGATCGCCTGCTTCCTGCTCGTCACCTTCTTGCCGGAGCCGCCGCTCTTCAGCGTGCCGTGCTTGCGCTCGTGCATCGCCGCTTCGACCTTGTCCGACGCCTTCTTGCCATACGTTGCCATGGTGTGTCCTCGTTTCGTGAGTTGAACGCGGTGCACGACGGCTCTGGCAGCCGCCATGCCCGCGCTCGAAACAACGGGGTCAGAAGACGCGTCCGGCGAGCCAGGTGAAGCCGGTGAACGCCGACCACGATGGCGCACCGCTGCGCAGGCTGCGCGCCGCGCCGGCGTCGAGGACGAGGCGCTTGGAGACGTTGTAGCTCGCCGCGACGAGAAGCTGGCTCGTCGAATCGGCGCCGCGCCGATGCGTCCCCGAGACCTCGCCGACGACGCCCCAATGCTCGCCGAGCGATCGCGACAGCGAGGCCGCGCCGAGGAACTGCGTGCGCCGGGTTCCCGCCTCGTTCGCGCCGAGTCGCGTCGCCGCCGCGTTGAGGTCGGTGTGCCAGGCGCCGAAGTCGGCGCTGTAGATCGCGTTCAGCCCCCAGTCGGGCTTGCCGCTGCCGCTGCCCAGGCCGTGACGCGAGGTCGGCACCGTCACGCCGCCTTCGAGGCCGAACGCGCTGTCGTCGTCGACGGCGAAGCGGCGCTTGACGACGAAGGCCGTGTCGCCGATGCCGGTGGCGCGATCGCCGCTCTCGTCGCGCCGCCGCACCCACGCATCGCCGCCGACGCGAACGCCCCAGTCGGGCGTGAAGGCGAGCTTGAGCGTGACCGGTGCGCTGTCGCGCCGCGCGCCGCCGTCGTGCTCGTGCAGAAAGCCGGCCTCGACCTCGAGCCATCCCGGCGCTGAAAGGGCCGCCGGCGTCGACACGCTCGGCCGGTACGGAACGGCCGACGGA
>JADGRJ010000293.1 GCA_017881025.1 Rhizobacter sp. | reverse complement strand
CCTTGCAAAGAAGGTCCAGGGCAAGGCACAGAAGAAGGTCGGCGGCGCGAAGGAAGCTCTGAAGGACGCGAGAAGCAAGCTCCGATCGAAGTCACAGGCCAAGCGAACTTAGACCCGGCAGATCATTCGGCCTCTTTGCTTTTCAGGCGCTAGGGTCGGCTAAGCGCCCTCGGCGGTCTGCAAACTGAACGCAATCTCGCCAGCAGGTATTCCGGCGCAAAACACTGCCTGTGCTTCGTTGACGCCCGCGTAGGAATCGCTCGCAGTGGCGGGCGCCAGTGGAACGGCGATTACTTTTGCCCGACGTCTGTTAGGTACGGCGTCCCATAGAACTTGTGCACCCCGCTGGCCCAGGTCCTGTCCGACATCGACGGCCAACGGTGCTAGTCGAAACCGGGGGCGTCCTTGAGAACTTCCTTTGGCACGTTGAGCGTGAAGCGCTTGTTCACAGCGTCCAGCGTCAGTGCCGCCCAAGGCACGGCGAACAGCTTGTCGCCCATGCCCAGCAGGCCACCGAACGACAAGACCGCATACGCGACCCGCCGCGGCCGGGCCGGCCCCGTCACTTGCCGCTGCGCGCGCGCTGGACGAGCTGGTCGACGACCGCGAACGCTCGATCCTGCGAGCCGGCGACGCTCGGCGAGGTGACCCAGCGGCCCTGGACGACCAGCGTCGGCACGCTGTCGACCTTGTAGTCGGCCGTCATCTTCTTGGCGCGGGCGACCGAGGTGTTGACCGAGAACGACTTGAACGCGGCCAGGAACTTGGCCGCATCGCCGCCGTTGGCGCCGACGAAGGCGGCGATGTCCTCGCCCTTCTCGAGATGCTTGCGCTCGATGTGGATGGCGCGGAAGATCTTCAGCTGCATCGCCGGCACGGCGCCGATCGTCTCGAGCGCGTAGTAGGTGCGCATGAAGTTGTCGGCGTTCATCAGGAAGGGAACGGGAACGCGGCGCAGGACCACGTCCGCCGGCAGCTGCTTTTCCCAGGCCTCGACGGCGGGCTCGAAGGCGCTGCAATGCGGGCAGGCGTACGAGAAGAACTCGAGCACCTCGACCTTGCCCGCGGGGACGCCCGGCGGCTGCGGCGTCTCGACGCGGGTGAAGTCCTTGCCCTCGACCGGGGCGGCCTGCGCGAAGGCGGGGCCGCTCGGGGCGAGCGCGGCGCCGGCGGCAGCGGCGGAGAGAAGGGCGGCGGAGAAGCGGCGTCGATTCATGTTCGTGTTCATGGTGAAGGCAACGGTTGAAGGCTGATTTGCGCCGACACGGCAAGTTCCGCGCGGGCGCGGGGCGGGCGACCGACGCCGACAGGCGGCACGCTCACCGCGGCTGCACCTTGATGCGGATCGCGGCGACCGGCTGGCCGGCCTCGCGCAGCCGTTGCTCGAGGTGCGGCACGAGCTGGCGCAGCTTGGCGGCGACGGCGGCGTTGGCGCAGAGGAGCGACCAGCCCTCATCGTCGACCGGTCCGGCGCTCACCCAGGCCAGGAGCGCCGGCGGAACGACCGGCGCGACCGCCGCGAAGAGGGAATTCGACAGGCGCAGCCGCTCGGCGAGCCGGCCGAGCGGGGCGCTGGCACGCAGCGCCTCGGCGATCGGCATGGCGACGGCGGGCGGAACGGGCTTGGTCGACACCGGCAAAGTCTAGCGGCCCGGGCCGGCTGGTAAAATTTGCAGTTCTTTCGCGCCGAGCGGCCGGCGCCTTCGCTTGCATTCGTGCCGGCCGGCCGCAATTCCATGCGGGCCTTCCCGGCCCGGCCGGCGCTGCCGCAGCAGGGCGGCCCGAACTCTCGCCTCCCTTTTCCCCATCTTCCGACACGCATGTTGCCCAAGCTTCTCACCTCGATCTTCGGCAGCCGCAACGACCGGCTGCTGAAGCTTTACCGGCAGGTCGTGCAGAAGGTCAACGCCCTGGAGGCCTCGTTCGAGCAGCTGAGCGACACCGAGCTGCGCGCCAAGACCGACGAGTTCCGCGGCCGCGTCGCCGCCGGCGAGACGCTCGACGCGATCCTCCCCGAGGCGTTCGCCGCCGTTCGCGAGGCGTGCAAGCGGACGCTGAAGATGCGCCACTTCGACGTCCAGCTGATCGGCGGCATGGTGCTCAACGACGGCAAGATCGCCGAGATGCGCACCGGCGAGGGCAAGACGCTGATGGCGACGCTGCCGGTCTACCTGAACTCGCTCGCCGGCAAGGGCGTTCACGTCGTCACCGTCAACGACTACCTGGCGCGGCGCGACGCCGAGTGGATGGGTCGCCTCTACACCTTCCTCGGCCTGACCGTCGGCGTGAACCTGCCGAACATGTCGCGCGAGGAGAAGCAGGCCGCCTACGCCGCCGACGTCACCTACGGCACGAACAACGAGTTCGGCTTCGACTACCTGCGCGACAACATGGTCCAGGACACCGCCGACCGCGTCGCGCGCGGCCTCTCGTACGCGATCGTCGACGAGGTCGACTCGATCCTGATCGACGAGGCGCGCACGCCGCTCATCATCAGCGGCCAGGCCGAAGACCACACCGAGATGTACGTGCGCATCAACGCCGTCGTCCCCAAGCTCAAGAAGCAGATCGGCGAGCTCGACCTGCGCACCGGCGAAGGCGTGATCGACCCGGGCGACTTCACCGTCGACGAGAAGACGCACCAGGTCTTCCTCACCGAAGACGGCCACGAGCACGCAGAGCAGCTGCTGCGCGACGCCGGCCTGCTGGTCGAGGGCGCGAGCCTCTACGACCCCGCGAACATCACGCTGATGCACCACGTGTACGCGGCGCTGCGCGCCAAGCACCTCTACAACCGCGACCAGCACTACGTCGTCCAGCCGGGCGAGGACGGAACGCCGGAAGTCGTGATCGTCGACGAGTTCACCGGGCGGCTGATGACCGGCAGGCGCTGGAGCGACGGCCTGCACCAGGCGGTGGAGGCGAAGGAGGGCGTGCCGATCCAGAGCGAGAACCAGACGCTCGCCTCGATCACCTTCCAGAACTACTTCCGCATGTACGGCAAGCTCTCGGGAATGACCGGCACGGCCGACACCGAGGCCTACGAGTTCCAGGAGATCTACGGCCTCGAGACGGTCGTGATCCCGCCCAACCTGCCGACGATCCGCAAGGACGAGCTCGACCTCGTCTACAAGACCGCGCGCGAGAAGTTCGAGGCGGTGATCGAGGACATCCGCGACTGCCACCTGCGCGGCCAGCCGGTGCTCGTCGGCACGACCTCGATCGAGAACTCCGAGCTGCTCTCGGGCCTGTTGCAGAAGACCAAGCTGCCGCACGCCGTGCTCAACGCCAAGCAGCACGCCAAGGAGGCCGAGATCGTCGCCCAGGCCGGGCGGCCGGGCGTTATCACGATCGCCACCAACATGGCCGGCCGCGGCACCGACATCGTCCTCGGCGGCAACGTCGAGAACCAGATCAAGATCATCGACGCCGACGACGCCATCCCGGCCGAGGAGAAGGCGGCCCGCGCGAGGAAGCTCCACGACGAGTGGCAGGGCCTGCACGACTCGGTGAAGACGCAGGGGGGCCTGCGCATCATCGCCACCGAGCGCCACGAGAGCCGGCGCATCGACAACCAGCTGCGCGGCCGCTCGGGCCGCCAGGGCGACCCGGGCTCGTCGCGCTTCTACCTGAGCCTCGACGATTCGCTGATGCGAATCTTCGCCGGTGAGCGCGTGCGCGCGATCATGGAGCGGCTGAAGATGCCCGACGGCGAGGCGATCGAGGCCGGCATCGTCACGCGCTCGATCGAGGGCGCGCAACGCAAGGTCGAGGCGCGCAACTTCGACATCAGAAAGCAGCTGCTCGAGTACGACGACGTCGCCAACGACCAGCGCAAGGTGATCTACCAGCAGAGGAATGACATCCTCGAGGCCCCGAGCCTGGTGGCGCAGATCCAGAGCCTGCGCAAGAGCACGATGGAAGACGTGGTGCGCACCTTCGTTCCCGCCGAGAGCGTCGAGGAGCAGTGGGACCTGAAGAGCCTCGAGAAGGTGCTAGGCGAGGAATGGAAGGTCGACGTCTTCCTCACCGCCCTCGTCGACAAGAGCGATTCGGTGAACGACGAAGACATCGTCGAGCACGTGCAGAAGGCGGCCGACGAGCTGTTCGACGGCAAGGTCGCGCGCGTCGGGATCGAGCAGTTCACGCCGTTCATGCGGATGATCCTGCTGCAGTCGATCGACCAGCACTGGCGCGAGCACCTGGCCGCGCTCGACTACCTGCGCCAGGGCATCCACCTGCGCGGCTACGCGCAGAAGAACCCGAAGCAGGAATACAAGCGCGAGGCGTTCGAGCTGTTCTCGCAGATGCTCGACATCGTCAAGATGGACGTGACGCGCATCCTGATGAGCGTTCGCGTCCAGTCGGAAGAGGAAGTGCGCGAGGCCGCGCTGGCGATCGAGGAGCGCGCCGAGCAGATCGGCAACGTGACCTACACCCACCCCAACGACGACGGCAGCGTCTCGCAAGAGCGCGGCAGCGAATCGGAAGCCGCGCAGGCGGCGATGGGGGCGGTGGCGGCGGCGATGGCGTCGTCACGGGCGGGGGCGGTGCCCAAAGTGGGGCGCAACGATCCTTGTCCTTGCGGGAGCGGGAAGAAGTACAAGCAGTGCCACGGGCGGCTGGCCTAGGGCGACTCCCACCCGCGAGGCGGCCGCGTCAACACGGCGACCGAGTACTACTCATCCCGCGCCACAGGTTAGC
>JADGRJ010000079.1 GCA_017881025.1 Rhizobacter sp. | reverse complement strand
CCGAGCCGGTCGGCGCGCCGCCTCGCCGCCACTTGGCAGACGCTGGCGCTCGGCGAGATCACCCACGCCCGCCCGGAGTGGGCGATCCGCAGCGTCGCCGTCGAAGGCGCCGAGTACCCGGTGGTCGAGGAAGTCACCGCGCAGACCCCGTTTGCGACGCTGCGCCGGTTCAGGAAGGTCGGCGCGCCCGAGCAGCCGCGCGTCCTCGTCGCCGCGCCGATGTCGGGCCACTTCGCGACGCTGCTGCGCGACACCGTGCGGACCCTCCTGCGCGACCACGACGTCTACGTCACCGACTGGCACAACGTTCGCGACGTGCCGCTCGCGGCGGGACGCTTCGGACTCGACGAGTACATCGACCACATGATCGACTTCACCGCGGCGCTCGGACCGGGCGCCAACGTCGTCGCGATCTGCCAGCCGTGCGTCGCCGCGCTCGCCGCCGTCGCCCTGATGGCCGAGGACGACCACCCGGCGCAGCCGGCGAGCCTGACGCTGATGGCCGGCCCGATCGACTGCCGGATCGGCCCGACCGCGGTCAACAAGCTGGCGACGAGCAAGCCGATCGGCTGGTTCGAGAAGAACCTGATCGGCCGCGTGCCGTGGCGGCTGAAGGGCGCCGGGCGGCGCGTCTACCCCGGCTTCCTGCAGCTGAGCGCCTTCATCGGCATGAACCGCGAGCGCCACGCCGAGGCGTTCCGCAAGTACTTCGCCCACCTCGCCGCCGGCGAGGAGGCCGAGGCAAAGGCGATCGGCGACTTCTACAACGAGTACATGGCGGTCGCCGACCTCTCGGCCGACTTCTACCTCGAGACGGTGCGCCTCGTCTTCCAGGAGTACGCGCTGCCGCTCGGCAAGCTGACGCTGCGCGGCCGGAAGATCGACCCGACGGCGATCCGGCGCACGGCGCTCCTCACGATCGAAGGCGAGCGCGACGACATCTGCGCGATCGGCCAGACCCTGGCGGCGCAGGACCTGACCCGGCTGCGCCCCTGGCTGCGGACCCACTACGTGCAGCCGAACGTCGGCCACTACGGCGTCTTCAGCGGCCGGCGCTGGCAGCAGCACATCTACCCGGTCGTTCGCAACGTCATCCAGGTCTCGCAGTAGCGGTCGCAGGCCGGCGCCGAGGGAGCGAGCCCGGTTCGCTGCGCCGTGACGTCGTGCTCAGTCTTTCGACGCCGGCATGCCGGCCGGCATCGCGCCACCGCCGGACAGCGGCGGCGTGCTTTCTTCCGGTGCCTTCGCCGCGCTGCGATTGCCGCGCACCAGGTAGCTGTAGATCACCGGAACGACGACCAGCGTCAGGAGCGTCGACGTGATCACGCCGCCGATGATCGCGCGGCCCATCGGCGCCTGGATCTCGCCGCCCTCGTCGAGGGCGAGGGCGAGAGGCAGCATGCCGAAGATCATCGCCGCCGTCGTCATGATGATCGGCCGCATCCGCACCAGGCCCGCCTGCAGCAGCGCTTCCGGCACCGACAGGCCGGCGCGCCGGCCGTGGTTGGCGAAGTCGACGAGCAGGATCGCGTTCTTGGTGACAAGGCCCATCAGCATCACCAGGCCGATCATCGAGAACAGGTTGAGCGTCGAGCGCGTGACGAGGAGCGCGAGCATGACGCCGATCAGCGCCAGCGGCAGCGACGCCATGATCGCGAGCGGCTGCAGGAAGCTCGAGAACTGCGAGGCGAGGACGATGTAGATGAAGATCACCGCCGCGGCGAGCGCGAACAGGACGCCGACGAACGCCTCCTGCTGGTCGCGCGTCTGGCCGCCGACGTCGAAGCGGTAGCCGGGCGGCAGCTGCCACTCCTTGACGATCTTCTGCACGTCGGCGCCGACGTCGCCGCTCGGCCGGCCCTCGGTGCCGGCGTAGATCGCCTGGCGCCGCTGCAGGTCCTGGCGCTTGATGACGACCGGGTTCTCGACCGCGACGATGTCGGCGACGCTCGCCAGCGCGATCGGCGTGCCGTCCTTGGCGTAGGCGACCGGCAGGTCGTTGAGCTGGGCGATGTTCTCGCGCGAGGTCTGCGGCAGGCGCAGCTCGACGTCGACCTGCTCACCGTCGGGCGAGGTCCAGTAGGTGGCGACGTCGCCGTTGACGTAGGCGCGCAGGCTCGAGGCGAGCTGCATCGTCGTCAGGCCGAGCTCCCGGACGGCATCGCGCTTGAGGCGGACCGCGTAGGCGGGGATGCCGGGCTTCACCGACGTCGTCAGGTCGGCGATGCCGCGCACCTTCGACACCCTTTCCTGCAGCTTGAGCACCTCGGCTTCGAGGATCGCAGGATCAGGGCCGAGCAGCGCGACATAGATCGGCTGGTTGCCGAGCGTGACCTCGATGCCGGGGATCGGTGCGATCGCGGTCCGGATCGCCTTCTCGACCTCGCGCTGGCTGAGTTTCCTCTCGTGCGGCTTGACCAGCTGGATCGAGAGGATCGCCGAATTGCGGCTGCCGCTGCCGGTGTCGCCGATGGTCGTCGAGATCATGCGGATCTCGGGCATCTTCCTGACGACGTCTTCGACCTGGAGCAGCTTGTCGCTGCCGCGCTGCAGGCTCGTTCCGACCGGCAGCGTGACGTTCATGCGGATGTAGCTGTCGTCGCTTTCCGGGATGAACTCGGTGCCGACGAGCGGCGCGATGGCGATTGCCAGGACGAAGCTGGCGACGCCGGTCAGGACGACGATCGCCCGCGGCGTGATCGTCGCCAGGCGCCAGCGACGGGGTGCTGCCCGGTCGCGCGCGCCGGCGGCATCGAACGGCCGGCCGTAAGCCGGGATCGGCGGCACCAGGACGCGGTAGCGGCGCGGCGAGAAGATCCAGTGGATCAGCCGCTCGTAGACGCCGTGCAGGACGTCGAGCAACCGGTCGGTCGCGCGCATCAGGTGGCCGAGCACGGGAACGCGCAGCAGCCGGTTGCTCGGCGGATCGCGCCAGATGCTCGAGAGCATCGGGTCGAGGGTGAAGCTGACGAACAGCGAGACGATCACCGCGACCGCGACGGTGATGCCGAACGGGTAGAAGAACTTGCCGACGATTCCCTTCATGAACGCGACCGGAACGAAGACGGCGCAGATCGCGAAGGTCGTCGCCATCACCGCCAGGCCGATCTCGTCGGTGCCGACCTGCGCCGCCTGGCGATGGCCGAGGCCGAGGTGGACGTGGCGGACGATGTTCTCGCGCACGACGATGGCGTCGTCGATGAGCAGGCCAATGCACAGCGACAACGCCATCATCGTCATGAAGTTGAGCGTGAAGCCGAACAGGTAGACGGCGATGAACGCCGAGATCACCGCGATCGGCAGGGTCAGGCCGGTGATGATCGTGCTGCGCCAGCTGTGCAGGAAGAGGAACACGATCGCCACGGTCAGCAGCGCGCCCTCGATCAGCGTCTTCTTGACGCCCGAGAGCGAGCGCGCGACCCAGTCGCTGTCGGCGTAGACCAGGCGCAGCTCGACGCCGGGCGGCAGGGTCTTCCTCAGCTCCTCGGCGGCGGCCTTGATCGCCTCGCCGGTCTCGACGATGTTGGCGTCCTGTTGCTTGAAGACCTGGAACGAGATCGACGGCACGCCGTCGTCGCGCGAGAGCGACTCGGGCTCGCGCTCGCGCTCGACCAGCGTGCCGAGGTCGGCGAGGCGGATCACGTTGCCGTTGCGCGTCGCGACGACGATGTCGGCGAATGCCTTGGCGTCCTTGACCTTGCCCTCGACGCGGACGATCGCGTCTTCCTTGCTGCCGCTGAGGAGGCCGACCGGCATGTCGGCGTTGGCGCGCTGCAGCGCGGTCGAGACGTCGCCCGGCGTCAGCTGGAGCGCGCGCAGGCGCTGCGGGTCGAGGTCGATCCGGACCTGGCGGACCGTGAGACCGCCGACGTCGACGCGGGCGACGCCGGTGGCGCGCTCGAGGCGCTTCTTGACGACCTGATCGGCGAGCAGCGAGAGCTCGCGCGCGCTGCGCTCGTGGCCGAGGAGCGAGAGATAGACCGTCGGCTGGGCGTTGTCGCCATCGAAGCGCGAGACGTAGGGCTGCTTGGCGTCGCGCGGGAAGCTCGGCTGGACGACGGCGACCTTGTCGCGAACGTCCTGGACGGCACGGTTCATGTCGGCCGAGACCTGGAACTCGACCACCGTCTCGCTGCGCCCCTCGAGCGAGTTCGAGCGGATCATCTTGACGCCGGCGATGCCGTTGAGCGAGAGCTCGATCGGCCGGGTCAGCTCGGTCTCGACCGCCTCCGGCGAGGCGCCCGGGTAGGCGATCGCGACGAAGACGATCGGCGGCGTGATGTCAGGGAGCCGCTCGACGCGCAGCTGGCTGTACGAGAACAGGCCGAGGACGCAGAGCGCCGCCATCACCATCGTCGCGAAGACGGGGTTGGCGATCGAGACGCGGGTGAACCACATGGGCGCTCTCCGCGGGCCGATCAGGAGCGCGACACCGGCGCCGCCGAGGCCGACGCCGACGGCGACGACCCGGCAGGCGACGACGACGGGCCCGGGGCCGCGTTGGCGACGCTGCGTTGCGCGACGACCCTGGCCGGCGCACCCTCCTTGAGGTTGTCGAAGCGCACGGCAAGGATCTGCGCGTCGGTGCCGAGGCCCTTGACGACCTCGACGCGGCCGGACGCCGGATCGCGCCGGCCGGTGACGACGATGCGCCGCACGAGCGCGCCCTTCTCGATCGCCCAGACGAAATCCTGCCCAGACGCCTGGCCGACGGCGCCGCTCGGCACCGTCATCCGCTCCGACGGGTCGGCGAGCTCGACGCGCGCCTGCGCGTACTGGCCGGCGCGAAAGCGCTCGCCCTTGTTGTCGAGCGCGACGACGACGCCGATCGCGCGCGTCCCGGCTTCGGCGGCGGGCGCGATGCGGTCGATTCGGCCGGCGACGTCGTCGCTCTGACCTTCGATGCGGACCGCCGCGGCTTGGCCAGGCTCGAGCAGCGACACCTCGTGCGTGCCGACCGATCCGGCGAGCTCGAGCGACGACAGGTCGACGACGGTGACGATCTGCTGCTCGGCGCTGACCTTCTCGCCCGGAACGACGTGGCGCTTGCCGACGATTCCCGAGATCGGCACGGCGAGAGTCGCCTCGCGGATGCCGACGCGCGACGACGCGAGCTGCGCTTGCGCCGACTTGAGCTGCGCGCGCGCTGCATCGAGACGGGCCTGCGACGTCTGCAGCGCCGTCGGCGAAATGAAGTTCTGCGCCGCCAGGCCGACGTTAGCCGTGTTCTGGCGCTCGGCCTCGATCAGCGCCGACTGCGCCGACTCGACCAGGGCAGCGCGGTCGGCGACGCGGCTCTGCAGGTCGGCGAGGTCGATCGCGCCGATCACCTGGCCGGCCTTGACACGGCTGCCTTCGGCGACGCTGAGCGAGAGCAGCGTCCCGGCCGCCTTGGCGCGCACGACGGCCGTGCGCGGCGCGACCAGCGGCCCGGAGAACTCGAGCGTCAGCGGCAGCCGCGCCGCGACCGGACGAGCGACCTCGGCGGCGACGAACTCGAGCGCGACGGGCTCCTTCTTGCCCTTGGCGTCCCGGTCGTTGACGACCTTGGAGAGCACGGCGGCCGCCAGCGCGGCGACGGCGACCGCGACCACAGCACCTATCCAGATCCGACGCGTCGCCTTGTGGGCGGCGGCCGGACGTTCGGTCGAAATTTGCATGGCCGGGAGTGTAGGACCGTCGCCCGCCACGGCCATCCCCCCTGCGACGGGCTGCGCATCGGCGGGGGCGAGCGGCAACCGCCGCGGATGAAGCGCGGCAGCGCTCGGACGAAGCTCAGCCGGTCGTCCGCTCGCTCTGCAGGGCGCGCCGACAGCACCAGGCGGCGGCCAGCGCGACGGCGCTCGCCGCCCAGAACACCGAGGCGAAGCCGAGGGTCTCGCTCATCGCACCGCCGACGATGCCGCCGACGACGCCCGAAGCGCCGTAGCCGAGCACCGTGTAGAGCGCCTGGCCGCGGCCGCGCAGGCGCCCCGGGAAGTGACGCGTGATGACGGCGATGCACGCCGAATGCTGAGCGGCGAAGCTGAGCGCGTGCAGGCACTGTGCGAAGACGAGCACCACGACCCAGGCACCGAACGCGGCGATGAGGGCGAAGCGGAGCGCCGACGCCAGCGCGGCGGCGACAAGCCAGCCGTGCGTCGACAGCCGGTGCGCCCAGCGCCCCTGGAAGTAGAACCACAGCACCTCGACGACGACGCCGACCGCCCAGAGCAGGCCGATCTCGCCCCTGCCGTAGCCGAGCGAGGCGAGGTAGAGCGAATAGAACGCGTAGAGGCTGGTGTGGGCGAGCACGGTCAGGAAGACGCCGGCGAAGAACCAGGCGACGACCGGCTGGCGCAGGACCGACAGCGCGCCGACGGCCGGCGCCTGGGCCTGCAGCGGCTCGGTCGACGCCGGCAGCCGCCAGCAGGCGACGAGGAGGAGCGCGAGCAGGCCGCAGACGAGCGGCGGGAATCTTCCGAGGCCCGCCGCCTGGAGGACGAAGCCGCTCGCCGTCACGGCGCCGATGAAACCGACCGATCCCCACATCCGGACCCGGCCGTAGCGGCCGACGTCGAGGCTGCCGCCGCTGCTCACCCGGTGCGCGAGCGCCGCCTCGCTGATCGGGATCACGCCGGCGGTGCAGACGTAGAGGACGACCGTCACCACGGCGACCCAGGTGTAGTCGACCGGAAAGAAGTAGCCGGTCGAAGCGATCAGTGAGCCGCCGGCGGCCAGCCGCAGCAGCCGCTCGCGCCGGCCGGTGTGGTCGGCGACCCAGCCCCAGGCGTACGGGCTGAAGAGGCGCGTTGCGCTCTGCAGCGAGGTGAGGATGCCGATCGCGAAGGTCGAGTAGCCCAGGCTCTGGAACCAGAGCGGCCCGTAGGTGCCGACCAGGCCGGCGTAGGCGAAGTAGGCGAACGAGACGGCGGCGAACGGAACGACCGTCGGCCGCGCTGCCGGAGGGGCGGCGCTCAAGGCGCTCGGGCGGGGATCGGCCGGACCGCGAGACGAACGTCGCCGCACTGCGCGCGATGGCGCAGGACGTGGTCCATCAGCACCAGCGCGAGCATCGCCTCGGCGATCGGCACGGCGCGGATGCCGACGCAGGGATCGTGGCGGCCGAGCGTCTCGACGATCGTCGCCTTGCCTTCGAGGTCGATCGAGCGGCGCGGGCTGCGGATCGAGCTGGTCGGCTTGATCGCGAGCGAGACGGTGATGTCCTGACCGGTCGAGATGCCGCCGAGGACGCCGCCGGCGTTGTTGCTCGCGAAGCCTTGGGGCGTGAGCTCGTCGCCGTGCGTCGTGCCGCGTTGCTCGACCGCGGCGAAGCCGGCGCCGATCTCGACTCCCTTGACCGCGTTGATTCCCATCATCGCGTGGGCGATGTCGGCGTCGAGCTTGTCGTAGAGCGGCTCGCCGAGGCCGATCGGCACATTCCTGGCGACGACGTCGACGCGCGCGCCGCAGCTGTCGCCGTCCTTCCTCAGCTGGTCCATGTAGGCCTCGAGGCGGGCGATGTCGCTGGCGTTGGCCGCGAAGAAGGGATTGTTCGGCACGTGCTCGAAGCCCTCGAACGGGATCGCGATCGTGCCGATCTGCGTCATGTGGCCGGCGAAGGTCGTGCCGCAGTGCTCGCGCAGCCACTTGCGCGCGATCGCCGCGGCGCCGACCGCCGGCGCGGTGAGCCGCGCCGAGGCCCGGCCGCCGCCGCGCGGGTCGCGCAGGCCGTACTTGTGGTGGTAGGCGTAGTCGGCGTGGCCAGGGCGGAAGGTGTTCAGCAGGTTCGCGTAGTCCTTGCTGCGCTGGTCGGTGTTGCGGATCAGGAGCGCGATCGGCGTTCCGGTCGTCACGCCCTCGAAGACGCCGGAGACGATCTCGACCTTGTCGTCTTCCTTCCTCTGGGTGACGTGGCGCGAGGTGCCGGGGCGGCGCCGGTCGAGCTCGGGCTGGATGTCGGCCTCCGCCAGCGCCATGCCGGGCGGGCAGCCGTCGACGACGCAGCCGATCGCCGGGCCGTGGCTCTCGCCGAAGGTCGTGACGCGAAACAGCGTGCCGAGCGTGCTCCCCGACATCTCAGCGGCGACGACGTGGCATCAGTTCGGGTTCGACGAGGGCAGCTCGTCGCGGCTCTCGACCGGCCAGTCGCGGATGTAGGCCTTGAGCATGCGGTTCTCGAAGTCCTGGCTGTCGACCACCGCCTTGGCGACGTCGTAGAACGAGACCACGCCCATCAGCGTCTTCTCGCTCAGCACCGGCATGTAGCGGGCGTGTCGGCCGAGCATCATGCGGCGCACCTCGTCGAGCTCGGTGGCGGGCGTGCAGGTGAGCGGCGCGTCGTCCATGACGCCGCGGACGCGGGTCGTGCCGAGGGCGCCGCCGTTGTTGACGACCGCCTGGATCACCTCGCGGAAGGTGAGCATGCCGACCAGCTCGCCCGCTTCCATGACGACGAGCGAGCCGATGTCGTGCTGGGACATGACGTTGAGCGCCGACGAGAGCGGCTCGTCCGGCGCGACGGTGAAGAGCGTGCCGCCCTTCACGCGCAAGATGTCGCTGACTTTCATGATCGTCTCCGGTGAACGGTCGGTTGACGGGACGGTCCTGCGCCGGGGCCGCCTTGGGGGCGAGTGAAGATCAATATAGCCCACAATCGTCCGTCACAGACGATCGTTCGACACCATGCCCGGCTACGCGAATCCCGGCTTCGACACGCTCGCCCTGCACGCCGGCGCCGCCCCCGATCCGGCCACCGGTGCGCGCGCCGTGCCGATCCACCTCACCACCTCGTTCGTCTTCGAGTCGAGCGAGCACGCCGCTTCACTCTTCAACATGGAGCGCTCCGGCCATGTCTACAGCCGGATCTCGAACCCGACCAATGCCGTCCTCGAGGAGCGGGTCGCCGCCCTCGAGGGCGGCAGCGGCGCGATCGCGACGGCGAGCGGCCAGGCCGCGTTGCACCTGGCGATCGCCACCATCGCCGGCGCCGGCTCGCACATCGTCGCCTCGAGCGCGCTCTACGGAGGCTCGCACAACCTGCTCCACTACACGCTGTCTCGCTTCGGCATCGCCACGACCTTCGTCGCGCCGGGCGACGTCGACGCCTGGCGTGAGGCGATCCGGCCCGAGACCAAGCTCCTGTTCGGCGAGACCCTGGGAAATCCCGGCCTCGACGTCCTCGACGTCCCGACCATCGCGGCGCTCGCTCACGACCATCACCTGCCGCTCCTCGTCGACTCGACCTTCACGACGCCGTGGCTGATGCGGCCGTTCGAGCACGGCGCCGACATCCTCTACCACTCGGCGACCAAGTTCCTCTCCGGCCACGGCACCGTCATCGGCGGGGTCCTCGTCGACAGCGGCAACTTCGACTGGGACCGGGCGACCGCGGCGACCGGCCGCTTCACCGAGCTGACCGAGCCCTACGCGGGCTTCCACGGCATGGTCTTCAGCGAGGAGAGCACCGTCGGCGCCTTCCTGCTGCGCGCGCGCCGCGAAGGCCTGCGCGACTTCGGCGCGAGCATGAGCCCGCACACGGCATGGCTGATCCTGCAAGGCATCGAGACGCTGCCGCTCAGGATGGCACGGCACGTCGAGAACACGCGAAAGGTCGTCGCCTTCCTCGCCGGGCACGAGATGGTCGCCAAGGTCGGCTATCCCGAGCTCGAGACGCATCCCGATCACGCCCTCGCCAGGCGCCTCCTGCCGCGCGGCTGCGGCTCGGTCTTCAGCTTCGACCTGCGCGGCTCGCGCGCGCAGGGCCGAACATTCATCGAGGCGCTGCGCCTGTTCTCGCACCTCGCCAATGTCGGTGACTGCCGCTCGCTCGTCATCCACCCGGCGTCGACGACGCACTTCCGCATGGACGATGCGGCACTGGTGCGCGCCGGCATCGGTCCGGGCACGATCCGCCTTTCGATCGGCCTCGAAGACGCCGACGACCTGGTCGACGACCTGAAGCGCGCGTTGAAGGCGGCCGGCAAGGCGTCTGCCACACCGCCGGCGCGATGAAGATCGCCGTACCGACGACGGCGGGCCTCGTCGAGGCCTACGCGTATACCGGCGGGCAGCCGCTCGACACGAAGCGGCCGTGCGTCGTCTTCGTCCACGGCGCGCTCGGGGACCACAGCGTCTGGACCCTGCTCGCGCGCTGGTTCGCGAACCACGGCCATGGCGTGGTCGCGGTCGACCTGCCGGGCCATGGCCGCAGCGCCGGCGCGCCGCTGGCGAGCGTCGAGGCGCTCGCCGACTGGCTGCTCGCCCTGCTGGGCGCAGCCGGCATCGAGCAGGCCGCGCTCGTCGGCCACAGCATGGGATCGCTGGTCGTGCTCGAGGCCGCGGCGCGCGCTCCCGAGCGCGCAAGCCGTTTGGTGATGGTCGGTACCGCCTACCCGATGGCGGTCTCGACCGCCCTCCTCGACGGCGCTCGCGACGATCCGCTCGCAGCCATCGACGGCGTCAACGCGTCCTCGCACTCCACGATCGCCGCCAAGCCTTCGCATCCAGGCCCGGGCACGTGGCTGCACGGCGCCAACCGCGCCCTGATGCGACGCATGCAGGACGGGCTGCACGACGTCAACCTGTTCGTCAACGACTTCCAGGTCTGCGACCGCTATCGCGGCGGCATCGAAGCGGCGGCGCGTGTGCGCTGCCCGGCGACGCTGATCCTGGGCGAGCGCGACCAGATGACGCTGACGAAGCACGCCGCCGCGATGGCCGAGGCCTTGCGCGCTCGGACGATCATGTTGCCTGCCGGCCACGCGCTGATGTCCGAAGCCCCCGACGCGCTGCTCGCGGCCCTGCGCGGCGCACTCCCGACACCAGCGCTCGCCTAGCGCCGTGCAGCCTCGTCCCGGCGCTCGAGCTCGGCGCCGAGGATGAGGGTCGCCTCGAGCGTGAAATCGCCGGCGGCCAAGCGGCGCTCGAGCGCGGCACGGGCGAGGCACTCGAAGCGCACCACCTCGCCGTCGCGGTTGGCAGGCGCCACGCCGTCGGGAACGAGCGCGCGAAAGACCTCCACGCGCTCGACCATGTAGCCCTCGGCCACGGGCCGGCGCATCGCGATCGGCTCGCAGCGCTCGAGGCCGTGCAGGTCGACGAGCGCGAGCCCGGCCTCCTCCATCGTCTCGCGCGCCAGCGTGTCGGCGATCGATTCGCCCGCCGCCACCTGGCCGCCCATCAGCGTGTCCCAGCGACCCGGATCGGTCGCCTTGTCGAAGGCGCGCTGCTGCACCCAGACCGCGCCATCGGCCACGACGCCGACCAGATGCACCGCTTCGGTCGCGAGGCCGAGCACGCGGACGACGGAGCGCTCGATGCGCGCGACGGCGATGCCATGCTCGTTGACCACGGCCAGTGGCTCGTCGCGCCAGCTCGCGACCAGCCGTTCGCGATGGAGCCAGCTCGCGATCGCGGCCAGGGCCGTGTCGGCGGGCCTGGCGACGAGATACCCGGAGTCGGTCGCGCGCAGCGCCAAGCCGCTTTCGATCATGCGCTCGGCGATCTTCGCCTCGATGCTGCCGATGCGCTCGACCGGCCTGCGCCCCGGGTCGAGAAAGAGCGACCGGCGCGGCCGCGCGGGAGGCGCGACGGCGGCCGCGCGGGCGCGCGCCAGCCAGGCGCTCATGCGCCGTCGAGCAAGGCGAGCAGGCCGGCTTCGTCGAGCAGCGCGACGCCGAGCGCTTCGGCCTTCTGCAGCTTGGAGCCGGCCTCGGCGCCGGCGACGACGTAGTCGGTCTTCGTCGAGACCGAGCCCGCGACCTTGCCGCCGAGCGACTCGATCATCTCCTTGGCGTCCTCGCGCGTCAGCGTCGGCAAAGTGCCGGTGAGGACGAAGGTCTTGCCGGCGAGCGGCTTGGGCGATTTGTCGGCCTCGCCTTCGCTTTCCGGCCACTCGAAGCCGGCGGCGAGGAGCGCGTCGATGACCTGCTGGTTGTGCGCTTCGGCGAAGAAGTCGTGGATGCTCTCGGCGACGATCGGGCCGACGTCGGGCACCTCGAGCAGCCGCGCCGTGTCGGCGCGGCGCAGCCGCTCGATGCCGCCGAAGTGGCGCGCCAGATCCTTCGCCGTCGTCTCGCCGACGTGGCGGATGCCCAGGCCGTAGAGAAAGCGCGCGAAAGTCGTCTTCCGGCTCGCTGCCAGGTTCGCCACCAGGCTCGCCGCGCTCTTGTCGCCCATGCGCTCGAACGCCTCGAGCTGCTCCTTGGTGAGCGCGTAGAGATCGGGCAGCGACGCGACGACGCCGGCATCGACGAGCTGGTCGACGATCTTCTCGCCGAGCCCTTCGATGTCGAGCGCGCGCCGGCCGGCGAAATGGAGGATGGCGAACTTTCGCTGCGCGGCGCAGAAGAGGCCGCCCGTGCAACGGTGATCGACGCCGCCCTTCTCGCGCGCGACCCGGCTGCCGCACACCGGGCACTCGCGCGGCATGCGAAAGTTGGGCACGTAGGTCGGACGCCGGGCCGCGACCCTGCCGACGACTTCGGGGATGACGTCGCCGGCGCGCCGCACGATCACGGTGTCGCCGACGCGCACTCCCTTTCGTCGCACCTCGAAGAGGTTGTGCAGCGTCGCGTTCGACACCGTCGTGCCGCCGACGAACACCGGCTCGAGCTTGGCCACCGGCGTGAGCTTGCCGGTGCGGCCGACCTGGATCTCGATGTCGTTGAGCCGCGTCGTCCGCTCCTGCGCCGGGTACTTCTGCGCCACTGCCCAGCGCGGCTCGCGCGACTTGAAGCCGAGCCTGTCCTGGAGCGCGCGGTCGTCGACCTTGTAGACGACGCCGTCGATCTCGTACGGCAGCTTCTCGCGTCGCACGGCGATCCTGGCGTGGAAGGCGACGAGTCCTGCGGCGCCTTCGACACGTTCGTGCAGCGGGCTCGCCGGCAAGCCCATCTTGTCGAACGCGTCGAGCAGGTCGGTCTGCGTCGGCGGCACGGTCCAGCCCTCGACCTCGCCGAAACCGTAGGCAAAGAAGCTCAGCGGCCGCTTGGCCGCGTTCGCGGCGTCGAGCTGGCGCACGACGCCGGCGGCCGCATTGCGCGGGTTGACGAAGACCTTCTCGTTCTTCGCGCCGCCCTCGATGAGCTTCCTCTGCCGCTCGTTGAGCGCGGCGAAATCGTCGAGGCGCATGAAGACCTCGCCGCGCACCTCGAGCACCGGCGCGGCGATTCCTTTCAACCGCTTCGGCACCGCGGCGATCGTCCGCACCGTGTGCGTCACGTCCTCGCCGGTCTCGCCGTCGCCGCGCGTCGCCGCCTGGACCAGCGCGCCGCCTTCGTAGCGCAGGTTGATCGCCAGGCCGTCGAACTTCATCTCGGCGGCGTAGGCCACCGGCGGATCGTCGTCGCCGAGGCCGAGCGCCTTGCGGATGCGCGCGTCGAACTTCCCGGCACCGGCGGCGCTGGTGTCGGTCTCGGTGTCGATCGAGAGCATCGGCACGGCATGGCGCACCGGCTCGAGGCCCTCGAGCACCGCGCCGATGACGCGCTGGGTCGGCGAGTCGGCGCTGACCAGCTCGGGATGCTCGGCCTCGATCGCCTGCAGCTCCTGGAACAGCGCGTCGTACTCGGCGTCGGGAATCTCCGGCGCGTCGTGCACGTAGTAGGCGCGGGCGTGATGCTCCAGCCGCTCGCGCAACCGCACTGCTCTCGCCGCGGCGTCGCGCGCCGCCTTGCGATCAGACGCCGGCGAGCTCACGCGTGACCTCGCCGGCAGGACGCTCCTTGCAGCCGCTTGCGTTCTGGCCGGACCAGAGCGGCGAGAAGTCGCCGCTGCCGCGCGCCTCGGCGGCGGCGCGCAGCGGCCCGATCGCGGCGGTGGCGAGCGGAAACGCCGGAGCGCACGCGTCGTCGACCTCGCGAATCAGGCGATTGACGATGCCTCGCGCCGGCCGGCCGGTGAACAGGCGAGTCAATACCGTGCGCCGCGCCGCCCCGCTCGTCAGAGCCTCGCGATGGAGGCGGCTCGTCGTCGCTTCCGGGCAGCAAAGATACGTCGTGCCGACCTGGACCATCGAGGCGCCGAACCGGAGCGACGCTTCGACGCCCGAACGATCGGCGATGCCGCCCGCGGCGATGACCGGGCTCCGAACTGCGGCGATCACCTGCGGCAGCAACGCGAAGCTGCCGCACTGGAGACCGACGTCGTCGGCGAGGAAGTGGCCGCGATGGCCGCCGGCCTCGAGGCCTTGCGCGATGATCGCGTCGACGCCGCGCTGCTCGAGCCAGACCGCCTCGTCGACGGTCGTCGCGCTCGACAGGATGCGTGCGCCGCTGGCCCGGACGCGCTCGAGCAACGCCGGCTCCGGAAGGCCGAAATGAAAGCTGACGACGGGCGGCCGGGTCTCTTCGACGAGCTCGACCAGCGCCGCGTCGAAGGGCATCCGGCCCGCGCCGATGCGGACGGCGTCGATATCGAGACCGAACTCGCGGTAGTAGGGCGCGAGCGCGCATCGCCACGCAGCGTCGCGTGCGGCATCGACGACCGGCGCCTGATGGCAGAAGAAGTTGAGGTTGAAGGGCGCATCGGTGGCGGCGCGGATGGCGGCGATCTCGCGCCGGATCGTCGCCGCATCGAGCATCGCGCACGGCAACGAGCCGAGGCCGCCCGCGGCGCAGACGGCGATGGCGAGCGCGCTGCCTTGCACGCCGGCCATCGGCGCCTGGATCACCGGCAGCTCGACGCCCAGGATCCGATGTAGCGCCATCGCGGTTCGTCCTTCAGCTGAACAGGCGCCGCGCCGATGCCGACCCGGCGCCGAGCCCGCGCGCTTCGAGCGCCGTGTAGAGCGCGCCGAGCTCGGCGCCGATCGCCTCGAAGCCGGCGCCGCTGAGCGGCCGGCCGTCGTCGTCGACGATGGCGGCGTCCATGCCGACGGCGAGCGCCTGCGCCGCGGCCTGCCACGCCTTGAACGGCTCGACGGCGGCGTCGGTCTGCGGCACGTCGAAGGCGAGCGTCACGTCGCGAACGGCGGCGCGGTCGGGCTCGTCGGCGAGCGCGGCCTGCGAATCGTAGGTGAGCGTGAGCACGGGCGGCGCGCCCTCCCCCGTCGACGGATAGACGAGCCGGCCCGGAACGACGCCCGGCACGAAGCCGTGGCGGCGCGCGTGCTGCTGGATGTAGCCGACACTCCACGCCGCGCCGCGCGCGTGCAGGTGCACGGCGAGCTGCGCGTCGTGCTGGCTCGCGAAGGCGTCGAGCTCGCGCGCGCGCGCCATCACGTCGAGCATGTCGGGCGGGTCCATGCCGGCGCCGATCGCCTCGGCGAAGGTCTGCAGGCGCTGCACGAACTCGGAATATTCGATCTCGTTGAGCGCGCCGGTGCGACTGGCGAGCTGCACGCCCGCCTGCAGCTCGCCGTAACGGCGCCCGGCGGCCGGCGCTTCCCACGCGCCGGTCTCGCTGTCGAGGCCTTCGACGACGACGAGCTTGCTGCCGACATGGCGCTTCGACGGCAGGTGGGCGAGGACGACGTCGCCGGCGACGGGCGCATCGACCGTGATCGGCGCGCAGGCGTCGATGAGCGCGTCGAGCTCGAGCGGCAGGCGCTTCGAGACACGTCGTGCCGGCGCCGCGGCGCCGTCGTCCGCGGCGCCGTCGTC
>JADGRJ010000292.1 GCA_017881025.1 Rhizobacter sp. | reverse complement strand
CACCGGCGCGTGCCACTCAGCGGAGCGTGCTGAGGTACGTCGCCAGGGTATCGATGTCGGCAGGCGACAGCACATGGGCGGCGGCGGTCATGTTGCCGTCCATTTGCTCAGTGGCGCAGCGACGGCGTTCATCACGGGGTTCCTGCGGTTCCCCTCGCCCGTGATGGTCATGTGTCGATCGTCGAGGCAAATTGAGTCAGTACGGCCGCGGCTGGCGAAATTGCGACTCGCCGCCCTCAGGTCAGGGAGCCTGCAAGCTCGCGCAACACCTGTCGAGGGTTCTCTTCGATCGGCGACCCGTGTGACACCAGGATGCATTTCAGCGAACCGATCTCGGCCCACTGCAGCAACTGTGCGCGCAAGGTGTTCGTATCCTCGATGATCGCCATCTTCACGACCTTGGGAACTTGGGCTTCCTTGCCCGCAAAGCCAGCCATGTGCAGCAGCCACCCGCCGAAGCCGGCAGCGTCGCGGATGTTGCCGACCACGTCGTTCAGCACGAGTGTCGTTCCCTTCGGCGTGCGAACGACGAGCGCTGCCTCCCGGCCGCGCGTTCCGGGCACGGTTACGAACTGCACGTTCGGGTCGTTGAAAAGGGGTGCAACCGTGTCGACCTGCACCGTCTCCTGAACCTTCGCTCGAGCGCCCTCGGGTGCAACGACTTGGATCTCGGGGTAGCGATCTTTCCAGATCTTTGCGTCCAGCCGATGCTTGTCGCTCGGTACGATCAAGTACGCGGGACGGCCGAAAGCTTCGAGCGCGGCCATCTCGTCCTCGTCGAGCGCGACCGCGCTGAACACCACCAGCCGTGAATCGATCAAGCGCACGACGGTCATGCGCCGCGGCAGGTCCATGAGAGGCATGTGGATCTCGCCGACGACCGTCAGTATGTTGTCGTCGACCTGCACAAGCTTGCCGTGCGGCAGGACGGTCCATTGTTCAAACGGCTTGGTCATGGTCGGTTTCCTTCGAGTTCGCGGTGTGCATGGTCAGACGGTGCTCACGGCTTGGCTGGTGCCGACGGCGTCGCGCATGACCTGCTGTGCGGTCGTGGTCTCGTCAGCCGTATGGGTCCGCGCCACCAGCACGACTTGCCCGGTCGAGACGGCGTCGCGGATCAGCTGCGACAAGGAACGGTCCTTCTTCTCGGCACCGATGATGGCGCCGACGGTACCGCCGATGCCCGCGCCCCAGCCCAGCATGACGAGCGGCGCGAGCAAAGGGCTGGCGAGGAACAGGCTGACATTTCCCGCCACCAGCGCCACTTCGGCCAGGACACCGAGGCCCGAGCCGACGGCCGTACCGATCGCACCGTCGACAAGAATGTCCTTGAGTGCCTTGTCGCTGCTCGACTCGGTATCCGGGAATACGGGATCGCCCGGGATGATGCGCAGCGCTTCGCGCGCCAGTCCGCGGTCGACGAGCGTGGCCAGAGCGCTCTGCGCGCCTTCGCGGCCCGAGAAGAATCCGCAGACTTGATGTGGATGGTCGTTCATTTGTTTTCCCTCTGAGTCGGTGGGATGTTCGTCGGGCGTGGCCGCCCAACGAGGCGGATCGGATGTTGCGAGCGCCGGGTGCGGTCTCGTGTCTTCGCCGTTGAAGGGCTCGGGCCGCGGCATGAGTTC
The DNA here is from genome assembly GCA_017881025.1 of Rhizobacter sp. Taxonomy (GTDB): domain Bacteria; phylum Pseudomonadota; class Gammaproteobacteria; order Burkholderiales; family Burkholderiaceae_C; genus Schlegelella_A. The sequence continues at coordinate 3,141 of JADGRJ010000292.1, read as the reverse complement.
CCTGGTGACACGATGCTGCGCGGCCCGCCGCGCGGCGTCCCTCGGTCGAAGGCGGGATCGGGCGTGGGCGCGCACCTACAACCGCGCGGCCAAGTCTGCGAGCTTCGCCGTAGCATGCAGTCATTGCCGAGCAGCGGGAACACATGAAGCCTTTCATCCCCTCGTCCGTGACGAACCGGCGAGCCCTGCGCCATGAGTGACCCGGCCCCGTACACGCCGCCGAGCATCTGGACCTGGAACCAGGCCAACGGCGGCCGCTTCGCGAACATCAACCGGCCGACGGCCGGGCCGACCCACGACAAGGAACTGCCGGTCGGCCGGCATCCGATGCAGCTTTACTCGCTCGCAACGCCGAACGGCGTCAAGGTCACGGTGATGCTGGAAGAGCTGCTCGCGCTCGGCCACGGCGGCGCGGAGTACGACGCGTGGCTGATCCGGATCAATGCCGGCGAACAGTTCGGCAGCGGCTTCGTCGCTGTCAACCCGAACTCCAAGATCCCGGTGCTCGTCGATCGCAGCGGGCCGAAGCCGATCCGGGTGTTCGAGTCCGGAGCGATCCTGCTCCACCTGGCCGAGAAGTTCGACGTCTTCCTGCCAGCCGGCGGCGCCGAGCGCGCCGAATGCCTCTCGTGGCTGTTCTGGCAGATGGGCGCCGCGCCGTTCCTCGGCGGCGGGTTCGGCCATTTCTACGCCTACGCGCCCACCAAGATCGAATACGCGATCGACCGCTACGCGATGGAGGTCAAGCGCCAGCTCGACGTGCTCGACCGGCGCCTCGGCGAGAGCCCGTACCTCGCCGGCAACGACTACTCGATCGCCGACATGGCCGTGTGGCCCTGGTACGGCACCCTCGTCAAGGGACAGCTCTACGAATCGGGCGAGTTCCTCCAGGTGAAGGACTACGCCAACGTCCTGCGCTGGACCGACGAGATCGCCCGGCGGCCGGCCGCGCAGCGCGGCCGCATGGTCAACCGCACCTGGGGCCAGCCGTCGAGCCAGCTGCACGAGCGCCACGACGCCAGCGACTTCGAGACCCGCACCGCGGACAAGGTGGCGCCGCCACTCTGACGCCTGCGACCGCGAGACCCCGACGATGATCACCCTCTACGACTGCGCCACCGCGCCGAGCCCGCGCCGCGCCCGCATCCTGCTCGCGGAGAAGGGCGTCGCCTACGAAACGGTCGAGATCGACCTGCGGCGCGGCGAGCAGCTGGGCGATGCCTACCGCCAGGTGAATCCGCAATGCACGGTGCCGGCGCTGCGCACCGACGAAGGAGGGCTGCTGACCGACAACGCGGCGATCACGGCCTGGCTCGAGGCGCGCTTTCCCGAGCCGAACGTGCTCGGCAGCACGCCGGCGGAAAAGGCCGAGATCGCGAGCTGGAACTGGCGCGTCGAATTCGAGGGCCTCCTGGCGATCGCCGAGGCGATGCGCAACAGCGCGCCGGCGATGGCCGAGCGCGCTCTCGCCGGGCCCGTGAACTACGCGCAGATTCCCGAGCTGGCCCAGCGCGGGCTGGCGCGGGCGCGGCAGTTCTTCGCGACGCTGGACGAGCGGCTGGCGGGCCGCGACTTCCTCGCCGTCGACCGGTTCAGCATCGCCGACATCACCGCCGTCGTGGCCGTCGACTTCGCGCGCGTGATCAAGCTCAGGGTCGACGAGCAGGTTCCCGAGCTGCAGCGCTGGCGCCAGGGAATGGCTCTGCGGCCGTCGATGTCGCTCTAGGCACCGTCGCGACGACGCCTGCGCACGGCGATCGAGCCCGCGGCCAGCCCCGCCAGCATCAGCGCCAGGGTCTCCGGCTCCGGCACGACGCCGACCGCCACCCCGTTGCCGACGCCGGGGCTGAACACGAACGCGTAGTCCGGGCCGAAGTCGCCGTCGAAGAAGAATTGCGGATCGACGACGGCGCTGCCCGAGCCCGCGCCGAGGAAGTTCGACACGTCGGCCATCATGCCGACGGCGTAGAGCTGGTTCGTCATCATCATCATCGACGTCGAGGTCGTGTGCGTGCCGCATGCCGTGAGGCTGGCGAAGTAGCAGTTGCCGATGCCGATGGTCTGGCTGCCGACCCCCAGCGAGTAGCCCGCCTGGGCCGCGCCGGTTGCGCTGAGCGTCGCGGTGCTCGCCACCGAGATGGGCACGAGCACGTTCGTCGGCCCTACGATCTCGACGTAGTAGCCGAAGATGGCCTGCAGCACGCTCGTGCAGCCCGCACCGATCGCGGACACGGTCGGCAGCGGCGCCGCGTCGATGGAGACCGTGCCGCAGGCAAACGAGTGGCTCGCCGGGAAATTGTTCACCGTCAGCGACACGTCGTAGTTGAACGTGCCCGATGCTGCGGGCGGCGCCGCCCAGGCGGCCGGTGCGGCGAATCCGAGCGCCGCAGCAAGGACGAGGAGGGATTTCATCGAAGCTTTCCGTGTTGGCCGGGGCCCGGCCCAGGGCCGACGGCGTCGGCGGAGCTTCGGGTCCGGCGAGTGTCCTGCCGCGACCGGCGTCGCGCAAGGCCCATCGAGCGGCGATGTCCTCGTCGGCGTGTCCGGTGCGTTCGGCCAGGCGCCAGAGGGCTTCTAGAATTCGTTCCCAGGCCCCCATTGCTCCAGGATCCCGCCATGCCTCTCGTCTCGATGCGCCAGCTCCTCGACCATGCCGCCGAAAACGGCTATGGCATCCCCGCCTTCAACGTCAACAACCTCGAGCAGGTGCAGGCGGTGATGACCGCCGCCGACGAGGTCGGCGCGCCGGTCATCCTGCAGGCCAGCGCCGGCGCCCGCAAGTACGCCGGCGAGCCCTTCATCAAGCACCTGATCCAGGCCGCGCTCGAGAGCTGGCCGAAGGTGCCGCTGGTCATGCACCAGGACCACGGCCAGAGCCCCGACGTGTGCAAGAGCGCGATCGACCTCGGCTTCTCGTCGGTGATGATGGACGGCTCGCTCGAGGCCGACGGCAAGTCGATCGCGAGCTACGACTACAACGTCGACGTCACCCGGAAGGTCGTCGACATGGCGCACGCGCGCGGCATCACCGTCGAGGGCGAGCTCGGCTGCCTCGGCTCGCTCGAGACGATGCGCGGCGACAAGGAAGACGGCCACGGCACCGAGTCGACGATGACGATCGATCAGCTGCTCACCGACCCC
>JADGRJ010000291.1 GCA_017881025.1 Rhizobacter sp. | reverse complement strand
CGCCGAGGAAGACGTCGACTTCTTCGACGAGGAAGACGACGACGACGGCAACGGCGGCTCGAAGGCGCTGACCAAGAAGCTCGAGGAGCTGAAGGCAGCCGCACTCGTCAAGTTCGACTCGCTGCGAATCAACTTCGAGAAGATGCGGCGCGCGTTCGAGAAGGACGGCTACCAGTCGCCCGCCTACAACCGCGCCCAGCAGGCGATCAGCGCCGAGCTGATGACGATCCGCTTCACCGTCAAGACGATCGAGAAGCTCTGCGCGATCCTGCGCTCGCAGGTGGAAGACGTGCGCCGCTACGAGCGCGAGCTCCGCAAGATCCTGGTCGACAAGTGCGGCATGCCGCAGGAATACTTCATCAAGAACTTCCCGCCCAACATCCTCAACCTGAAGTGGGCCGAGAAGGAAGCGGCGGCGGGCAAGTCGTACAGCGTGATCCTGGTGCGCAACCTGCCGCCGGTGCAGGAGCTGCAGAAGAAGCTCACCGAGCAGCAGGCGCGCGCCGTCGTCCCGCTCGAGGACCTGAAGAAGATCAACAAGCGGATGAACGAGGGCGAGCGGTCTTCGCGCGACGCCAAGAAGGAAATGATCGAGGCCAACCTGCGCCTCGTGATCTCGATCGCCAAGAAGTACACCAATCGCGGCCTGCAGTTCCTCGACCTGATCCAGGAAGGCAACATCGGCTTGATGAAGGCGGTCGACAAGTTCGAGTACCGGCGTGGCTACAAGTTCTCGACCTACGCGACGTGGTGGATCCGCCAGGCGATCACGCGCTCGATCGCCGACCAGGCGCGCACGATCCGCATCCCGGTGCACATGATCGAGACGATCAACAAGATGAACCGCCTGTCGCGCCAGCACCTGCAGGAGTTCGGCTTCGAGCCCGACGCGCCGACGCTGGCCGAGAAGATGGAGATCCCGGAAGACAAGATCCGGAAGATCATGAAGATCGCCAAGGAGCCGATCTCCATGGAGACGCCGATCGGCGACGACGACGACTCGCACCTGGGCGACTTCATCGAGGACACCAACAACACGGCGCCGATCGAGGCGGCGATGCAGGCCGGCCTGCGCGACGTCGTCAAGGACATCCTCGACTCGCTGACGCCGCGCGAGGCCAAGGTGCTGCGCATGCGCTTCGGCATCGAGATGTCGACCGACCACACGCTCGAGGAAGTCGGCAAGCAGTTCGACGTCACGCGCGAGCGGATCCGCCAGATCGAGGCCAAGGCGATCAGGAAGCTCAAGCACCCGAGCCGCTCGGACAAGCTGCGGACCTATCTCGACACGCTCTGACGTTCGCTGCACGCAACAGGGGGTTCCCGCCGCGAGGCCGGAACCCCTTTTGCTTGCCGTGCTCGCTATAAACTCGCGACCGATGGCCCGCTCGACCGCACCGGCATGACCCAGGTTCTGCAACGCACCGTGCTGTTCGCCGACCTGCGCGGCAGCACCTCGATGTACGAGACGCTCGGCAATGCCGACGCCACGGCCGTCGTCACGCGCAGCGTCGCCCTCCTCGCCCGGATCGTCGCCGCCCACGGCGGCCAGGTCGTGAAGACGCTCGGCGACGGCCTGATGGCGGTGTTCGAGACGCCGGCCGAAAGCGTCGCCGCCGCCGACGACATGCACGACTCGATGGCGCGCATCGGCATGGCCGAGGAGGCCCAGGCGGAAGCGGCGAACGACGAGCAGGTCGATGAGGAAGAAGGGGGCGACGGCGGCGCGCCGACCCTGCCACCGCGGCCGTCGGTCCCGCTCAAGCTCCAGGTCGGGCTCGCGCAGGGCGAGGTGGTCGAGATGTCGGGCGACGTCTTCGGCGACGCCGTCAACGTCGCCGCCCGCCTGCTCGACCACGCCGGCGACAACGAGACGCTCGCCACCGCCAGCGTCGTCGAGCAACTCGGCGAGTGGGAGCGATCGCGCTTTCGCAGCCTCGACAAGATGCAGCTGCGCGGCCGCGTCGAGCCGGTGCACGTGCACCTGCAGGAAGCGGTGCGACGCTTCGGCGACACCGCCGCGACCGCCTACGGCGACATGATGCTGCCCGTCTCGGAACCGGAAGGCATCCGCCTGGTCTGGCTCGACCTCAATCGCATCTACGCGGGGACGAGCCTGCCGGTCATCCTCGGCCGCAGCCCGCAGGCGACCTACATCATCGACGACACCCGGGTCTCGCGCTCGCACGCGCGGATCGACTGGCACGGCGGCACGTTCCAGCTCGTCGACCTCAGCTACAACGGCACCTACGTGCGCTTCGACAACGACCCCGAGATCATCAGCCTCCGGCGCGGCGCCTGCACCCTGCACGGCAGCGGCGTGATCGGCCTGGGCGCGCCGCCCAACGAGCCGATCAGCCCGTGCGTCCGCTTCGAGGTGATGAAGTTCGCCGACACGCAGCGGCAGACCCCGTTCGAGTTCGGCATCAAGTCCTAGGGCTGATGACCTTCCAGCCGGAGCCGGCCCACGCGCACGGGACCGCGCCGACCACCGCCGTCGTTCTCTGCAACCTGGGCACCCCCGCCGCGCCGACGCCGGCGGCGGTGCGCCGCTACCTCGCCGAGTTCCTGAGCGATTCGCGCGTGGTCGAGATCCCCCGCCTCGTCTGGTGGCCGATCCTGCACGGCATCATCCTGCGCGTGCGGCCGGCGCGTTCGGCGCGCAAGTACGCCAACATCTGGACGCCGGAAGGCTCGCCGCTCAAGGTCTGGACCGAGAAGCAGGCGGTGCTGCTCGCGGGCTATCTCGGCCAGCGCGGCCACCGGGTCGTCGTTCGCCACGCGATGCGCTACGGGACGCCCTCGATCGCCAGCGTGCTCGATGCCGTCAAGGCGGCCGGCGCGGACCGGGTCCTGATCCTGCCGCTCTACCCGCAGTACGCGGCGTCGACGACGGCGAGCATCGGCGACGCGCTCGCGGCGTGGATGAAGCGCATCCGCAACCTGCCCGAGATCCGCTTCGTCAAGCACTACCACGACGACCCCGGCTACATCGACGCGCTCGCCCAGCGCGTCAACGAGCACTGGCGCGTCAACGGCCGGCCCGACAAGCTCGTCCTCAGCTTCCACGGCCTGCCGCGGCGCTCGCTCGCGCTCGGCGATCCCTACCACTGCGAATGCCTGAAGACCAGCCGTCTCGTCGCCGAGCGGCTCAAGGTCCGCGACGACTTCGTCGTCGTCACTTTCCAGAGCCGCTTCGGCAAGGCCGAATGGCTGCAGCCGTACACCGAGCCGACGCTGGTCGCGCTCGCCCGCGCCGGCGTCGCCCGGGTCGACGTCTTCTGCCCGGGCTTCACGTGCGATTGCCTCGAGACCCTCGAGGAGATCGACCAGGAGGCGCGCGCCGCCTTCCTCGCCGCGGGCGGAAAGCAGTTCGGCTACGTGCCGTGCCTGAATGACCAGCACGAATGGCTCGCCGCGCTCGCCGGCATCGCCATTCGCCACCTCCAGGGCTGGGACACGGCGCCGGCCGGTGCCGACGACGCCGACGATCGGCTCGAGGCGCAGCGCCGGCGCGCCCTTGGCGCCGGAGCGACCGCCTGAGCCGACGCCGTCGGCCGAGGCGCGGGAGCACGATTGCAAGTCGGGATTCGCCGATTGCGACAAGCGCCCCGGCACGTGATAGTCGGCACCTTCGCGGGCCGCGCCCGAACGCCGGCCCTGTCCCGAGACCGCACAAGAGTGAGAAAGACATGAGACAACCCCTTCGCCAGATCGTCGTCGGCGCCGCGCTGACGCTCGCCGCTGCCGCGGCCACCGCCCAGGTTCCGGCCGGCTACCCGGCACCGTACGCCGACACGATCGCCGCCGCCAAGAAGGAGGGCAAGGTGGTCGTCTACAGCACGACCGACACGGCAGCCGCCAACTTCCTCATCAAGGACTTCCAGGTCCTCTATCCCGGCATCTCGGTCGAGTACAACGACATGAACTCGACCGAGGTCTACAACCGCTTCATCAGCGAAAGGGCGGCCAACGCCGGCTCCGCCGACGTGCTCTGGAGCTCGTCGATGGACCTGCAGATCAAGCTCGCCAGCGACGGCGGCGCCCTCGCCTACGCGTCGCCCGAGATCGCCCACTTGCCGACCTGGGCGGTGTGGAAGAACGAGGCCTTCGGCACCACCTACGAGCCGCTCGCGATCGTCTACAACAAGCGGCTCCTCTCGGGCGACGAGATCCCGCAGAGCCACGCCGACCTGCTGCGCGTCTTCACGACCAAGGGCGAGAAGCTCAAGGGCAAGGTCACGACCTACGACATCGAGAAGTCGGGTGTCGGCTTCATGCTGATCACCCAGGACAGCAAGTACAACCCGCAGTTCTGGGACATGGTGAAGGCGCTCGGCGTGGTCGGCCCGCGGGTGCAGTCGAGCGCCGGCACGATGATGGAGCGGATCAGCTCGGGCGAGAACCTGCTCGGCTTCAACATCTTCAATTCCTACGCCGCCCTGCGCGCGAAGAAGGACCCGTCGATCGGCATCGTCCTGCCCAAGGACTACGCGCTGGTCATGTCGCGGGTGATGTTCATCTCGAAGGCGGCCAAGAACCCGAACGCGGCCAAGCTCTGGCTCGACTACATCCTGTCCAAGCGCGGCCAGACGATCATCGCCAACCAGTCCGAGCTCGGCTCGATCCGCGCCGACGTCGAGGGCGAGATGACGGTCGCCGGCTACACCAAGCTCCTCGGCAACGCCGCCAAGCCGATCCCGGTCAGCGCCGATCTGCTCGCTTACCTCGACCAGACCAAGCGTCTCGACTTCATCAAGCAGTGGCAGGC
>JADGRJ010000290.1 GCA_017881025.1 Rhizobacter sp. | reverse complement strand
CGACGGCGACACGACCCGGCGCTACCTGGGGGCAGTCATCAAGGTCTTGTCCGATATGCCTGTCAGTCGCGGCTAGGAAGGGAGCCATTTTCGCGGGCCAAAGTGAACCAGCTATCGAGCCGCGGAATCAGAATTGATTACCGGAATGCGGACGCCTGCGTGGTGGCAAAGGTCGAGGGCAGCCTTGTGCAGGGGCACGCTCCGGAGTCGTACCCACAAATCGAGTTGGTTTCCCTGGGCTCCGCATTCGAAGCACCGAAAGAGCCCTCTCGTCAGATCAACCGAGAAGCAGCGCGGATTGGGAGTCTCCGGGGCGTGCAATGGGCATGCGCCGCGAAGCTGCTCTCCACGGCGTGAGGTGGGATGATAGTCAATCAGGTCGAGCACGCGCTCCATCGGAATCTGGTTGCGCAAAGCTCGGTAATCGATCAACATGGCGTCGGATCAAATCAGGTTGGTCGCCGCTTGGCTGTCGAAGCGTTCCCCGATTGCTGAGCAGGCTGAGCGCGGTGGGCTCTCTAGGACTTGCCCTGAAACTTGTGAATGATCGCTCCATCCACGACCCGATCGAGCAGCGCCATCGCTATCGGCGGATCTCCCAGGTACTTCCCCCACGCCTCCAAGTCGATGTTGGTGACCAGCGCCGTGCTCCGTTTGCGGGTTCGGCTGTCAATCACCTTGTACAGCAGGCTGGGAGCCTGCGGATGCTCCTCACGCTCCAGCTTGTCGAAGCCAAGCTCGTCGATGATGACGAACTCGAACCCGGCGTAATAGCGCACCCGCTTTGGCATCGTTCCATCGGCCAAGGATGTACCCAGGTCGTGCAACAACTCGCCGCTGGTGATGTACCTCACACGATATCCCGCCGCGCAACAGCGACGCCCGATCGCCTGGATCAAATGGCTCTTGCCCAGGCCGCTTTGCCCTACGAAGACAAGGTTGTCGCGTCGCCGGATGAAATCGCCGGTCGCCAGCTCTTCCATCTGCACTCGGTCGATGAATTGAGCATTGAACTTCCAGTCGAACGTCTCCAGGGCAACCGCGTCGCGAAACTTCGCCTTTTTGATCCGCAGTTCCGTGCTCCGCTCGCACCGCCGCCGCGCCGGACCGGAGAGCAAGCGCTCCACTAACTCCAAATGGGAGATGTGCTCTTGCTCGGCGCGGCGCCAGACGCCGTCCAGTTCGTCACGCTCCAGCGGCAAGCACAGCGTCTGGCAGTAGTCGAGGATCCGCTGACGCAATTCGTCAGCCTTCGGCTTCGAGTGGTTGGTCATCGTCGTCGGCCCCGTCAAGGAGTTCTTGATAATCGGCCGTCGGGCGAGGCCCCACGGGATTCTCATCGGTCAAGCTGGGGCGATACTGATCGTCCCAGCACTCCAGCGCCGGCCGAGGTCGGGCCTGGACGGCCAGAATCCGCTCCAAGGACTGGCACGAGAACGCGTGATAACGCACCGCGCGCTCGATAGCTGCCAGCACGTCATCGCGCCGGTAGAGGCTGAGAAAACTCAGCACCTTGCGGGCTTGGCTCTTGCCGTCGCGATGAGTGCGGAGCAGGCCTTCCAGGAAGCACAGCGCCGGTTCACCTCACTCACGAAATCGCTCGCGGAGCACCTCTTCCTGTTCTTTCGTGTCGCGTGTCGGGCGATGGGCTCCATCGATCCGCCGCTCACCTTTGGACGGCCGAGGCACCAGGGGATGACGGGCTACCCCTTCCAAGCTGGCCGGATCGTAGACGATCAACTCGTGCTCGGTGACCCGTACTGGCAACATCCGGCCGACGAACCGCCAAGGGGTCGAAGAGAAGTTGCTCTCGTAGGCGATCATTCCCTCGACATCGACCACGCGATAAACGACCCGGGCGGTGTCGTAGGGGTTCTCGGGTAGCTTCAAAAGATGCGCTGGCTCCTCGGCGTGAGCGTCGATGGGCCGCTTGCCGGTCTCGCGATGAACCCGCAGGTCGGCCGTGTTGGCTAACCACACCTGGGTGATTTGGTTGAGCTGTTCCAGGCTGGTGAAACTTCGGCCATTCAGCAAGTTCAATTCTACATACGAGAATGGCCGCTCCACCTTCCCTTTGGTTTGCGGCCGCCGCGGCCAGCAAGCGCGCGGCCGGAATCCGTAATGGGTGGCGAAGCCCAGAAACCGCGTGTTGTACAGCGGCTCCCCTTCTTCCCAGCGGTCCACCACGGTCTTCATGTTGTCATACAGACAGGTGGCCGCCACGCCGCCCAGGTGCTCGAATGCCCGGATGTGCTCGCGCAAGAGCGTCTCGAAGTCCTGTCGCTCCGTGAAGTGCAGGTACTGACGCCGGGAGTAGCCCAGGAGATAGCTGAAGAGATTGACCCGGCGCGTCCCTTCCGCCGAAAACTCGATCGTGTACACCCCCCAATCCATCTGGGCTTGGATTCCGGGACCCGTCTCGAAGCGCTGGACCGGCTGCGCCGGAGCTGGGACCCGCAGGGTTTTCACACGCTCACGCAGAATCGAGTATCCACCCTGGTAGCCCAGTGCCCGCAGCTCTTCCAGCAGGCGTATGACGGTGATGTCGGGATACCCTTTGATGAAGCCGCCGATGGCCTCTTCGTAGTCGTCGATCACACTCCCTCGCCTGCGGCGCCGCCGGGGGAGCTCCGGATGCGGCGAACCTTGCTGTCGAGCGCCATCGTGCTCGGTCAAAGCGCGGCTGACGGCGCGCCGCGACAGACACATCGACCGTGCGATGCCGCGGATCGACTGCCCCAAGGCACTCCTGTGGACGACTTCATTGATGGCTTCGCTGCTCAGTCCACTCATGACAACTCCTTGGCTAGTTGTGCACTCAATTGAGCCACCGTCTGACCATCGCGTCCCAACCGCTCCAATCCTCCCCGCAACAACTCCCCGTCACGCTGCGACAGTTCGGCGCGACCGCTGTGGCGCAGCCAGTTCTCCATCCGGGCCAGGCCTTCCAAAAGCGTGGCCAAACGCCGGGCCAGGCGGTTGCCGGCGACGCTCAGCCGCGGATCGTAGCCGCGAGTGAGACCGCCCGTGGCTTCGCGGACGGCCTCGCGCGGCTTGAGTAAGACAAATTCTCTCTGCTCGTTGGTGGTGCAGCCGATCAAGAGATCGACGACGTGCCGCACTTCCGTCGTCGACAGACCGTCGCGGCGGATGGTGATGAGCAATTCGTGTTGGTTGCCCGCGGGCAACCGCGTTAATGCGCGGGCCATCGACGGATTCAACAGCCCCAGGCTGAGATCATCCCGAGCTGTGCTGCAGAGCTTCTCCACCAGCGCCAGACGCCGGCTGATCCAGCTTTTGTCATGCCCCAGCAGTTGGGCCGCCTCGTACTGCGTCAGGTGATCTTCGCCAACCAAGGCGCACACGATCCAAGCCTCTTCCAGCAAGTGGACGCGGCCACTTAAACGGTTCAGGCCGTAGATGGCCGCTTTTGCCGTTCGTGGGTCAGCGTCGATCATGCGCGCACCGAGTGTATCCAACCCGGGCACGTGCTTGGCGGCTTCCACACGCTTGAAGCCGTCGACCAACACCCAGGCATTATCAGCCAGCCAGACCACCAGCGGCGCGATCTGACCATAGCGGCCCAGTGATTGAATCATTACCCGACGCGCCTCCTCAGTGGCTTGGAGGCGCAATGCGGCATACCGTTGGTCGAACTGGTCGAGCGCAAACTGGCGCACTTCCGCCGCATCCGACATGGCATCGCCCCCACCAATGACAAACGCCTCTTCTCCGTCCGTCCTTCCTGGAACCCGTTGTCCGTTGCCTCTATCGCGATGCGACTCACGCTAAACGGCAGCAAACGACAGCCGCAATATCGGCGTCTTAAGGATCTGCCCAAATCTCCCGCTTGCGGACCAGGCCAGGCCACAAAACGCTCTGTCGCATCCAACGCGACTCCCGCCGGAGCACACGCCCTAAAGCTTGACGGCACGAGCCACTGCAGAAGCACTGCAGAGGAGAACGAGTGCTTCGGGTGAAGCGTTGGTAACAGCCCGGCCGCGCGCAGCAAAATTCTTCGCCGGGTTCAGCCTTGTGATAGCCCTCGCAGGGGCATTGGTCCGGCGAGACTGGGGACTGCCGCTGGGCGGCGCGGGTGCGCCAGCGGCGCGACTGCTCGCGGCGTTGGCGGCGGCCTTGGTCGCTGGCGCGATACCGTTGATTCGCCCGCCACCGCGACCAGCGGCGGGCCGCTTGCCGACAGGCTGCGCTGCAATATCGCGCCAGCGGATGCCGTGGCTGGAAAGGGCGTTCACAGCCTTTCAACAGGCAAAGGCGCTGCCGGCAGCACGCCGGGGCTTGCTTGGGGGAGGAACGGGGATATTCTGGAGTTGGGCCCAAGGGAGGTACTGCTCCCGAAGGTCAAGCCTCGGCGCGAAGCGCCAACTTCGCACCGAGGCGATTTTTTTGCTCTGCGGCGTCCTGCCGAGGGCACGCAAGCCGAACTCTCTTACTTTATCGTCGGCACCACGAGCCAGCCACCGCTGGCGCAGAGACCGGCTCCGATCTCGCCGCGATCCACCTGCCACAGTGCTGGCCCGCTTAGGGCGCAAAACTGGTACCCTCATTGGCCGCTACTGACAGGCATGCAGTATCAGAACTTGGTGGCGCGCGACCCTGCGGCCATCACTTACGTCAAGTGGGTCCAGCTCGACACGCCCATGATGCTGATCATCGTGGCCCTGCTGGCGACCCTGCTGGTCGGCTTGGCCGCGGCATTCTTGGGCCTGGCCTACCATCACGAACGGCGGCACCACGAGAGACATCGCGACCTGGCCGAGACGAGGG
>JADGRJ010000289.1 GCA_017881025.1 Rhizobacter sp. | reverse complement strand
TGCCGCAGGACGGCCGCATCTCGCTGCGCATCGGCGGCCGCGCCGTCGACGTCCGGGTCTCGACCCTGCCGTCGGCACACGGCGAGCGCGCCGTGCTGCGCCTGCTCGACAAGGCCGAATCGAAGTTCACGCTCGAAGGCCTCGGCATGAGCGGCGAGACGCTGAAGAACTTCGACCGCCTGATCAAGCAGCCGCACGGCATCATCCTCGTCACCGGCCCGACCGGCTCGGGCAAGACGACGACGCTCTACGCCTCGCTCGGCCGCGTCGACACCGCCGGCACCAACATCCTCACCGTCGAGGACCCGGTCGAGTACGAGCTCGCCGGCATCGGCCAGACGCAGGTCAACGCCAAGATCGACCTCACCTTCGCGAAGGCGCTGCGCGCGATCCTGCGCCAGGACCCCGACGTGATCATGGTCGGCGAGATCCGCGACTACGAGACGGCGCAGATCGCGATCCAGGCGTCGCTGACCGGCCATTTGGTCCTGGCCACCGTCCACACCAACGACGCGCCGAGCACGGTGACGCGGATGATCGACATGGGCGTCGAGCCGTTCCTGCTCTCGTCGAGCCTGATCGGCGTGCTCGCGCAGCGGCTGGTGCGAAAGCTCTGCCTCGCCTGCCGCAAGGTCGACGCGCGCGGCCACTGGCACCCCGTCGGCTGCGCGCAATGCGCGATGACCGGCTACAAGGGCCGCACCGGCGTCTACGAGCTGATGGACGTCGGCGACGAGATCCGCGCCCTGATCCACGGCCGCGCTGCCGAGGCGAAGATCGCCGCCGCCGCCCACGCGACCGGGTTGAAGTCGATGCGCGAAGACGGCGAGCGCCTGGTCGCGGAAGGCATCACGTCCGCAGAAGAAGTCGTGCGCGTGACGCGCGAATAGTTTCTTGCCCGCCTACCGATTCGAAGCGCTCGACGCCACCGGCAAGGCGCAGAGCGGCCTGGTCGACGCCGACACCTCGCGCGCGGCGCGGTCGCAGCTGCGCGCGCAGGCGCTGGTGCCGCTGGCGGTCACGCAGGTCGTCACGGCGGGCACCGCGCCGGCGGGATTCAGCTTCACCCGCAAGGTCTTCAACGCCACCGGCCTCGCGGTCTGGACGCGCCAGCTCGCCGGCCTCGTCGGCTCCGGCCTGCCGCTCGAGCGGGCGCTGACCGCGCTCGCCGACGAAGCCGAGGACACGCGCCAGCGCGAGCTCGTCGCCCACCTGCGCAGCGAGGTCAATGCCGGCGCGCCCTTCGCCCGCGCGCTGGCGAGCGCGCCGCGCGAGTTCGACGACGTGTATCGCGGCGTCGTCGCCGCCGGCGAGCAGAGCGGCGCGCTCGGTCGCGTGCTCGAGCGCCTCGCCGACGACCTCGAAGCGCGCCAGGAGTTGAAGGGCCGCCTGATCGGCGCGACGCTCTATCCGGCGATCGTCTCGGTGATCGCCGTCGTCATCGTCGTCTTCCTCGTCACCTACGTCGTCCCGCAGGTAGCGACCGTCTTCACGAGCTCGAAGCGATCGCTGCCTCTGCTGACGATCGGCATGATGGCGTTCAGCGACTTCCTGCGCGGCTACGGCTGGCTCGTCATCCTTCTCCTCGTCGGCGGCGGCGTCGCCCTCGCGTTCAGCTTGCGCAACGAGGCGTTTCGCGAGCGCTTCGACGCCGGCTTCCTCGGCCTGCCGTTGATCGGCCGGCTTGCGCGCGGCTACAACGCGGCGCGCTTCGCCGGCACGCTGGCGATGCTCGCCGGCGCCGGCGTGCCGATCCTGAAGGCGCTGCAGGCGGCGGCGGAGACGCTGTCGAACCGCGCCATGCGCGCCGACGCCATGGACGCGCTTGTGATGGTCAGAGAAGGCGCACCGCTTGCCTCGGCGCTCGCCGGCAAGAAGCGCTTTCCGGGAATCCTGGCGATGTTCTCGCGCCTCGGCGAGCAGACCGGCCAGCTCCCCGAGATGCTCGACCGCGCCGCCAAGCAGCTCGCCGGCGAAGTGCAGCGGCGCGCGCTCGCCATGGCGACGATCCTCGAGCCGCTGCTGATCGTCGGCATGGGCGGCGTCGTCATGCTGATCGTCCTCGCCGTCCTCTTGCCGATCATCCAGCTGAACAGCTTCGTGAAGTAGCCGGCGGCCGCCCGGCGTCCTTGAAGAGACTCCGAAGGAGTCCGCCCCTCCCTCTCGGAGGGAGGGGAGCGAAGCGGGGCGGGAGCAATCCTGTGCAAGTCGCGGAGCGCGCGACGCGCTGGTCGCCTCGTATCATCGGTCCATGGCCGCTACCCTCGCCGGTCAACTCGTCGTAGCGATCTCGTCGCGAGCTCTTTTCGACTTCGAGGAAGAGAACGAGCACTTCGAGGCCAACGACGACCGCGCCTATATGGCGCTGCAGCTCGAGCGGCTCGACTCGGCGGCCAAGCCGGGCGTCGCCTTCTCGCTGGTGCAGAAGCTGCTCGCGTTCAACGACGCGTCGACGCAACGCGTCGAGGTCGTCATCCTGTCGCGCAACGACCCTGTCTCTGGGATGCGCGTCTTCCGCTCGGCGCAGGCGTACGGCATGCCGGTGCAACGCGGCGTCTTCACGCGCGGCGGCACGCCCTGGCGCTACCTGAAGCCGCTCGCGGCCAACCTGTTTCTGTCGGCCAACGAGGCCGACGTGCGCTCCGCGCTCGAGGCCGGCGTGCCGGCGGCGCGCGTCTATCCGCACTCGGCGCGCGCCTCCGACGCGCACCCGCAGGAAGTACGCATCGCCTTCGACGGCGACGCGGTGCTCTTCTCCGACGAGGCCGAGCGGGTGTTCCAGGCCAGCGGCCTCGACGCCTTCCAGGCGCACGAGCGCGAGCAGGCGACGACGCCGCTCGCCGCCGGGCCGTTCAAGCCGCTGCTGCAGGCGCTGCAACGGCTGCAGCACGAGCGCGTCCACGGTATGCGGATCCGCACCGCGCTCGTCACCGCGCGCAGCGCGCCGGCGCACGAGCGGGCGATCCGCACGCTGATGGAATGGAACGTGGAGATCGACGAGGCGATGTTCCTCGGCGGCCTGCAGAAGGGCGAGTTCCTGCGCGAGTTCGAGCCCGACTTCTTCTTCGACGACCAGACCGGCCACATCGAGAACGCGTCGGCGCACGTGCCCTCGGGCCACGTCGCCTCGGGCGTCAGCAACCCGCGGCGCGGGTAAGGCCCGCTAGCGGATGGCGCGCAGGCCCTCGAGGTCGGTGACCTTGACGCCGCCGTAC
This sequence comes from Rhizobacter sp., assembly GCA_017881025.1. Classification (GTDB taxonomy): domain Bacteria; phylum Pseudomonadota; class Gammaproteobacteria; order Burkholderiales; family Burkholderiaceae_C; genus Schlegelella_A. The sequence continues at coordinate 1,589 of JADGRJ010000289.1, read as the reverse complement.
TCGACGCGGATCAGGCCGCGCGACTGCAACGCACGCAAGGCTTCGTTGACGCGCTGGCGCGACAGGCCGACGAGGTAGCCGAGCTCCTGCTGGGTGATCCGCAGCAGCGTGCCGACACCCGGATACAGCACCGGATGGAACAAGGCGGCGAGGCTGCGCGCGACGCGCGCGTCGGGGTCGCTCAGGCGATCGATCTCACGCGCGGCGATGAACTGGCCAAGCCGCTCGTTGAGCTGCTGGACGATGAAGCGGTTGAACGGAATGCTGCGGTCGAGCAGCCAGTGGAAGGTCTCGACGCTCAGGCCGGCGACCGTGCTCGGCCTGAGCGCCTCCATGTTGTAGCGGTAGGGCTCGCGTTTAATGACCGTCCCCTCGCCGAACCAGCCGCCCGGCGGCAGGCCGGTGAAGGTGATCGGGATGCCCATCGAGGTGTCGTTGCTCATCTTGAGCAGGCCGTCGATGACGCCGAACCAGTACGTCACCGGCCGGCCGACGCGGCAGAGCAGCTCGCCCGTCTCGACCTTCACCACCTTCAGGTCGGCGAGCGCGCGCGCCTTCTCGTTCGCGTCGAGCGCGTGCAGCCACGGAATGTCGGCACGCTCGAGCGCGTCGGGGGCGCGGGCACGCTCGCGGAGCTGGGCGGCAGCGGAAGGCGACGGCATGGCGCCGATTCTCCTCGCCGGCAGCGTGACGCCGGCTTCCTCCCGTGACGTCTTGACCAAACAAGTGTTTGTCTTTCTAATGGCGATCATGCGATCCGTTGCCGCCGAAGCTCCCGCCGCGGGGCACGCCCGACCTGCCGCCTCGGCCAGGCGCGCGTCGAGCCGCCTGCCGCGCCTGCTCGACGCGGCGGCGCGCGCGTTCGCGCAGCGCGGCTTCGCCGCCGCGTCGGTGCGCGAGATCGTCGAGCCGGTCGGCATGCTGCCCGGCTCGCTGTACTGCCACTTCGCGACCAAGGAAGCGCTGCTCGCCGCCGTCTACAAGGAGGGCGTCGAGCGCATCGGCGCTGCGGTCGATGCCGCCATCGCGCCGCTCGACGATCCGTGGCAGCGACTCGAGGCCGCGTGCGTCGCCCACCTCGCCTCGCTGCTCGACCAGACCGACTACTCGCAGGTCGTCATCCGCGTTCGGCCGAGCGACGCTCCGGCGGCCGAGGCCGAGCTGATCGCCTTGCGCGACTCGTACGAGAAGCGCTTCGCCCGCCTCGTCGCAGCGCTGCCGCTCGCGCGACCGACCGACCGCACGATGCTGCGCCTGATGCTCGTCGGCGCCCTCAACTGGAGCCAGACCTGGTACCGCGCCGGCCGCGGCGCGACGCCGGAGAAGATCGCGCGCCGCTTCGTCGGCCTGCTGAAGACCGGCCAGGCCGCCTAGGGTCTGCTAACGCTATGGGAGGTCTCGCGTGACTCGGCAAAGCGGCGCCCGCAAGGCGCAAAGCGCAGCCGTAGCCGCTGCTACGGCGAGCATTTGCAACGCGGCGGGCGCCGCTTTGCCGAGATCACCCGTTGGGCAGGTGCGCCGCAGGCCGCCGGGCGGCGTTGCGCGCTCGTTGCGTGCCACGGGCACGCGGCCTCGCGCGCGCCTTGCCC
>JADGRJ010000288.1 GCA_017881025.1 Rhizobacter sp. | reverse complement strand
TGTCAACGCTTCGAGCGCACGACTCGGACGGCAGGCTGGCGCTTCGAGGGACTCTTCCTCATCCGCGACGACGGCCTTGTGCTGTTTCGCAACCACGCCGGCGAGCCGCGCATCGAAACCACCGAGCGGACACGCAATCCGCTCGGGCCGTTTCAGAACCTGGACAGCATCATTCGCTGGCGCAGGTGCCTACTGGATGGTGATGGCGTGGGCGGCTGTGCCTTCGCGCTTGGGCAAGGTCAACTTGAGGATGCCGTCCTCGAGCCTGGCGACGACGGCCTTACTGTCGATCTCGTAGGGAAGCGAGAAGCCGCGCGAGGCGCTGCCGTAGTAGCTCTCCCTGACGAGCGTGCGGCCGGCCGACTTCTCTTCCTTCTCCTTCCTGATCTCGGCGCTGATGGAGACGAAATTGCCGTCGACGCTGACGCGGATGTCGTCTTTCTTGGCACCGGGAATCTCGGCGCGGACCTGGTACTCCTTTTCGCTTTCGGAGACGTCGATACGGATCTCTGCAGGCGCGGGGGCAGGCTCGCTGAGCGTGAGCGGGCGCGACAGACGGCGGAAGAATTCGGGCATGAAATCTTCGATCCGGTCGAGGCGGGTGAGGGCGTTCATGAATGCACTCCTTGGAGGTGGGACCTCGTGGGTCCGCCGCCGGCAATTGCCGGCGACGATTCAGTCTAGGAATTGCAATCGCGTGCACCTTGACGCGTATCAAGGCGCGCACACTCCGCCCGCGACACGGTGCCGATCCCCGCGAGCAGCTCGTTTCGGCGGCGGCTGGGACCCGATCGCCCGCGAGCGGGCGCCTCTCAGTCGTCGCGCGCTGCGGCCGACGGCGGCGGCCGCAGCAGCCCGCGCTGCTCGATGAACGCGACGACCTCGCCGAGGCCGTCGCGAGTCTTCAGGTTGGTCATCACGAACGGCTTGGCGCCGCGCATTCGCAGCGTGTCGGCGCGCATGACGTCGAGGCTCGCGCCGACGTAAGGCGCGAGGTCGGTCTTGTTGATGACGAAGAGGTCGCTCTTGGTGATGCCCGGGCCGCCTTTCCTCGGGATCTTCTCGCCGGCAGCGACGTCGATCACGTAGATCGTCAGGTCGGAGAGCTCGGGGCTGAAGGTCGCGGCCAGGTTGTCGCCACCGCTTTCGATGAAGACGATGTCGGCGTCCGGGTACTTCGCGAGCATGCGGTCGATCGCCTCGAGGTTGATCGACGCGTCCTCGCGGATCGCCGTGTGCGGGCAGCCGCCAGTCTCGACGCCCATGATCCGGTCGGCGTCGAGGGCGCCGGCGACGGTGAGCAGGCGCTGGTCTTCCTTGGTGTAGATGTCGTTGGTGACGACGACGAGATCCCAGGTCTCGCGCATCGTCTTGCAGAGCATCTCGACCAGCGTCGTCTTGCCCGAGCCGACCGGCCCGCCGACGCCGACCCGAAGCGGCGGCAGGGGGCGGGTGCGGCGCGGGATGTCGTGCAGGGCGCTCATGGTGGTTGACGTCAAGTCGGTGGTTCGGCGCGCGCCGGTCACGACCGGAACAGGCGCGAGTACTGCTCCTCGTGCCGCGCCGAGAGAATGGCGAGCATCGGCGTGAACGCCTGCATCCCGCTCGTCGCCAGGTGCAGCGCCGTGTCGACGGCGACCGGGATCTCGGCGGCGAGCGCGGCGAGGATGCGTTGCGCCGCCGCCTGGCCGAGCGGCACCGCCTTCATCGCCGCCTGCGCCATGTTCTCGGCCCAGCCGCCGGCGAAGGTGACGAGGACGTCGCGCGCGCTGGCGCCGCTGTCGGCTGCGGCGAGGGCGAAAGCGACCGGCCAGGTCGGCGCGGGCTGCAGCGCCTCGAGGTGGAGCAGCCGTGCGTCGGCGGCGCCGCGGTGGCGCAGCCAGAGCGCGAGCGAGCGTCCCATCTGCTCGGCCTGGCGCAGCAGCTCGCCGGTCTCGCGTGTTGTCGCGAACCAGCGGTTCAATCCATCGACGTGCGCAAGATCGCCGCGGCGCCATGCGGCGAGAGCGCGCGCGACGAGCGGCAGGTCGGCGCGCGCGAGGCCGAGCCGGAGCTGGTCGACGAGCCAGCGCTGCGCCGTCGCCTCGTCGCTGACGAGCACCGCATCGACCGCCGATTCCATGCCCTCGGAATAGCTGAAGCCGCCGACCGGCAAGCTCGGCGAGGCGAGCCGCATCAGCTGCAGCAGCGACGCCGGCGAGAGCGGCGCGACCGCATCGGCGCGCCCGGCGAGGCGCGCCCGGCGTGGCTGCGGGCGCTGGCGCACCACGCGCTGCGGCCGGCCGCTCTTCACGCGTCGGCCTCGTGAGATCTGTGGACGTGCACGGCATCGTCGCCGTGCCCATGCTCGTGCTCGCGATCGTGGCCGCGGTCGTGCTCGTCATCGTGCCTGTGCCCGTGATCGTGACCCTCGCCGGCGTGTGCGTGGGCGTGCGTCGGCGCGGCCGCGTCGTACGCGCCCGACTCGGGCTCGAACGGCCCGCGCGTCGTCGCGACGCTCAGGCCCATGCGGACGAGCAGCGCGGCGAGGACGTGGTCGGGCTCGAGGACGAGGCGATCGGCCTGGACGTCGAGCGGAACGTGGCGATTGCCGAGGTGGTAGGCCGCCTTCGCGAGGGCGAGCGCGGCGCTGCCGGGGGTGGCGCTCGCCGCCGCGGTGACGACGAGGATCGGCTGGTCGAGCGCCGCGACGGCGATCAGCGAGCCGTCCTCGGCGACGAGGACGTCGCCGCCGCGAACGATGCGGCCGCGCGGCAGGAAGACGCCGATGCGTCGGCCGGCCGAATCGACGGCCTCGAAGCGGCTCTTCTGGCGCGTGTCCCAGTCGAGCGCGACGCGGCTCGCGCGTCGCACGATGGCTGGCGCGAGGCCGCGACCGGCGCCGATCAGCTTGCTGGCGATGAGCAGCGACACGTCGATCCCGCGTGGTGTCAGAACAGGAAGTAGCGCTGCGCCAGCGGCAGCACCGACGCCGGCTCGCACGTCAGCAGGACGCCGTCGGCGCGCACCTCGTAGGTCTGCGCGTCGACGTCGATCTTCGGCGTGGCGCCGTTCAGGACCATGTCGGCCTTGCCGATCCTGCGCGTCGCTCGAACCGCGCTGAGCGGCCGCGTCAGGCCGAGCCTGGCGGCGATGCCGGCGTCGATCGATGCCTGCGAGACGAAGTTGACGCACGAGACCGCGAGCGCGGAGCCGAACGCGCCGAACATCGGCCGGTAGTGCACCGGCTGCGGCGTCGGGATCGACGCGCTCGGGTCGCCCATCGCCGCCATGGCGATCATCCCGCCCTTGAGCATCAGCTGCGGCTTGACGCCGAAGAAGGCGGGCTTCCAGAGCACGAGGTCGGCGAGCTTGCCGGGCTCGATCGAGCCGACCTCGTGGGCGATGCCCTGCGCGAGCGCCGGATTGATCGTGTACTTGGCGACGTAGCGGCGGACGCGGAAGTTGTCGTTGCGCGAGTCGCGCGCGCAGGTGGCGACGCCGTCGGCGACATCGGGTGCGAGCCATCCCCGCTGCGCCTTCATCTTGTCGGCTGTCTGCCAGGTCCGCACGATGACCTCGGCGACGCGCCCCATCGCCTGGCTGTCGCTCGACATCATCGAGAACACGCCCATGTCGTGCAGCACATCCTCGGCGGCGATCGTCTCGCGCCGGATCCGGCTCTCGGCGAACGCCAGGTCCTCGGCGATCGCCGGGTCGAGGTGATGGCAGACCATCAGCATGTCGAGGTGCTCGTCGACCGTGTTGACGGTGTACGGCATCGTCGGGTTCGTCGACGACGGCATCACGTTGGCCAGCCCTGCGAGCTTGATGATGTCGGGCGCGTGGCCGCCGCCCGCGCCCTCGGTGTGGAAGGTCGAGATCGCGCGCCCCTTGAACGCGGCGACCGTGTCCTCGACGAATCCCGATTCGTTGAGCGTGTCGGTGTGGATCGTCACCTGCACGTCGTGGCGGTCGGCGACGGCGAGGCAGTTGTCGATCGCCGCCGGCGTCGTTCCCCAGTCCTCGTGCAGCTTCAGGCCGCACGCGCCGGCCTCGACCTGCTCGTCGAGCGCGGCGGGCAGGCTGGCGTTCCCCTTGCCCATGAAGCCGAGGTTCATCGGAAACGACTCGGCCGCCTTCAGCATCGAGTGGATGTGCCACGGCCCGGGTGTGCACGTCGTCGCGAAGGTGCCGGTCGCAGGGCCCGTGCCGCCGCCGAGCATCGTCGTCACGCCGCTCGCGAGCGCGGCCTCGATCTGCTGCGGGCAGATGAAGTGGATGTGCGAATCGACGCCGCCGGCGGTGAGGATCATCCCCTCGCCGGCGATGATCTCGGTGCCCGGGCCGATGACGATGTCGACGCCGGGCTGGACGTCGGGGTTGCCGGCCTTGCCGAGCGCGGCGATGCGGCCGGCCTTGATCGCGACGTCGGCCTTGACGATGCCCCAGTGGTCGATGACGAGGGCGTTGGTGATCACCGTGTCGGCGGTCTCGGCCGAGACGCGCTGGCTCTGGCCCATGCCGTCGCGGATCGTCTTGCCGCCGCCGAACTTCACCTCCTCGCCGTAGCCGCCGGCGCGCAAGGTGTAGTCGTCCTCGACCTCGACGACCAGGCCGGTGTCGGCCAGGCGAACGCGGTCGCCGACGGTCGGGCCGAACATCTCGGCATAGCCATGGCGGGAGAGCGTGGCCATTCAGTGCCCGCCCGGCCGCCCGAAGGGCACTGAGCGCCCCGTCGGGGGGCAGCGAACGAAGAGAGGCGCCATCGGGGCTCGCATCAAAGCTTGCCCTGGACCAGGCCGCGAAAGCCGAACACTTCACGCGCG
>JADGRJ010000078.1 GCA_017881025.1 Rhizobacter sp. | reverse complement strand
CCAGCGGAGGTGCCAGCGACACGCTGGAACATTGCAACAAGACGCTCGGTGTCTTGCGCATCCAGGAAGACACGGCCGCCCCGTGGTATCGCTACTACGGACCCCGGCTGGGGTCGACGGCCCCGCTGCTCAGCATGATGATCTTGCAGTCCAACTGCTTCGTCGTCGTCGAACGCGGAACCGGTGAGCAAAGCCTGACCGACGAAACGCGTCGCGCCCGCGGCGATGAGGCGCGCGAGAGCGGAACGCGCGGGAAGGGTCAGCAGGTGGTCGCCGACTATCTGCTCAAGCCCGAGATCGTGATGGCGAACAAGGACAACGAGGGGGCACGCCTCGGTGGCAGCGGCAACCTGCTGGGCCGGGCGGGCGCCGTCATCGGCAACTTGAACGTGAAGTCGAGCGAAGTCGGAACCGTGTTGACCCTGGTCGACATCCGATCGACCGTGAGACTCGCTGCGGCCGAGGGCTACTCGAAGAACACGAGCTTCGGCTTCGGAGGCATCGGCCTGGGGAGCAGTGGCGCGCTCGCAGGCAGCGCCTATACCAACACCGACGAGGGCAAGCTCGCCAGTGCCGCCTTCTTCGACGCCTACAACAAGCTGGTCGTGGCGGTGCGCCAGTACAAGGCGCAAACCGTCGAGGGTGGCCTGGGCGAAGGCGGAGGGCTGGGCGTGCAGGGCGGGACAACGAAAGCGTCGAAGAAGGTCGGCAAGTAGGCGATTCGCGGTGAACGCGCATCCAGCGTCCGTGCGTCTCCTGGTCTTCGCGGTGGCCGTGCTCGCGGTCGCGCCGGGCACGGCGCAGGAGTTCGGCGTGTACCTGAATTGCAGCGGCCAGGTTCAGGCGGGCGGTCGATCGAAGAACGCCCACCTCGATCTGGCCCTGCGGCGCAACAGTTCGCTCGCGCTCATCCAGCGCTCCGACGTATTGCCGGTCGGCGACAAAATGAAGTTGGAGATCACGCCTGCGTTCTATTCGATGGTCTTTCATGCGCCTAGGCCCAACAGCGCCGTCTACTACGACTGGATCAGAGGCACGCTCTTGGTCTGGGGTCCGGGGTTGCGCGAGTTGCAGACGATCCGTATATCGGTCGACAGGCAGAGCGCCGCGCTCGAAGGCGATATGCGGGACGTGAACGATCGCTCGATCGGACGCCTCAAGATGCGCTGCAAGCCGAGCGACAACGACAGCGCACCGGAGCCGAAGTTCTGATGTCGCGCCCGCTGGACGCACGGAGCGGCTTCGTCGATGTGACGACGGCGCGCGATACAGCTCGGTTCGAGGCGGTCCCGCTGAGAGCACTTTGAGGCGGCGCAGTGCCCTCGGCACGATCGGCGCGGCCATGCTCGGCGCGGTCAGGCTTGCCTTGGCTCAGGGCAAGCCGCTCCGCCTGATCGTCCCGTATCCGCCCGGCGGCCCGCTCGACATCGTCGCCCGCTCGCTCGCCGAGAAGGTGAAGGAGAGCCTGGGCGTCGTCATCGTCGACAACCGCGCCGGCGCCGGCGGCAACATCGGCGCCGACGCGGCCGCCAAGTCGGCGCCCGACGGCACGACGATCGTCATGGGCGCGGTCGCGACGCACGCGATCAATCCGTGGCTGTACGCGAAGATGCCGTACGACCCGATCCGCGACTTCACGCCGATCACCGGCGTCGCGCGGGTGCCGAACGTCCTCGTCATGAGCCCCGAGGTCGCGGCGCGGCTCGGCATCGCCAGCGTCGCCGACCTGGTCGCCTACGCGAGGAAGAACCCCGGCAAGCTCAACTACGGCTCGGGTGGCACCGGCAGCGCCGGCCACCTCGCCGGCGAGATGTTCAAGGCGCAGGCCGGCGTGTACATGGTCCACATCCCGTACGCCGGCGGCAACCCGGCACAACTCGCGCTGCTCGCAGGCCAGGTCGACCTCAACTTCGACAACCTCGCCGCGGCGTCGGCGAACATCAAGGCCGGCAAGCTGAAGGCGCTCGCGGTCACGACCGCGGCGCGATCGAGCGCGATGCCCGACGTGCCGACGATCGCCGAGGCGGGCGCCACGGCCGGCCTCGACGGCCGTGCTCCTGTCTCCGGCAAAGCCGGCAAGGCAAGCCTCGCCGGCCTGGCGCGCTTCGACATCGACACCTGGTTCGGCATCTTTGCGCCGGCGCACCTGCCGGCGGAGACGACGGCGCGCCTCAACAAGGCCTTCGTCGATGCCCTCGCCTCCGCCGATCTGCGCTCGCGCCTGGCCAATCTCTACGCCGAGCCGATGCCGATGGCGCCCGAGCGATTCGCGGCCTTCGTCAAGGCCGAGCTCGCCAAGTACGAACCGCTCGTCAGGGCCTCCGGCGCGCGGGTGGAATGAGGGTTCCACGAGGGTCCCTTTGATAGACTCGATAGGTTTCACCTCCGGCTTTCCCGCGCACGAATGACTTTCGCCCACACCCCCTTGCAGAGCGAGGTCGCCGCGCTCCTGGTCGAAGCACTGAACCTCGACATCGCCCCCGAAACGATCGATCCCGAAGCGCCGCTCTACGGCGAAGGCCTCGGCCTCGACTCGATCGACATCCTCGAGGTCGCGCTCGTCGTCTCGCAGCGCTACGGCTTCCAGCTGAAGTCCGACGACGAGGACAACGTGCGCATCTTCAAATCGCTGGCGAGCCTCGCCGAGCACATCGGTGCCCATCGAAAGGGCTAGGACTTGTTGGCGCTATGGGAGGGCTCGCGTGACTCGGCAAAGCGGCGCCCGCAAGGCGCAAAGCGCAGCCGTAGCCGCTGCTACGGCGAGCATTTGCAACGCGGCGGGCACCGCTTTGCCGAGATCACCCGAAGGGCAGGTGCGGCGCGGCCTGCGCGAGCCCTCCCATAGCGCCAACCGGTCCTAGGTTCATGCGCGCCCGCGTGATCGCGGTGGGAGCGGCGGCCGTCGCCTACGTGCTCGGCTCGCACTGGCTGATGACGGGCGCGCCCGCTTCGCCCTGGAACGCGGTCGTCGTCGTCGGCCCCATGCTCGGCGCGGCCGCCCTCATCGCCTGGCAACGCCGCCAGCGGCTGCTCGCGGCGCTCGCCGCGCTGGCGACCGCCGGCCTCCTCGTCCAGGCCTGGCGCGGTGACGGCCTCTCGGTCGGCTCGATCTACGTCGGCCAGCACGTCGCGATCCACGTCCTGCTCGCGTTCGTCTTCGGCCTCACCTTGCAGGCCGGGCGCGAGCCGCTCGTCACGGCGCTGGCGCGGCGCGTGCATGGCAGTCTGACGCCCGCCATGGAGGCGTACTCGCGCAGGGTGACGCTCGCCTGGACCGCCTACTTCGTGGCGATGGCGGCGCTCTCGCTCGTCCTCTATGCGCTCGCTCCCTTCGATGCCTGGGCGACCTTCGCCAACCTCGTGACGCCGCTGGCGATGCTCGTCATGTTCGTCGGCGAGTACCTGCTGCGCTATCGCCTCCATCCGGAGTTCGAGCGGGCGACGCTGGCGCAGGCCGTTCGCGCCTATGCCGACCGCGGCTCGCATGACTGACAGCCGCCTCGTCGGCGCCGGCGACCTCGACGCGGGGTTCGCCAACCTCGGCGGCACGATGCTGTCGCGGCGCCAGTACATCGCCGACGCGGCGGCGCTCGCCGAGCGGCTGCCGCGCGCGGGCGCGATGCTCAACCTCTCGACCGACCGCTACCGCTTCGCGGTCGGGCTGGGCGCGGCGCTGCTGCGCGGCCACACCAGCCTCCTGCCGCCGAACCACGTCGCCGAGACCGTGGCGCGGCTGCGCGGGCGCTTCACCGGCGTCTATGCGCTGGTCGAAGGCGCCGCCGATGACCACGGCTTGCCGACGGTGCGCCATGCGACCGCGGCCGCGCCGGCCGGTGCCGTCGCCGACATTCCCGCGATCGATCCCGGCCTCGTCGCCGCCTACGTGCTCACCTCGGGATCGACAGGCGAGCCGGTGCCGCACGCCAAACCGTGGGGCTTGCTGATCCGCAACGCCCGCGCCGAAGCGAGCCGGCTCGCCGCCGCGCTCGGCCGAGCCGACCTCGCCGGCGTCACCGTCGTCGCGACCGTGCCGCCACAGCACATGTACGGCTTCGAGTCGAGCGTCCTGATCGCGCTCCACGGCGGCGCCATCCTCGCCGCCGAACGGCCTTTCTTTCCCGCCGACGTCGCCGCCGCGCTGGCGCGGACGACGGCGCCGCGCGTGCTCGTGACGACGCCGTTCCACCTCAGGACGCTGCTCGACGCCGACATCGCGCTGCCGCCGCTCGCGCTCGCCGTCAGCGCGACGGCGCCGCTGTCGCCGCAGCTCGCGGCGCGCGCCGAGCAGCGCCTCGGCGCGCCGCTGCTCGAGATCTACGGCTGCACCGAAGCGGGCCAGGTGGCGTCGCGGCAGACGACCGCCGGCGCCGAGTGGCACACCTTCGACGGCGTTCGCCTCGAAGGTGACGGCGCCGCCGTCACCGTCAGCGGCGGCCACGTGCCGGAGCCAACGGTGCTCGCCGACGTCCTCGAGGTCGTCGACGCCGAGACCTTCCGCCTCCTCGGCCGCTCGAACGACCTGATCAACGTCGCCGGCAAGCGCAGCTCGATCGGCCACCTCGACTTCCACCTCAACTCGATCGAAGGCGTCGTCGACGGCGCGTTCTGGATGCCACCCGACAGCGATGCCGACGCGCTCGGCATCGTCCGCCTCGTCGCCTTCGTCGTCGCGCCGAACGTCGCGCGCGAGCGCGTCATCGCCGCCCTGCGCGACCGCGTCGACGCGGCGTTCCTGCCGCGCCGCATCGTCCACGTCGACGCGCTGCCACGCGAGGCGACGGGCAAGCTGACGCGGGCAAAGCTCGGCGAGCTCGCCGCGCGCCATCTTTCGCGCGAGCGGCGATGAGCGAGCCGGTGGCGACGCGACAGGTCCGGATCGCGGTCGACCATCCCGCGTTCGACGGCCACTTTCCCGGCCAGCCGGTGCTTCCGGGAGTCGCCCTGCTCGCCGAGGTGCTCGAGTCGGCGCGGCGCGAGCCGACGCTGGCGGCGTGCATCGGCAGCGAGCCGCGTCTGGCAGTCGTCAAGTTTCTCGCCCCGGTCCGGCCGGGCGCGTCGCTCGTGATCGACTTTCGCCTCGGCGCGCGGACCATCGAATGGCGCGTCGGCGACGGTGCGCGCGACGTCGCCAGCGGCCAGATCACGCGCGCCGACATCGATCGGGGCGCGCCGGCATGAAGGTCGACGGCGGCACCGCGCCGCCCACCGGCTGGACGCGCCAGCGCGAGCGCAGCAACCGCTGGCAGCTGCGCGTCATGCGCGTGCTGGCGACTTTCGCCGGCCGCCGTGCAACGCGGCTGCTGCTCCATCCGATCGTCTGCGCCTTCATCCTCGATCGCCAGACGCGCCATCACTCGGCGCGCTACCTGGCGCGCGCCCTCGGCCGCCCCGCCACCTGGGGTGACGTCTACCGCCATCTCCACACCTTCGCGGCGACGGTGCTCGACCGCGTCTACCTGCTGCGGGAGCGCTTCGACCTGTTCCGCTTCGAGGCGAGCGGCGTCGAGGCGATCCTCGAGCCCTTCGCCAAGGGCGACGGCGTGCTCGCGTTCGGCTCCCACCTCGGCAGCTTCGAGGCGCTGCGCATGATCGGCCACGAGAAGGGCCTGCGCGTGGCGATGATCATGTACGAGGACAACGCCCGCCTCATCAACGAGACCCTCGCCGTGCTCGCGCCGCGCGCCGAGCTGCACACGATCGCGCTCGGCCGCGTCGACGCGATGCTGTCGATCCGGCGCTGGCTCGACGAAGGCGGCGTCGCCGGGCTGCTCGCCGACCGGAGCCTCCCCGGCAATTCGCAGCGCTCGAAGGCGATCGCCCTGCCCTTTCTGGGCGCGCCGGCGTTCTTTCCCGACGGGCCGTTCCGCCTCGCGGCGATGCTGCGCCGAAGGGTCGTTTTCATGGCGGGCCTGTACCGCGGCGGCCGCGACTACGATCTGCGCTTCGTCGAGCTCGCCGACTTCGCGAATCTCTCCGCCGCCGGGCCGGCGGTCGCCGGCGAGCGCGACGCGGCGATCCGCGCCGCGATGCTGCGCTACGTCGCGACCCTCGAAGGCCTGTGCCGCGAGGCGCCCTACAACTGGTTCAACTTCTACGACTTCTGGGCCGATGCCGACACGCCGACCTCGCCGAGCGCCTTGCCCTGAGCGGCGCCGTCTCCTCGCCTCCATGATCGCGGCGATCGGCCTCGCCGTCGCGGCAACCCTGTTGCCTCGGGGCGCGAGCGCCGCGGCGTTCGACCTCGGCGCGCTGACGACGCTGCTCGGCCGCATCAGGTCGGGCGAGGCGACGTTCGTCGAGTCGCGCCGGATCGAGATGCTCGACCGGACGCTGCAATCGTCGGGCCGGCTCTCCTTCAAAGCCCCAGACAGCTTCGTTCGCGAAACCCTGAAGCCGCGCCACGAGAAGCTCGCCGTCGACGGCAACACGCTGACGATGAGCCTCGGCGAGCGCAGCCGGACGATGCAGCTCGACGCCTCGCCCGAGGCGGCGGTGATCGTCGAGGCGATCCGGAGCACCCTCACCGGCAACCGCGGCACGCTCGAGCGGCTGTTCGAGACGACGGTCTCGGGCGACGCCGGCCGCTGGTCGCTCGAGCTCGTGCCGCGCGACCTGCGCCTGCGCGGGCAGGTCGCGTCGGTGCGCGTCTCGGGCCGCGATGGGGTCGCGCACGAGGTCCAGGTCCTGCTCGCCGACGGCGACCGCTCGGTGATGACGATCGAGCCGGTGGGCCCGCGCGGCACGCCGTGAACGCGGCGCGGCCATGACTTCCGGCGCGCCGGCCGCGCGGCGCGGCGCGCTCGTCGTCGCGCTCTGGCTCGGCGCCGTCGCGGCGGCGCTCGTCGTCGCCTGGCGCGCCCACTACGTCGCCGACCTCTCGGCGTTCCTGCCTTCGGCGCCGACGCCCGAGCAGGCGGTGCTGCTCGACCAGCTGAAGAGCGGTGCCACCTCGCGCCTGCTCGTGATCGGCATCGAAGGCGGCGCACCCGGCGCCGGCGACGACACGGCTGCCGCCGCGCGCGCCGAGGCGTCGACGCGGCTTGCCGCGGCGCTGCGCGCGAGCGGTGCGTTCGCGTCGGTCCACAACGGCGAGCGCGCGGCCTGGGCCGACGCCGGCCGCTTCGTCTTCGACCACCGCTACGCGCTCAGCCCCGCGGTCGACGCGCAACGCTTCAGCGTCGCCGGCCTGCGCGATGCGATCGACGCGACCGTCTCGCTGCTCGGCACGCCCGCCGGCTCGCTCCTCAAGCCGATCCTCTTTCGCGACCCGACGGGCGAGACGCTGCGCATCGCCGAGGGGCTGACGCCGGCACGCGCGCCGAGGATCGATCACGGCGTCTGGGCCTCGCGCAGCGCGCCGCGCGCGGTGCTCGTCGCGACGACCGCCGCCGACGGCGCCGACATCGACGGCCAGGAGCGCGCCCTCGCCGCGATCCGGAGCGCGTTCGACGCTGCCGCAGCGCCGGGCCTGAGGCTCGTCATTTCCGGTGCCGGCAAGTTCGCGGTCGAATCGCGCGCGAGCATCAAGAGCGAGGTCGAGCGCCTCGCCGTGCTCGGCTCGATCGTCATCGTCGTCCTGCTCTGGCTCGCGTTCGCGTCCGTGCGTGCGCTCGCGGTGGCCATGCTGCCGGTCGCGACCGGCGTCCTCGCCGGCATCGCCGCCGTCAGCCTCGGCTTCGGCCAGGTGCACGGCATGACGCTCGGCTTCGGCACGACGCTGATCGGCGAAGCGGTCGACTACGCGATCTACTACCTGATCCAGGCGCGCGGCGGCGAGGGTGCCGCAAACCGCTGGCGGCGCGAGAGCTGGCCGACAGTCCGCCTCGGCCTCTTTACCTCGCTGATCGGCTTCGCCGCGCTCGTCTTCACCGGCTTTGCGGGGCTCGCCCAGCTCGGCGTCTTCTCGATCGCCGGCCTCGTCGCCGCGGCGGCGACGACACGCTTCGTCTTTCCGATCCTGGTGCCGAACGGCGCGCCCGGCGCCGGCTTTCGCGAGCAGCTGGCGCGCTTCATGAGCGCCGCCGCGAGCCGGCTGCCGCGTTGGCGCATCGGCGTCGTCGTCGTCGCCACGGCGTCGATCGTCGCGCTCATCGCCAGCCCGTCGCCCTGGCACGGCGAGCTGTCGTCGCTCAGCCCGGTGAGCGCGTCCGACCTCGCCCTCGACGCGTCGCTGCGCGCCGACGTCGGCGCCGCCGACGGCGGGACGCTCGTCGCTGTCGCCGCCGCCGCTGAACAAGGCGCGCTCGAAGGCGCCGAGGCGGTCGGCACGCAGCTCGATGACCTCGTCGGCGCCGGCGTGCTGCAAGGCTACGACTCGCCGGCGCGGCTGCTGCCGTCGGCGGCGACGCAGGCGCGCCGGCGCGCCGCGCTTCCGGACGCGAAGACCCTCGCCCCGCGCCTCGACGAAGCGACCGCCGACGGTGCCTTGCCGGCGGCGCGGCTCGCGCCGTTCGTCGCCGACGTCGAGGCGGCGCGAACGCAAGCGCCGTTCGGGCGTGCGGAGGTCGCCGCCACGCCGCTCGCCGCCGCCCTCGACGCGCTGCTCCTGCCCGGCGACGCGACGCGGCCGTGGCGCGCGCTCGTCAACCTGCAGGGCAACGACTCGGGGCGGCTCGACGTCGATCGCGTCCGCGCGGCGATCGCGAGCGTCCCGGGCGTTCGCATCGTCGCGATCAAGGCCGAGCTCGATGCGATCTACGCGCGCTTCCTGCGCGAAGCCGAGTGGCAGGCGGCGCTCGGCGCGGTCGCCGTCGCGCTGTTGCTCGCCGCACACCTGCGCAGCCTGCGCCGGCTCGTCGCGGTCGCCCTGCCGATCGCCGCGGCGACGCTGGTCGTTCTCGCCGGCCTCGCCCTCTCCGGTGCGGCGCTCGGCATCCTCCATCTCGTCGGCCTGCTCCTGACAGTCGCGATCGGCTCGAACTACGCGCTCTTCTTCGACCACCTGAGGGAACGCGGCGAGGCCGACGCCGACACGCTGGCATCGCTGCTGCTCGCCAACCTGACGACGGTCGCATCGTTCGCGCTCCTCGCCAGCTCGCGCATCCCGGTGCTGCAGGCAGTCGGCATCGTCGTCGCGCCGGGGGCGCTGCTGTGCCTCGTCTTCTCGGCGGCATGGCTAGGGCCTGTCAACGCCAAGGGAGGACTCGCGTGACTCTGCAAACGCGCGCCCGCAAGGCGCAAAGCGCAGACATAGCGGCTGCTATGGCGAGCATTTGCAACGCGGCGGGCGCGCGTTTGCAGAGATCACCCGAAGGGCAGGAGCGCTGCGCCGGTGCGCATGGGAAAATCACGCCGTGAGGACTCCGACCGACGGCGTGCTGTCTTCCGCGCACGCGAGCGACAAGACCGCGCCCTGGCCGGCGTACGTGACGGCGAGCCTGGCCTGTCACGTCGGCGCCGGCATCGCGGCGCTCGCCGCGCCAGCGTCGTGGCCGTGGGCGCTCGCCGCCGTCGCCGCCAATCACGTCGTCCTCACCGCCGGCGGGCTCTGGCCGCGCTCGCGCTGGCTCGGCAGCAACTGGACTCGCTTGCCGGCCGCGGCGATCGCGCGCCGCGAAATCGCGATCACGATCGACGACGGCCCCGACCCGACGGTGACGCCGGCCGTCCTCGATCTGCTCGACGCGCACGGCGTGCACGCGACGTTCTTCTGCATCGCTGCGCGGGCGCGCGCGCATCCGGCTCTCTGCCGCGAGCTCGTCCGGCGCGGGCACAGCGTGCAGAACCACAGCGATCGCCACTCGCATCGCTTCTCGCTGCTCGGGCCGACCGCAATGGCGCGCGAGATCGCCGCCGCGCAAGCGTCGCTCGCCGACATCGCGGGCGAGGCGCCGCGCTTCTTCCGCGCCCCGGCCGGGCTGCGCAATCCATTCCTGGCGCCGGTGCTGCAACGCCTCGACCTGCAGCTCGTCAGCTGGACGCGGCGCGGCTTCGACACCGTGCGGCGCGATCCCGCCGCGATGCTCGCGCGTCTCGGGCGCGGCCTCGGCGCCGGCGACATCCTGCTCGCGCACGACGGCAACGCGGCTCGGGCCGAGAACGGCAGCGCCGTCCTTCTCGCCGTGCTGCCGGAGCTCCTCGCCCGTGCCCGGGCCCTCGACCTGGTCGCGGTGACGCTGCCCGCCGCGGCACGCGGCGAGCCCCTTGCCGATGCGCCGTCGTCTGCCGCGCCGCCGCGGGGCGCATCGAAGTGAGCGCCGCCGAGGCAGCCGTCGCCTGGCGCGCGCTGGTGACTGCGGCGAGCGATCCCTACCAGCGCGCCGGCCGCTTCGCCTGGCATTTCGCGCGCGGCAAGCTGCGCTGGGACCCGGTCTTCGGCCACTTGCTCGCGCGCGGCCTGATCGCGCCGCGATCGCGCGTCCTCGACATCGGCTGCGGCCAGGGGCTGCTCGCCAGCCTTCTCGCCGCGGCGGCGAAGGCGGCGCGCCAGGGCCGCTGGCCCAGCGGCTGGGCCGAAGCGCCGGTCGACGTTCGCGTCAGCGGCATCGAGCTGCTCGCGCGCGACGTCGACCGCGCCCGTCAGGCCCTCGGCGCGCGCATCGACATCGTCTGCGCCGACATGCGGACGGCCGAGTTCGCCCCGGTCGACACCGTCGTCATCCTCGACGTGCTGCATTACGTCAGCATCGCCGAGCAGGACGCGGTGCTGGCGCGGGTGCGCGCCGCGTTGCCGATCGGCGGTCGGCTCGTGCTCCGCATCGGCGACGCGGCATCGCGGCGCGGCTTCGCGGCGAGCAGCGGGGTCGATCGGATCGTCACGCTGCTGCGCGGCCAGGGCTTCGGCCGCCATGCCGGCAGGACGCTCGCCGCCTGGAACGAGCGCCTCGCCGAGCTCGGCTTCGCGGTTGCGAGCGAGCCGATGCACGGCGGCACGCCGTTCGCGAACGTCCTCCTCGTCGCCACCGTCGAGCGCGCGGCAAGGTCGCCGGGGCCGACGCCATGACGCCGGCGACGCTCGATCACGCCGGCATCGAAGCGCTGATCCCGCACCGCGGCGCGATGTGCCTGCTCGATCGCATGGCGTCGTGGGACGCGACGCGGATCGAGTGCGTCGCCGTCAATCACCGCGACCCGCACCATCCGTTGCGCAGCGCGAGCGGCCTCCTGGCGAGCGCGGCGATCGAGTACGCGGCGCAGGCGATGGCGGTGCACGGCGCGCTCTGCGCCGCAGCCGAAGGCGATCGCGCCGCGCCGGGATTTCTCGCCAGCGCGCGCGACGTCCGCCTCGGCTGCTGGCGCCTCGACGATTTGCCGCGCGTCGACCGCGACGAGCTCGTCGTCGTCGCCGAGCGCCAGGCCGCCGACGTAGCGCGAATCCTCTACGCGTTCGTCCTCCGCCACGACGGCCGCGAGCTCGCGTCGGGGCGGGTCGCCGTCGTCCTCGACGCCGCCCTGGCGAGCGTCCGATGACGCCGAGCGCCCCCGGCCGCAAGCGCGCCATCGTCACCGGCGCGAGCGGCGGCATCGGCCAGGCGATCGCCGAGCGGCTCGGCCGCGACGGCGCACACGTGATCGCGCACGCCAACGCCAACCTCGCCGCAGCCAACGCGGTGGTCGAGCGGATCGTCGCCGCCGGCGGCAGCGCCGAAGCGATCGCCTTCGACGTCACCGATCACGACGCGTCGCGCGGCGCCTGCGAGCGTCTCCTCGAAGGCGGCGCGATCCAGATCGTCGTCAACAACGCCGGCATCCACGACGACGCCGTCTTCCCCGGCATGCGCGCCGAGCAATGGCGCCGGGTGATCGACGTCTCGGTGAACGGCTTCTTCAACGTCACCCAGCCGCTCGTCATGGCGATGATGCGAACGCGCTGGGGCCGGATCGTCAACGTCTCGTCGATCGCAGCGCTCACCGGCAACCGCGGCCAGGTGAACTACTCGGCCGCCAAGGGCGCGCTCAACAGCGCCACCAAGTCGCTCGCGCTCGAGCTGGCGAGCCGCGGCATCACCGTCAACGCCGTCGCGCCCGGGATCATCGACACCGGCATGGCCGAGGGGGCGTTCGACCTGGCGACGATCGAAAGGCTGGTGCCGATGAAGCGCGCCGGCACGGCGAGCGAAGTCGCCGCGCTGGTCGCCTTCCTCGCCTCCGACGACGCTGCCTACATCAGCGGCCAGATCGTCTCGATCAACGGCGCGATGATCTGAGCGCGCCGCGATCGCGCTCTACTTGCCGGGTTTCGGGCTGCCTTCGCCGGCCGGAACCAGCTCGCCCTTCTTCTTCGCCTCGAGCGTCTCGGCCTTGCGCTCGGCGCGGGTCTTGGTGCTCTTCATCTTCTGCATCTCGACGTCCGCCTTCTGCGTCACTCCCGCCGGCTGCAAGGTGCCTTCCTTGCGTGCGCGCAGCGTCGCCGCCTTGCGCTCGGCGCGCGTCATCGGCGGGCCGGCATCGGCCGACTTGGTCACCGGGCCGCTGCCCTGGCCAGCGGGCGTCAGCTGGCCGGCCTTCGCCGCGGCCTTGGTCTCGGCCTTGACCTCGGCGCGCGAGGTCGGCGCGCTGGCCTGCGCCAGGACGGCAGGCGCCGCCAACGAAGCCGCGAGGGCGGCGACAGCCGCGCAGAGGGGGGTGCGAATCATGATCTCTCCCGTTGTCGCGGTCGAAGGCGCCGCATGGCGCATCTTCGCCGAGGCGAGGAAGGATCACAAGCAGCGCACGCGCCGAGCGTCGGCGCGTCGCCACGCCTCAGGCGTGGCCGAACGGCGGACGGCGCGCCAGGCGCCGCGCCGCCAGCATCGGCAGCCGCATCGCGAAGCCGAGCAGGAGGCGCAGGTGCATCCAGGTGAGCAGGGCGTTGTCGCGGCCGTAGCGGAAGTGCGAGACGCCGCCGTCCTCGGCGCGCAGGTACTTCACCGGCGCGGCGATGTTGACCGGCGTGACGCCGCGCCAAGCGAGGCGGACGACCGCCTCGGTGTCGAAGTCGAAACGGCGCATCCAGGTCTGGCCGCGCATGATCTCGACCAGCGGCGCGATCGGATAGACGCGAAAACCGTACAGCGAATCGTCGATTCCTGCGCCGAGCGTCTCGAGGTTGGTCCAGGCGTTCGAGATGCGGCGCCCGCGCACGCGCAGCAGCGGCGCCGAGGCGTCGAACACCGGGCGGCCGAGGATCATCGCGCCCGGCTGCGCCGCCGATGCCGCCATGAAGGCGGCGATCAGGTCGGCCGGATGCTGGCCGTCGGAATCCATCGTCAAGGCATGCGTGAAGCCGGCCGCGCGCGCCGCCTCGAGCGCGTGCAGGACGGCGGCGCCCTTGCCGACGTTGCGCGGCAGGACGTCGACGCGCAGGCCGGGGTCGTCGGCGGCCATCGCGCGCAGGCCGTCGGCGGTGCCGTCGCTGCTGCCGTCAACCACGACCCACACCGGCGACCAGGCGGCGCGCGCGGCGCGAACGGTGTCGTAGACGAGCGGACCCGTGTCGTAGCTCGGAATGACGACGACGTGCGTCGCCGATGGAGAAAGCGCGCTCACGGCTGCAGCTCCTCGGCGAAATAGACCTCGAGCCGGCGCAGCTGGGCGCGGTGGTCGGCGTCGGCCGCGAAGCGCCGGCCGAGGCGCAGGCGGATCCGCACCGGCACCGGCGGCGCCTTCAGCAACGGCCAGCCCTTGGTGAGGTACGGCGAGAAGCTCTCGACGATCACCGTCTGGATCGGCACCTGGGCGAGGTGGGCGATCAGGGTGATGCCCGGCTTGAAGGCGTTGACGGGCGCGACGACTGTTCGGGTTCCTTCCGGGAAGAGCACCAGCTGGTTGCCTTCGCTCAGCGTCTGGACGGCGTCGCGCACCATGCCGCGGCCGACGTCGTTCCTGATGTAGCGCGCCAGCCGCGCACCGCCGCCGAGGAAGACGTTGCGCATCAGCTCGGCCTTCATGACGCAGACGCCGCGCGGCAGCCGAGCGACGACGACGAGCGCGTCGAGCATCGTCGGATGGTTGGCGGCGACGATCAGGCCGCCGGGCTCGTCGCGCAGGACGTCGAGCGCGCTCGAGTCGACCTGCATCAGGCCGAGCCGCTCGGCGCTGGCCCAGCAACAGCGGTAGATGAACGACACCCCCGATCGCCCGAGCCGGGCGGCGGTCGCGCGCGGCAGCAGCAGCGACAGCAGCGGCGCGACAAGGTTCCAGGCGAGCGACATCACGCCCAGCTGGACGATGACGCAGGCGAAGAAGACGCGATGCCAAAGCGCCGGCGGCTGCGCCGTCTCGCCGCTCAGTCGTCGGTCCGTACGCGCTGGCTCGAAGTCGCGAAGATCCATGAGATGCCGAAACCCACCGTGACGTTACTTTCGCGCCGCACCAGCGGGCTCTGGGCAAAGGACGCGCCATGCAGGTCGTCGTAGCGGGCGAAGCCGCCGAGCCAGAAGTTGCCGATGCGGCGCGAGAAGGCGGTGGTCGCGCGCCAGCCGGCATAGCCGCCGGGCGCGTCGTAGGCGGGCCGGGTCGCGGTCGCGAATTCCGGCGCGACGCCGTAGAAGTGCTGGTGATGGCGGCGGTCGGCGAACACCGGCCCGGCGAGCAGGCCGAGGTTCCAGGCGCCGGCGAAGCCGCGTACGTCGAGATTCAGGTTGGGCGAGAACGTCACGCCGACCCCGCGCGGCGACGTCTGCAGCGTGATCGCCTGGCGCACCGGTAGGCGCAGGTCGAGCTTGTGGGGTCAGGATGCGAGCGTGTATTCGTTGATGACGCCGCTGACGATTCTGTGCCTTCGTAGCCGGAGGTTGTCGAGATCAGTGACGGCTGCGGGCAGCGGTTTGCCGGGTGCGGCTTGGCCGAGGGCGCGGTGCGGCCGGTGGGAGTTGTGGTGGGTCTGGTAGTCGCGCAGGACCCGCAACAGATGCTGCTGGTTGCAGATCAGGGTTCGGTCGGTCAGCTCGCGGCGGCATCCGCCGATCCAGCGTTCCATGATCGCGTTCGCGCGTGGTGCTCGGATCGGGCTGCGGAGGATTCGGATGCCGGCGTCGCCGAGCACGGCGTCGAAGGCGGCGGTGAACTTGGTGTCCCGGTCGCGGAGCAGGAACTTGATCGACTCGACGTGCCCGTCGAGGTCCATCATCAGGTTCCGGGCCATCTGGGTCACCCACGCGTTGTCCGGGTGGGCGGTGACGCCGAGGATCCGGATCCGTCGAGTGGCGTGCTCGATGACCGCGAGCACGTAGGCGCTGGTGCCATCGAGCAGGTCAACGGTGAAGAAGTCGGTGGCAATGATCGCCTGGGCCTGAGCGTGCAGGAACTGGGCCCATGTTGGTCCCGCGCGCCTGGGGGCAGGTGGCAGCCCTGCCTTGGTGAGGATCTCCCACACCGTCGAGGGCGCCATGACGATGCCGAGGCCTGCGAGTTCGCCGTGGATGCGTCGGTAGCCCCAGCCTGGGTTCTCCTTGGCCAGCCGCAGCACCGACGCGCCGATGCTGCGGTGCGCACGCGGGCGCCCGGGGCGTTTGTGGCGGGACTTCGCGGCCCAGCGGCGAGCGACGATGTCACGGTGCCAGCGCAGGACGGTCTGCGGCGTGACAATCAAACGCAGGCCTCCACGGTGGCGTTTGGGAATGACGTTGAGCAGGAGCGCGATCAGTGCCCGGTCGGCCCAGCTCATCTTGGGTCGGGCCTCGACTTGGCGCTGCAACACGGTGAGCTGGTGGCGTAGCAGCAAGATTTCGGCGGTCTTCCACGACTCGGAACGCGGTGACAGTCGCAGCCACCCGAACAGTCGGTTGATGGTCAGGTAGACGAGGCGCAGACCCACAGCCCAAGATCATTCCAGGAAGGCCACGGCCGCTGAACCCAGGGTCGATCAGCGCGGATGAGGTTTTCGGCACCCACAGCCTGTACCGGACTGCGCAATGTCCGAATCCCGGCCGCGGTGAACACCGTGTCCCATGCGGCGGTGAACTTCGTGTCGCGATCACGAATGAGAAACTT
>JADGRJ010000287.1 GCA_017881025.1 Rhizobacter sp. | reverse complement strand
GCCGCCAGGGCATCGTCCACGTCATCGGCCCGGAGCAGGGCGCGACGCTGCCCGGCACGACGGTCGTCTGCGGCGACTCGCACACTTCGACGCACGGCGCCTTCGGCGCGCTCGCGCACGGCATTGGCACGAGCGAGGTCGAGCACGTGCTGGCGACGCAGACGCTGCTCGCGCGCAAGGCGAAGAACATGCTCGTCCGCGTCGACGGCACGCTCGGCCGCGGCTGCAGCGCCAAGGACATCGTCCTCGCCGTGATCGGCAAGATCGGCACCGCCGGCGGCACCGGCTACACGATCGAGTTCGCCGGCAGCGCGATCCGCGCCCTCAGCATGGAAGGGCGGATGACGGTCTGCAACATGGCGATCGAGGCGGGCGCGAGAGCCGGCCTTGTCGCGGTCGACGACACGACGATTGCCTACCTCCGCGGCCGGCCTTACAGCCCGGCCGGCCTCGAATGGGCGCTGGCCGAGTCATCCTGGCGGACGCTCCAGTCCGATTCCGATGCCCACTGGGACGCGGTGGTCACGCTCGACGCGTCCGAAGTGCGACCGCAAGTCACCTGGGGCACGTCTCCCGAGATGGTGGTCGCGATCGGCGATCGCGTTCCCGACCCGGAGAACGAGCGCGACCCGGGCCGGCGCGACGCGATGGAGCGGGCGCTGCGCTACATGGCGCTCGAGCCGAACCTTCCGGTCGCCGACATCCGCATCGACAAGGTCTTCATCGGCTCGTGCACGAACTCGCGCATCGAGGACCTGCGCGAGGCAGCAGCGGTCGTGCGCCGCCTCGGCGCGCGCGTCGCCGCGAACGTGAAGCTGGCGCTGGTCGTCCCGGGTTCGGGCCTGGTGAAGGAGCAGGCCGAGCGCGAAGGCCTCGACCTCGTCTTCAAGGGCGCCGGCTTCGAATGGCGCGAGCCCGGCTGCTCGATGTGCCTGGCGATGAACGCCGACCGGCTCGAGCCGGGCGAGCGCTGCGCGTCGACGAGCAACCGCAACTTCGAAGGCCGCCAGGGCGCCGGCGGCCGCACCCACCTCGTCAGCCCGGCGATGGCCGCCGCCGCGGCGATCGAAGGCCACTTCGTCGACGTTCGCCGGCTGTCCTGACGATCATGGATCCGTTTCGCATCCACAGCGGCCTCGTCGCGCCGATGGACCGGGAAAACGTCGACACCGACGCGATCATCCCGAAGCAATTCCTGAAGTCGATCAAGCGCTCGGGCTTCGGCCCGAACCTGTTCGACGCCTGGCGCTACCTCGACCCCGGCGAGCCGGGACAAGACCCGGCGTCGCGCCGGCCGAACCCGGACTTCGTCCTCAACCAGCCACGCTATCAGGGCGCATCGATCCTGCTCGGGCGCAAGAACTTCGGCTGCGGCTCGTCGCGCGAGCACGCGCCATGGGCGCTCCAGCAGTACGGCTTTCGCGCCCTGATCGCGCCGAGCTACGCCGACATCTTCTTCAACAACTGCTTCAAGAACGGCGTCCTGCCGATCGCCCTCGCCGAGCACCAGGTCGCGAAGCTGTTCGACGAGGTCGCCGCGTTCATCGGCTATCGCCTGACGATCGACCTCGAGCGCCAGGTCGTCGTCCTTCCGCAAGGCGGCGAGATCGCCTTCGAGGTCGAGCCGTTTCGCAAGTACTGCCTGCTCGGCGGCTACGACGACGTCGCGCTCACCTTGCGTCATGCCGACAAGATCCGCGCCTTCGAGGCGGAGCGACTCCTGAAGCAGCCGTGGCTCGCGACGACGATCCGCTGATGGCGCGCCGCTGCCCCGCGCGCGCGCCGCGCCGATGAAGATAGCGATCCTGCCCGGTGACGGCATCGGCACCGAGATCATCGCCCAGGCCGAGCGTGTCCTCGGCGCGCTCGACCTGCGCATCGAGAGCGAGCGCGCCCTCGTGGGCGGCGCCGCCTACGAGGCGCACGGCCATCCGCTGCCTGAAGCGACGCTCGCCCTCGCGAAGGAGGCCGACGCGGTGCTGTTCGGCGCCGTCGGCGACTGGAAGTACGACACGCTGGCGCGGCCGCTGCGCCCGGAGCAGGCGATCCTCGGCCTGCGCAAGGCGCTCGGTTTGTTCGCGAATTTCCGCCCCGCGATCTGCTATCCCGAGCTGACCGCGGCATCGAGCCTGAAGCCGGAGCTCGTCGCCGGGCTCGACATCCTGATCATCCGCGAGCTCACCGGCGACATCTACTTCGGCCAGCCGCGCGGGCGCCGCGCCGCGCCCGACGGCGCCTTCGCCGGCGCGGAGGAAGCGTTCGACACGATGCGCTACACGCGGCCCGAGATCGAGCGGATCGCCCATGTCGCCTTTCGCGCCGCGCGCCAGCGCAGCAAGCGGCTGACGAGCGTCGACAAGGCCAACGTGCTCGAGACCTTCCAGTTCTGGAAGGACGTCGTCAGCGAGGTCCACTCCGAGTATCCCGACGTCGCACTCGACCACATGTACGTCGACAACGCGGCGATGCAGCTCGTTCGCGCGCCGAAGAAGTTCGATGTCGTCGTCACCGGCAACATGTTCGGCGACATCCTGTCCGACGAGGCGGCGATGCTCACGGGCTCGATCGGCATGCTGCCCTCGGCATCGCTCGACGCGAACGGCAAGGGCCTGTACGAGCCCAGCCACGGCAGCGCACCGGACATCGCGGGCAAGGACGTCGCCAATCCGCTGGCTACAATTCTCTCCGTCGCCATGATGCTTCGCTTTTCCTTGAACCAAGCCGAAGCCGCCGCTCGCATCGAGCAGGCGGTGCGGGCCGTCCTCGCGGCCGGCCTGCGCACGGCCGATATCTGGGCGGAGGGTACGAAGAAGGTGGGCACGCGGGCGATGGGCGATGCGGTGGTGGCCGCGCTCGCCGGCAAACCGGCGATCACCACCAAGCACTAACGCGCGCCCGTTCGTCTCGCCCTGCCCGGCCGAGGCGCCGGGCGGAGCTCCTCAGACGACAAGGACCCACGGGACGAACAGCATGGAACTCACGGGATTGGTCGGTTGGCGCGGCATGGTCGGCTCGGTGCTGCTCGAGCGCATGGCCGCCGAAGGCGACTTCGACCTGATCGAGCCGCTCTTCTTCAGCACCAGCGACAAGGGCGGCCGGGCGCCGGCGCACGCGAAGAGCGAGGCCCGACTGCAGGACGCCTACGACCTCGAGGCGCTCAAGCGCTGCCGCATCATCATCACGGCGCAGGGCGGCGACTACACCAAGGACGTCTACCCGCGCCTGCGCGCCGCCGGCTGGGACGGCTACTGGATCGACGCCGCCAAGACGCTGCGCATGCAGGAAGACGCGGTCATCATCCTCGACCCGGTGAACCGGGCCGTCATCGACGCGGCGCTGGCGCGCGGCGTTCGCAACTACATCGGCGGCAATTGCACGGTGAGCTGCATGCTGATGGGCATCGGCGCCCTCTTCAAGGCCGACCTCGTCGAGTGGATGACCTGCACGACGTACCAGGCCGCGTCCGGCGGCGGCGCCCAGCACATGCGCGAGCTGCTGACGCAATACGGGGCGCTGCACGCCGAGGTTCGCGATCTCCTCGCCGACCCGAAGTCGGCGATCCTCGAGATCGATCGGCGCGTGATCGAGCGGCAGCGGGCGATGACCGACGCCGAGACCGAGCACTTCGGCGTTCCGCTCGGCGGCAGCCTGATCCCGTGGATCGACGCCGACCGCGGCG
The DNA here is from genome assembly GCA_017881025.1 of Rhizobacter sp. GTDB lineage: Bacteria > Pseudomonadota > Gammaproteobacteria > Burkholderiales > Burkholderiaceae_C > Schlegelella_A. The sequence goes on along the minus strand of JADGRJ010000287.1, from coordinate 1,166 downwards.
ACGGCACCAGCCTCGAGGAATGGAAGGGCAGTGCCGAAACCAACAAGATCCTCGGCCGCGGCGCCGGCGCCGCACCCGCGGTGCCGATCGATTCGATCTGCGTTCGCGTCGGCGCGATGCGCTGTCACAGCCAGTCGCTGACGATCAAGCTGAAGTCCGACGTCCCTCTTGCCGATATCGAGGCCATGATCGCCGCCGACAACGAATGGGTGCAGGTCGTGCCGAACACGCGCGCCGCCAGCTCGCACGCGCTGACGCCGGTGGCGGTGAGCGGGACGATGAAGATCCCGGTCGGTCGGCTGCGCAAGCTCGCAATAGGCGCCGACTACCTCGGCGCATTCACGATCGGCGATCAGCTCTTGTGGGGGGCCGCCGAGCCGCTTCGGCGCATGCTGCGAATCTTGCTCGAGCGATGAACACGGCCGTCAAGCTCTCGGCCGCGTTGTCTGACTGCAACAACGGCGTGAAGAAGACTCGGAACCGGCGCTTGCGAGAACGTCAGCCAAAGCATGAGCTTGTCACCGTATCTCACTGATGTTATGGTCATTTCCGTCTTTTACCAGCTGCGGCTATTGAAGCTGCCTCAACCATGAGCGGGGGGCTGGATCGAGATCGACGGGCGGGTCGGAAGCGCCTGCATCGAAACAGCGGCTCGACGGCGAGTCCGAACCGTTCCTGCGGGCCCGTCGACGGGTCCGCATCGTCATTCCGGGAGACGCCTTGAAAAGAAAACTGAAGTTCTCGGGGCGCTTTGCGCTGACCAGCGTCGCCGCCTCCCTCTTGCTCGCGTCTCCTCTCGCATCGGCCCTCGGTCTCGGCCGCCTCAGCGTGCAATCGTCGCTCGGCGAAGTGCTCCGCGCCGAGATCGAAGTCACCAGCCTCACCCCGGAAGAGCAAGCCAGCCTGCGCATCCGCGTCGCGCCTCCCGAGTCCTATCGCGCTGCCAACGTCGACTACAACCCGGTGCTGCCGAGCACGCGCGCCTCGTTCGAGAAGCGCGCCGATGGGCGCCTGTTCGTCCGCCTGGTTAGCGACCGCGGCGTGCAGGAGCCTTTCGTCGATGTCATCCTCGAGATCTCGTGGGCGACCGGCCGGCTGGTGCGCGAATACACGCTGCTGTTCGATCCGCCGGCGACGATCCGCGCCGGCGCGACGCCTGCTCCCGG
>JADGRJ010000286.1 GCA_017881025.1 Rhizobacter sp. | reverse complement strand
TGCGAAATCCGGTTTACTCCCAGCTTTCCCTACCGCTGCGTTGATCGCCGCCAGGTTCCTGCCGCGGTCGCCCTTCGGAATGAAGGCCGCATAGTCCCTCATCATCGTCTGCAGGCTGTGCCCGTGCTGCGCTGCAACGTAGTACGGATCAGCGCCAGCCTGCAGGGCCATCGTCACCGACGTGTCCCGGCATTCCTTCGGCGGCCGATGCCGCACGCCTATCCGCTTGAGGCAGGCCATCCAATCGCGGCGCTGCTCTTCGCCGTTGTTCCAGGCCTTTCCGGTCCAAGGATTCATGAACACCTTGCCGCCAGCAAGCTGTGTCCGTGCCCGCTGCCTCTCGATCACGGCCGTGGCGCGGTCGTTGAGCTCAACAGTCTGTCGGCGCCGATTTAGATCTGAGCCACCGTGCCGATCCAATATTGAGCCAGGGGTGGAAGCCGACGTTGTGATGGTCGGCTGTGGATAAGTGTAGGTTGTTGCGTTGTTCGTTGACCTCCTCGATGCGTTGATGTGCGTGCGTTGGAAGGCGCGAAGGGCGTAGCCCGTAGCGGGTTCCCACGCGGGGGCCGTTCAATCGGCGTTTGTCGGCGCCTCCGGTTTGCTGCCTTTGCGCGCCTGCTCACGCACCTTGATGCGCTTCTTCGCCACCGCCGTGCTGTGCAAGAAGCGGTAGCTCTCGTTGCCCGTTTCGACGATGTGGCAGTGGTGCGTGAGCCGGTCCAACAAGGCAGTCGTCATCTTCGCGTCGCCGAACACGCTGGACCACTCAGCGAAGTCCAGGTTCGTCGTGATCATCACGCTGGTGTGTTCATACAGCCTGCTCAGCAGATGGAACAGCAGCGCCCCGCCAGCCTGGCTGAACGGTAGGTAGCCCAGCTCATCGAGGATCACGAGGTCCATGCGCAGCAAGCTCAGCGCGATCCGCCCGGCCTTGCCCTGCGCCTTCTCCTGCTCCAGCGCATTGACCAGGTCCACCGTCGAGTAGAAGCGCACCCGCCGGCCATGCCGGGCGATGCCCGACACGCCGATGGCTGTCGCCAGGTGCGTCTTGCCCGTGCCGGGGCCGCCAACCAGTACGACGTTCTGCGCAGGTTCGGTGAACGCCAGTTCGGCCAAGGTGTGGATCAGCTTGCGATCCACCGGCGAGCCCTCGAAGTCGAAGCCTGCCAAGTCACGATGGACCGGGAACTTGGCCGTGCTCATCTGATGGCTCACCGAGCGCATGGCGCGGTCCGTCGTCTCGGCTTGCAGCAGGTGTTCGACCAGCCAGCGTGAGGTGTCCAGGCCCGCACTGCTGCCTTGCTCGACCAGATCGACCCAGGCACTGGCCATGCCATGTAGACGCAGAGCCTTGAGTTCAACCGTCACATCACGCATGGTCGGCCTCCTCCGCGCTGTCCGCGCGCAGGCTGTCGTAGCGCGCCGTGTTCGCCAGCGGTGGCGAGGTCACCTGCAGCGTCGTGGCTGCGTTCTGCGGCGCCGGCGCGGCGTTCAGCCGCCCGAGCACGTTGACCACATGCTCGACACTCACGCGGCCCGAGGGTGGCCCGGTCTCCAGCGCCAGTTCCACGGCGACGAGCACGGCGTCCAGGCCAGCCGTCGGCACGATGGCCAGCACCTGCGCCATCACGCGGTCGCCGCCCGGGTTGCGCAGCAGCGCGCGGCGCAACTGCTGCAGCGGCTCGGGCATGTCGGCGAACGGCGCGCCGTTGCGCAAGGCCCCGGGCTTCCGCTGCAGCAGCGGGATGTAGTGCTGCCAGTCGTACTTGGTCTGGCCACGGTCACTGAGCCGTTCGTGGCGGGCCGCGAAGCCGTCACCCGCCACGACGACCATGCTGCCCGTGTACAGCCGGGTACTGACCATCTGACCGGCCAACTCGCACGGCACCGAGTAGCGGTTGCGTGCCACCGACACCAAGCAAGTGCTGGACACGCGCGCAGGCTTCTCGACGTAGCCGTCGAAGGGCTCGGGCATGGGCATCAGGTGAGGCCTCTCGTGGTCAAGCATCTCGGCCACGCTGAACTGGTCGTGCTCGGGGTGGCGGACCTCGGTCCACAACAGCCGACACCGATCGGCGATCCAGGCGTTGAGTTCGGTGAACGAGCCGAAGCGCTGCTTGGCCGCGTCGATCCAGATGCGCCGACGGCTGTCCTGCACGTTCTTCTCGACCACTCCCTTCTCCCAGCCCGAGGCAACGTTGCAGAAGTCCGCGTCGAACAGGTAGTGCGCGCACATCACGGCGAAGCGCGCATTGACGACTCGCCCTTTACCCTTCTTGACCCGGTCGACGGCGGTCTTCATGTTGTCGTAGATGCCGCGGCGCGGGATGCCGCCAAGTGCGGCGAAGCTGCGCGTGTGCGCGTCGAACAGCATCTCGTGGCCCTGGCTCGGGTAGGCCACGAGCCAGAAGGCTCGGCTGGCGCACAGCTTCATGTGCGACACCTGCAGCCGATAGTAGATGCCGCCGACCACCAAGCCCTCTTCGCTCCAGTCGAACTGGAAGGCCTCGCCGAGTTCGAAGGCCAGCGGCACGAAGGCCGCGTTCGACACCGACTGGCCTTCGCCCAATCGCCATGCACGGATGAAGTCGGTGACGCGGCTGTAGCCGCCGGCATAGCCGGCCGCCTTGATCTCGGCGTGCAGCGCACGCGCCGTGCGCCGCTCGTGCCGGGGCCGACGGGCATCGACCTTGAGGGCTTGCTTGATCGTGTCGTGGAATGCCGTGAGCTTGCCCGGCTGCTCCCCGCGCTCGTACTTCGGCTCGTCCTGCAGCGGGCAGTGCAGCCACTTGGCGACCGTGTTGCGTGACAGCCCCGTCGTGCGCGCAATCTCGCGCTCGCTCTTCTTGCCCCGGCTGTGCATGCGCCGGATCCTGCCAATCATGTCCATGGTGATCACTCATCAAACCCCGCTGCACTAAATTGCAGCAGGGTAGGTTGTTCACCTGGCTCAGTTTTGGATCGGCACAACCCTCATAAGTGGCTCAGCTTTCGGTCGGCGCCAACAGGTCAAGGTGACCGGCGGCGGCCGAGGCATGAAGGCGATTGCCGCGCACTTCCGCTACATCAGCAAGAACGGCCGCCTCGACATCGAGGACGAGCAGGGTCAGGCCTCGCGTGGACGCGAGGCAGTACGCGAGCTCGCCGAAGACTGGCGTTACGGCGGGACCTTGATCGACGACATCGGTGACCGCCGCGAGGCCTACAACATCATGCTATCGATGCCTCGAGGCACCGACCCGCTGAGCGTGCTGCGATCCGCCCGCGAGTTTGCCCAGGCCGAGCTCACCGATCACAAGTACGTCATGGTGCTGCACGACCATCAGGCTAACCCGCACGTGCACATCAGCGTCCGAGCCGAATCCAAGCACGGCAAACGGTTGAACCCGCGCAAAGCCGATCTGCAGCGTTGGCGCGAGACCTTTGCGGAGAAGCTTCGCGGCTGGGGTATCGATGCGGAGGCGAGCCGGCAAGCCAGTCGCGGAGCCGACCGCAACTATCCAAGCCTCTGGCGCAAGAAAGCCGCGGAGGAGGGCAGGGAGCGCCACCCCCGCCCGGAGCGCAAGACGGGTCTGAACGCTATGACCAGCCGCAAAGATGCGGGGGTCGCGTGGGCCAAGCTCGTTGCCGCCTTGAGAGCTTCGGACAGCTCAACTGATCGAGGCTCCGCCTCTGCCATCGAACGATGGGTGAAGGAACGCAGCGTCACTCGGGAGATAGGCAAGAGACCTATAGAGCGAGCTCTTGAGCCTGGGCGCGGCATCGAGCCGACGCGCTGACCCTCAGTGGGCGGGCAGGACTGCTACTTGCTCTCTCCAGGGTTTCGACGGGAGGCAGCTCGCGCATGCTCCAAAGGACGAAGAGCCTCACGCATGTCGCGAAATTCGCCAAGCGTCGTGTCCAGCTTGTCGGGTTTCGACTGTCTTTGGGATGTTTGCTTCGAAGAACGCTTGCCGCGGCCCCGGACGTACAGGACGACAAGCAGAACGGCGACTAAGAATAGGGCGATGAGGGCGGGCATCACTTGGAACAACCAGGACTTGGCGCCATGACTGTAGCTCGCCGGATAGGGCGCTGGCCGGGACAGACAGTTACTCTCGCCTCGATGAGGAGGTCTAATATCCCGCCCTCCCTATCTTGGTGCACTCAATCATGCCAAACATCGCTTCTGTCTTAAAGGACGAAATCTCTCGGATCGCGCGCAAAGAGATCCGCCGCGAAACGGGTTCTCTCAAGAAGTCTTCCGCCGCCTACCGCTCCGAGATTGCGGCACTTAAGCGGCGGGTTGTCGAGCTTGAGCGGCAGCTTCGGCGAGCTGGGAAGGGCGCCGAGCCCGCGGCGCCGGTCGCTGCGAACGACGATTCGATTGCGCAAGGGACCCGCTTTAGTGCGAAGAGCATGGCGTCGCAAAGGCGCCGTCTCGGTTTGTCGGCCGCCGAATGCGGACTATTGATCGGAGCATCGGCGCAGTCGATCTACAACTGGGAGGAGGGCAAGGCGCGTCCACGCGCCCAGCACCTACCAGCCATCTTCGCACTTAGGACTTTGGGTCGGCGGGAAGCCAACGAGATCGTCGAAACCCGCAAAGCCGCGTAGGCAATGCCACCTGCGAGCCACGGGCTCGCGCGGATTTCTCAACCGCTCTTATGTAAACGAAGGCGTTGAGGCGTTGAGGCGCGTCGCATTTGGCGAAGGGCTGCTTTCGGCATCTCCGTTTGGACGCGCAGATCGCTGCTGTCGACCCTGAGCCGTCATTCGCACCTGCGATTTGACTTCCCGACAACGGTCGTTCGTGTAGGCGTTGGTCGGAAGGCGTCGCGGAATACGTTGATCCAGTGACCTGCCTCCTCCCAGCCG
>JADGRJ010000285.1 GCA_017881025.1 Rhizobacter sp. | reverse complement strand
GGTCGTGCCGGTGAGCCGCGCCACCGCATCGGCGGCGAAGACTGCGGTCGCCTCGTCGCGGGTGTCGATGATCCTGATGCCGCGTGCCTTGGCGGCCACCAGGATCGGCGAGATGTGCCCGCCGCACAGCGTGAAGATGAAGCGAACGCCGTTCGCGGCGAGGGCGGCGGCGACGCGTTCGCCGCCGTGCGCCGGGATGCCGGTCGCGATCATGTCAGTCACCCTCCCGGGTCGAGGTTTCCTTTGCATGCCGTCGTTCCAGCGAGCGGTAGTCGACTTTTCCGACGTTGGTCAGTGGCAGCGCGTCGACGAACTCCACTTCACGCGGACACGACCACTTGATCAGACGCTCGCGGCAGAACGCGATCAGCGCGTCCTGCATCTGCGGCCCCGCGCGCGAAGGCTCGCGCAACACCACATAGGCGATCACGCGCTCGACCTGCGCCGGGTCGGGGACGCCGATCACGCACACCTCGGCCACCTCCGGATGCCCGCGCATCGCCGCTTCGACCTGGGCCGGGTAGACGTTGAATCCGGACGACTTGATCATGCGTTTCAGGCGGACCGAAAAGTAGAAGAAGCCGTCTGCATCCATGCGGCCCAAGTCGCCGGTATGCAGCCAGGTGCGGCCGTCGCCATGCAGGCGCAGCGTCTCGGCGTTGGCCTGCGGGTCGTCGAGGTAGCCCAGCATCACCGCCGGGCCGGCGATGCAGATCTCTCCTTCCTGGCCGACGTCCACCTCGTCGGTGGTGCCGGGGGCGCAGATCTTCGCCAGCATGTCCGGAAACGGAATGCCGATCGAGCCTTCGCGGTATTCGCCGATCGGCATGGCCATGATGCCGCTGACCGCCTCGGTGAGCCCGTAGCCCTCGAGTAGCTTGACCTTGCCGCCGCGCTCGGCCACCAGCTTCTCGAAGCGCTCCTTGACGACGCGCGGCAAGGTGTCCGCTCCGCAGAAGCAGGCGCTGAGGCACGACAGGTCGGCAGCGGCAAGCGAAGGGTCCTTGCTCAACGCATCGAACAGCGTCGGCACGCCGACCAGCACGTTCGGCCGCTCGCTGCGCAGGAGCTTGGCCACGATCTCGGCGCTGAACTGCGGCACGAAGATCGACTTGCCGCCGGCCATGAAGACGGCGTTCACGCACACGCCGAGACCGAAGCCGTGGAAGATCGGCAGGATGGCCAGGATGGCGTCGTTCTCGTCCATTGCGCACCACGCCGCGCAGCCCCGGCCTTCGGCGATGAAGTTGCGATGCGACAGGAGGATGCCCTTGGGGCGCCCGGTCGTGCCGCCGGAGAACAGGATCGCAGCGGGGTCGTTGGTGTTGGCGTTGGCGATCGCCACCTCGCGCGGCGCAGCGGCCATCAGGGGCGCCCACCACTTCACCCGGGCATCCGCAGGCACCTTGGCGATCTTGCGGCCCTTCGTCAGCCAGAAGCCGACCTTCTTCAAGGGCGAGAGGTAGTCCGCAATTCGCGCCAGGATGATCTTGTCGAGCGGCTTCTGCGGCCGAGCCGCCGCGAGCGGCCCGTAGAAGGCATCGAGCGTCAGTGCCATGCGCGCGCCCGTCGCGTCGAGGAAATGCGTGATCTCGGGCGCCGTCGAGAGCGGGTGGATCAAGGCCGGGAGCGCGCCGATGCGGATCGCGGCGTAGAACGCGATCACGCCCGGCGGCGACGTCGGCATCGAAATCAGGAAGCGGTCGCCGGCCCTGAGCCCCTCGCCGGCCAGCGCCGCAGCGCAACGATCGACCTGCGCGAGCAGCGAGCGGTAGTCGGACCGCGTGCCGAAGAAGTCCCAGGCGATGGCGTCGGGAACGCGCCGGGCGGTCGCGGCCAGCGCCTCGTAGAGCGTGACCTCGGGATAGTCGAGCGAAGACGGCACGTTGCCGTAGAAGCGACTCCAGGGGAGCGATGCGCTCATTCAAGGATTCCTGCCGGGCCTTCGAGCGGCCCGCCTTTCCTAGCCTACCCGCCGAGTGCGACGCAAGCGTGGATGCCGGCGTACTCTAGTCGCCTATTGCGCACCCCTGAGGACAGTGCCCGTCCATGATCCTGCTCGATCCTCATGCCAGACTGGTCATCGGACATCGTGGCGATCGCGCCCACGCACCGGAGAACACCCTCGAGTCGTTGCGCCAGGCCGTGGCGCTCGGTGTCGACGCCATTGAGTTCGATCTGCGCGTGTCCCGCGACGGCGCCCTCGTCGTGATTCACGACGAGACGCTCGACCGAACTACCGACGGCAGCGGACCGGTCGCCCTCAGGACGGTGTCGGAACTGCGAAGTCTCGACGCCGGCGCCAGGTTCACGCCCGATGAGGGGCACACGTTCCCGTGGCGAGGGCGTGGTGTGAGAGTCTCCACCTTCGACGAGATCATCGAGTCGCTGCCGCGCGAGCTGCCCTGCATCATCGAGCTCAAGACGGCTGCGGCGACCGAGCTCCTGAGGGTCGCCGTTCGTCGTCACGACATCGCGCGCCGGATCATCGTCGCGGGATTCGATCCGGACGCGACGCGCCCGCTGCGCGGCGCCGGCTTTGCGCTCGGTGCGAGCACGCCCGATGTCGCCCGTCTGCTGCTTCCCGCGCTGCTTCGACTGCGCATCGGTCCCCAGCTCTTTCAGGCGCTTTGCATACCTCCGCGCTGGCACGGTCTTGCGGTGCCCATCGCTGCCCTGGCGCGCGCGCTGCGCGAAAGCGGCACCGTTATCCATGTCTGGACCGTCAACGACCCCGCGTACGCGCTCCGGCTGTGGCGCGAGGGCGTACAGGGAATCATCAGCGATGATCCGCGATTGATATTGGCGGCGCGAAAGAGCGCCTAGATCGAGGTGACGGGGTCCTGGCGGGCCGCGGAAGAAGATCAAGACATCGCAGGGCGACAGCAGGCGACCCGACCCACCACACATGTACTACGGGGAAAAGTTCAATGCGGTGACTCATCTTGTCGGGGCCGTCCTGGCGCTCGCCGGGACCGTGATGCTCGTCGTGCTGGCGGCGCTCGGTGGCGATCCCTGGAAGGTGGTGAGCGTCTCGATCTACGGCGTGACGCTGGTGTCGCTGTACACCTTCTCCGTCCTCTACCACAGCCTGCGCGGGCACGCCAAGGACGTCCTGCGCGAGCTTGACCATCAAAGCATCTATCTGCTCATCGCCGGAAGCTACACGCCGTTCTGCCTGGTCTCGCTGCGCGGCCCCTGGGGCTGGTCGCTGCTCGGGGTGGTGTGGGGCCTCGCCGTGCTCGGTGGCTTGCAGGAGTTGCGGCCGAGGAACGAAGCGCGAATCCTCTCGGTAGTGATCTACGTCTCGATGGGCTGGGTGGCCCTGTTCGCCCTGGTCCCCCTTCTGAAGGCGCTCGGGATGGCCGGCTTCGCCTGGGTCGCTGCCGGCGGGCTGTTCTACACGATCGGCATCGTCTTCTATGCCCTCGATGCCCGGCTCGCACACGCGCACGGGGTCTGGCACTTGTTCGTGATCGCCGGCAGCGTCACTCACTACGTTGCGATCCTGCGCTATGTCGTGTTGGCCGCCTAGGGAAGCACGATCCGCGGCGCGCTCGGCGAGGCGTCGCCGCCCGTCCATTTGTCGCCCCCTCGAGCACGGGGGTTCGGCCGCGGGAGGACCCCCAAAGCGGATAGCGACGGGTATCGTCCCGGCAACGGGAGTGAAAACATGGGAAGAATCGCAGATGCCCGCGCAGCGGTGCTGGACTGGAGCCTCACCGTGCTGGCCTTGCGCGGTCGCTCGATCGAGGGACCGAACGGCGTCAGCGGCAAGACGGCGGAGTTCGTCGACACGATCTTCGGCGACACCGGGCTGGTGATGACCCCCGCTCAGGCCCCCGCCTTCTTCGCACGGAGCTCGTCCTGGCGCTGCACCGGGTGCGGCAAGGTACACGTCTTCGAGCAGCTCGTGCCGCTGTCGCAGGCGTCGCCGTGCTCTTGCGCCAGCATCGAGTTCGAGCCACAGCGCGAGCTCGCGTTCTCGTGGGACCAGTCGCCGCGCCTCGTCCACTCGGTGAACTGAAACGGCGGCGAGGCGCGCTGACGCGATCCGGGGGCCCTCCTTTCTCGGGGAGGCTCCAGGAGAAACGGTGCGTTGACGAGGCGCGATGCGCCGGTTGGCACTAGCCCAAGACCATGAACAGCGAGGCGATCGCACCGATGGTCAGCATGACGGAAATGAGCGCGCCCATGAGCCCGAAGACGACGGCCCGGCGTTTCGCTTCCTGTTCGGCCAGGTCTTCCCGCGAGTAGACCTGGGGATGCGTTTCAGCGAATCGACTCATGCGGACCGCCCCATTCCGTCACATCGAACAGCCGGGTGGCAAGATCTCGTCAGCAACCGCGACTGGGCCCAGGTGCTCTTCAAGGCGTGCACGTCCTGAGCCAGGCTGGGGTGCGATCGGGCGAGTGCTCATCGACGCACCAAAGGCAAGGAACGTACCGGTGCCGGGGTGACGAAATGCGCCACCCGCATGTCACCCGGCGCCGCGTCACCCGGGTGGCGGAGACGGTGTCCCCCGCATCGCTAGCATTGGTGCGGGTTCCGAGGGGTCTCGCCCCCAAACCCATCATTTCACCCACCTGTTGAGCCTGCGCGCGCGTACGTTAGGCGCCTCTGCGCATGTACCAACCACATCCAAGCGATGAGCTGAACGTGCAGTTTCGGCATCGGCCGTATCAGGGAGTCGAGCCGTCGGAGCCAACTTCCTGTTCATCGGCCTAGACGCGAACTACGACCCAGACCTCGAGCGGTCTCCGTCCTTTCGTAGTGTGCTGGAGTACCACCAAGACGGCGTAGCGTTTTGGCTGCGCCACGGTGTTCACCATCCATTTCTCTTGCCCGAGTACCGTGGCGATGGGCGTCGATATC
>JADGRJ010000077.1 GCA_017881025.1 Rhizobacter sp. | reverse complement strand
GCTGCTTCCTCCGCCGCGCACAAAGCCGGCCTGGTGGTCGAAACCCAAGTCCGCGAGCTCGCACGCGAGCGCCCGGCCAGCGCCATCGTCGACGAGGCCTCCAGCAGCGACTGCGACTTGATCGTCATGGGAACGCACGGGCGCAGCGGTCTGGACCGTGCCGTGGTCGGAAGCAACGCGGAGGACGTGGTGCGCAAGAGCCCCGTGCCGGTGCTGGTGGTGCACCGGACCAAGGTGTCGCAGCGACGGCCGCGTGCGAAGACCTTGACCGCCGCCAAGGCGCGAGGCGGCGACGTCTCTGCATTGGCTTGACCGGGTGGCGTCGTGAGCTGGCTGAAGTCGATCCTCGTCCACGCCGACGCTTCCGCATCGTCGCGACGCCGCCTGCAGGTCGCGGCGAAGCTGGGACGCCTGCACGAGGCCGACGTCACGGCGATCTACGCGGTCGCCTCCCTGGGCGCGGAGTATCCGTACATCTACGTCGTCGGCAGTCCCGAATCCGTCGCTCTCGTCCGCGACATGGAAGTGGCCAACCTCGCAGCGGCCAAGACAGCCTTCGACGCTGTCGCCGCCGGCAACGATCGCCTGCATTGGACTGCGCCGACGACGGAGCCGCTGCGAGCGATGACGCATCAGGCTCGCTATGCCGACCTGGTGATACTCGGGCAGCAGGACCCGGCGAATCCGCCGGAAGCGTGCCTGCCGCCCGGATTCGTCGAGTCCGTCCTCGTCGACAGTGGCCGGCCGGCGCTCGTGATCCCGTACGTCGGCGCTCCCGAAGCGATCGGCAAGGTGGCTCTGGTCGCCTGGAAGAACACGCGCGAGTCGGCTCGCGCCCTGAGCGCGTCGCTGCCGTTCCTGCGCCTGTGCGAGCGGGTCCACGTCGTGTCGTGCGACGAGAACGGCGGCAGCGAGCCCGAAGCGCCCCTCGACATCGAGCGCTACCTGGGCCTGCACGGGATCAGCGTCCGGATGCATCGCCGCGACTCCGCGGCGGAAGGCGTCGGCGATGCGCTGCTCTCGCTCGTCGCCGACACGTCCGCAGACCTGCTCGTCATGGGCTGCTACGGCCACAGCCGGGCCCGCGAGTGGGTCCTTGGTGGCGCCACCCGGGTGATCTTGAAGTCGATGACGGTGCCGGTGCTGATGGCGCATTGAGCTGGCGCCGGGTCATGGTCGCCCCCACGTTTGACCCGGACCGGCGCCGGCGGATCGCTGTCGCGGTTCGACGCGTCGCCTTCGCGCTCGTCGCGAGCATCTTCGCTGGAACCGCCTCCGCCGCGGCAAGGTCCGCCCAGGCGATTCCCGACTTCGCGTCGTATGTTTCGCGGGAAGAAGTCGTCGTGGTCAGCATCAAGACGGTCGCCCCCTGGCAGCCTTTCATGGGCGTCGATGACGGCGAAGACGAGCTCATGTCCGACGGCACGGTCGCGCCGGTGCGCGAGCGCGCCCGCAAGCCGGCCTTCGATCAGTCTCCGACCCGCAGCCAGGCGTCCGGCATCGTCATTTCGGCCGACGGCTACATCCTGACCAGCGCTCACGCCGTCGCCGACATCGAGGCGGCGAACGTCGTCCTCGCCGACGGACGTGAATTCAGCGGCCGGGTCGTCGGGCTCGACACGCGCAGCGACGTCGCGCTCATGAAGATCGACGCCACCGGCCTGGTCGCGGCACGGATCGGCGACCCGCGCCGGCTCGCGGTCGGCGACTGGGTGGCCGCCATCGGCGCGCCGTTCGGCTTCGACGCAACCATCACGGCCGGCATCGTCAGCGCGCGCCGGTTCTTTCCCGGCGGCCTCGGCATCGCCTTCATCCAGACCGACGTGGCGACCAACCCCGGCAGCTCGGGCGGACCGCTCTTCAATCTCGACGGCGACGTCGTCGGCATGAGCTCGATGGTCTACACCTCGAGCGGCGGCTACATGGGCGTCTCGTTCGCTTTGCCGATCGACGTCGCCATGGACGTCGTCGAGCGACTGCGCACGGAGGGCCGCGTCGTCCGCGGCCAACTCGGCGCCCGGGTCCAGGAGGTGACGCCGGGGCTGGCCCGTGCCTTCGGACGGACCGATACCACCGGCGCGCTCGTGACTCGCGTCGACCGCGGCAGCGCGGCCGAGCGTGCGGGCTTGAAAACCGGCGATATCGTCCTCGCGGCGGGCGACCGGCGAGAGATGAGCTACGCCGAGCTGCAGCAGGTCGTCGCCGCGACCTCGCCCGGGACCCGGTTGCCGCTCGCGGTCTGGCGTGCCGGCACGGCGCACCGGGTCATGATCGACATCGCGTCACTCGACAGCGGCTCGCCGCCTGTCCCGGCAGCGGAAGTCCCGGTCCGCGGCGATCGGCTCGGCCTGGTGGTGGCCGAAGCGCCGGCGCGCGGCGAAGCGTTGTTCGCGAGCGGGTCCAGGCTGGAAGTGCGGGAATCGCACGGCGCCGCGCTTCGCGCCGGCATCGGCGCCGGCGATGTGATCGTCGCCGTCAACGACGTCGCGATCGATCGACTCGCGTCCTACCAGGCGGCGTTGTCGAAGTTCAGGCCGGGTGCGTATGTCGCGCTGCTGATCATGCGGCATGGCAGGCTTCAGTACTTCGCGCTCGGCCCTTAGGACCGGCGCAGAGCGATCGAGGTGACGAACGCTCATCCGTGCCGGGCAGGCTGACCGGCTGCCTTGGCGGTCTAGGCGCGCTCCGAGAGGGCCTGACACTCCACGCAGCGGCTGGTCTGCGGCTGTGCCAGCATGCGACGCGGATCGATTTCAGCGCCGCAGTCGACGCATGTCCCGTAGCTTCCGTCGGCCATGCGCTGACGTGCCAGGCGGATTTCGCGCAACTCGGCCAAGTCGCGCTCCACTTCCGCGTCGGCGACGACGGCCTGGGCGTCGATGGCGGCGTCGTCCTTGGCGTCGCTGACTTCGCCCGGCACGTGTCCCTCGGACCGGTGGCGCACTGCCCGGATCTCCTGCCTGAGCTCCGCTTCACGCGAGCCGAGGCGGCGTTCAAGGGCCTTCAGTTGGTCGTGAGGAAGCATGTCGGCTCGTGGGTTGTGGACGAAGTCGTCGAGGTGGCCCGGTCAGGCTAGCGATCGACCACCGGCGCGCCTTGCGCTGGATCAGGGATCGACGTCGGCGACGGGGCGGGCGAAGTTGCGGCGGATCAAGGCTTCATCGAGTGACTCGTGCCCAATGCCGGAAAGCGAAGCCCATGCCCATTCCTTTCGATCCTTGGCGGTCGGTCACCATTGCCGCCGATGTCGCGATTGCGTCGCGCGCGCGTGCCGAGGATCTGGCTGAGCGGAGCGAGCGACGCCTCCAGGCCGTGCTCGAGGCGGCCGTCCACGGCTCTCCGATGTACCGCCACCTGCTCGGACCGCATCGAGGCCCCTTGCGCCTGAGCGACATGCCGGTCGTTCGCAAGGCCGAGCTGATGCGCTCATTCGACAGCTGGTGCTGCGACCCGGCCCTCCGGCTGGAGCCGTTGCGGCACTTCGTGGCCGATCCGGGCAACATCGGCCGGCCGTTTCTCGACCGCTACATCGTCTGGGAGAGCTCCGGCAGCAGCGGCCAGCCGGCGCTCTTCGTCCAGGACGCCGCTGCGATGGCGGTGTACGACGCGCTCGAAGCGTTTCGCAAGCCCGAGCTGCGGCCGATGCGGCGGCTGCTGGATCCCCTGGGGATGAGCGAGCGCATCGTGTTCGTCGGGGCGATCGGGGGTCACTTCGCGAGCACCGTGTCGATCGAGCGATTGCGCCGGCTGAATCCTCTCCTGTCGCAGTCGATCTCCAGCGTCTCGTTCCTGCAGCCGATCGAGCTCGTGACTGCGCAGCTCGATGCCTGCAAGCCCACCGTCGTCGCGACCTACCCGAGCGCTGCGGTCCTCCTGGCGGGAGAATTTCGCGCCGGTCGGTTGCACTGCGCGCCCGCGGAGGTCTGGACCGGCGGCGAGACGTTGACGCCGGGGATGCGACGTTTCGTTCAAGAGGCGTTCGGCTGTCCCGTCGTCGACAGCTATGGGGCCTCCGAATTCCTGACGCTCGCCTGCGCGTGCCGGCACGGTGCCTTGCATCTGAACAGCGACTGGGCCATTCTCGAGCCGGTCGACGAGCGCGGCGCCGCCGTCCCGCCGGGAACGGCCGGCGCGACGACGCTGCTCACGAATCTCGCCAACCACGTCCAGCCGCTCATCCGGTACGACTTGGGCGACCGCGTCACCATGCGCGCGCAGGCGTGTCCCTGCGGTTCGCACCTGCCGGTGATCGAAGTCAACGGTCGCTGCGACGACACCCTGCACCTGGGCACGGAGACGACGCGCCGGGTCCATGTCGTGCCGCTCGCGCTGACCACGGTGCTCGAGGAGGGTGCCGGGCTGTTCGACTTCCAGCTGGTCCAGGACGGGCCCCGCGAGCTGTCGCTCAGCACCGCAGCCCATGGCAAGGCGGCCTGCGCGTCCTTGCAGCGAGGCCGTTCGGTCCTCGGCGAGTTCCTGCGCGAACAGGGCGCCGGCGCGATTCGGATCCGATGCCTGAGCGGGCGTCCGCCGCGCTTGGGGCGCTCCGGAAAGCTGCAGCGAGTGGTCGGATGGTGCGAGTGAGCAGGCGCCGGGCAAGCGCCGGCCGGCGGTCGTGATCCGGCCTCAGGCCGGGGCTGCGCTGACCTTGGCGACGCCGGATGCGGCCGCCGTGGTGCTGCCTGCCGCGACGCCACCGGCGATCTCGCTCAAGCGCACGAGCAGAACCGGGACCGGCGCCATGCGCAGAACCTGCTCGGCGTCGCTGCCGAGCATCAGGCGATTGACGCCGCGCCGGCCATGGGTGCCGAGGACGATGAGGTCGGCGGGCCACTGGGTCGCCTGCTCGACGATGACGTCCGAGGGCCGGCGCGCGAAGCACTCGACGGGTTGCGTCTCGACCGCAACGGCGGCCGCGGCAACGCGCTCGCGACCCGCCGCCAGGATGCGCTCGCTGCGTTGGCGCAGCGCCGGCAGGACGGTGGTCATGTAGGTCGCGCCGGTCTCGAAGCCGCTCGCGAAGACCAGCTCGTCGAGGACGTGGAGGAGGCGGATGCTTCCGCCGGTCATTCGCGCGATGACGATCGCTTCCTCGAGCCCCCGGTCGGAGGTGGGGCTGCCGTCGATCGGAACCAGGATGCGCTTGTACATGCCATCTCCTCAGGATGAACCGTCCGGATGCAGTGTGTGCTTGCGGGCAGTCTTGCCGCTTGATCGCCGTCAATCGGCACGCCGTTGACGCGCCGCGGGCCGGGCGGTCGTCGGCAGCTTGAGAGACCTCACAGCTCGACCGCGTCGCGGTATTCGGGCACGCTGCATTGCCAGCCTTGTCGCTCTTCGATGGCCTGGCGCAGCGAGTCCGCCGCCACCGGCTCGCCGTGCGTGAGATAGACCCGCTCGGGTGCGTTCGGCAGCGCCCCGACCCAGGCGAGCAGCTCTTCGCGATCCGCGTGCGCCGAAAAGCCCGGCACGTTGACGACCTCGGCGCGAATCGGCACCTGCTGCCCATGGATTTTCACGCTGGCAGCGCCGCCGACCATCGCCGCCCCGCGCGTTCCCATCGCCTGGTAGCCGACGAAGAGAACGCTGTTGCGAGGGTCGGGCGCGTAGGCCTTCAGGTGGTGCAGGACGCGCCCGCCCGACGCCATGCCGCTCGCCGACACGATGACCGACGGCATTCGCAGGTTGTTCAGGCGCATGGATTCTTCGACGCTGTTGACGATCTTCGCCGTCGTGCACATCGCCTGGCACTGCTCGGGCGTGAGACGGTGCTCGGCGTGGTGCGCGTGGTAGATGCGGGTGGCGTCGGCCGCCATCGGGCTGTTGAGGAAGATCGGCAGGTCCGGGATGCGGCGTTGCTCCTTGAGAAGGTGCAGGCCGTAGAGAAGCGCCTGCGCGCGGCCGATCGCGAACGACGGGACGATGATCACCCCGCCTCGGGCGGCCGTGCGATTGACGACTTCGGCGATGGTCGTGAGCGGGTCGCCGACGGGATGAAGGCGGTCGCCGTAAGTCGATTCCATCACCACGACCTCCGCCGCCTCGGGGAGGGAAGGCGGCGGCATCAGCAGATCCGCACCCCTGCCGAGGTCGCCCGAGAAAAGGAGCGAGCCCCCGTCCCATTCGACGTGGATGCTGGCCGCGCCGAGCAGGTGGCCGGCACGACGAAGCCGGATCCGCACGCCGGGAACCGGATCGAACGCCTGCTCGAAGTCGACTTGGCGGAACCGCTTCAGCGCGGCGACGGCGTCGGCCTCGGTGTAGAGCGGCAACGCCGGGTGGTGCTTCGACCAGTCGTGGCGGTTCGCGTATTGCGCCTCTTCCTCGAGCAGGCGGGCCGAATCGGGAAGCAGCAACCCGCACAGGTCATGCGTCGGCGGCGTGCAATGGACGGCGCCGCGAAAGCCGAGCTGGACGAGCTTCGGCAGGTAGCCGCTGTGGTCGAGGTGGGCGTGGCTGAGCACGGCCGCGTCGATCTGCGCGCACGGCAGCGCCGGGCTTTCCCAGTTGCGCAGCCGCAGCTGCTTCAGCCCCTGGAAGAGCCCGCAATCGACCAGCACGCGCCGTCCGCCGTGCTCGAGCAGGTACTTGGATCCGGTGACGGTGCCAGTCGCGCCGAGGAATGTCAGCCGCACGATCGGCGCCGGTCGAATCGGATCGCATGGCGCCGGTTTCACCCATCGATCGGCATGCCTCCGGCATAGTGCATGGCCCATTGCTCCCAGAGGTCGTTGTTGAATGCGGCGAGCGATTGCTGCCAGGAAACAAGGGCCTCCCATTGGGCGCGCTGCGCCTCCAGGAAGGGGTTGTCGAGCGAAGTGAGGCTGTCGAACGAAACGAGGCTGGCGGGCGACGGGACCGTCGAGCTCGGCGACCGCGGTGGCCGGTTGGGGGTCGAATGGGTCATGACGTTTCTCCAAGAGCGGCTTCCAATCTAGGCCTGGGGCTCCCAGTCACCTTGACACAGGTCAATCCGCTGCCGAGCGTCGCTTCGAAGATGGCGCATGGCTGACGATCTCCTCCTGCTGGCCGAAGCCCGCGACCGCGTCTCGGCCTTGCGCGAACCCCTCGAAGCCAACGACGGCTCGCCGGTCCGCCTGATCGAGACCCATGTCTCGTGGGTGCTGTTGACCCACCGCTTGGCATACAAGTTCAAGAAGCCGGTCCGTTTGCCCTTTCTCGACCTCACGAGGCTGGCCGAGCGGCGCCGTTGTTGCGACGAAGAGCTGCGCCTCAACCGGCGCTTCGCGCCCGACCTGTACCTCGACGTGATCGAAGTGCGCGAAGGGCCGCAAGGCCCGTGCCTCGGAGGCAGCGGTCCCTTGGTCGATGTCGCGGTGCGGATGCGCCGGTTCCCCGACGGCGCGCTGTGGAGCGAGCGCGTCGGCGCCGGCACGCTCCTGCCCGCGCAAGTCGATTCCTTCGCTGGTCGCCTTGCCGCGCTGCACCGCGAGGCACCGGTCGCGCCGCCCGACAGCAGCTTCGGCTCGTCGACGGTTCACCGCGGCCTCGTGAACGGCCTTGTCGGCGCGATCGACTCGTGGCAAGCGAGCCTGCCGGCGCCTCATCCCGGCTGGCCTGGCGTGCGGCGGTGGCTCGACGAAGAGCTCGACCGCCTCGAGTCGCACTGGCTGGCGCGCCTGCGCGACGGTCGCGTTCGCGAGTGCCACGGCGACCTGCACCTGGGCAACGTGCTGCAGGCCGGCGACGAGGCGATCGCTTTCGACGCGCTCGAATTCGCGGTCGAGCTGCGCTGGATCGATCCGCTCGACGACCTGGCGTTCCTGGTCATGGACCTGCACGCCAACGGTCGACACGACCTGGCGTTGCGACTGCTCAATGCCTATCTCGAGGCGAGCGGGGACTACGACGGCTTGCCGGCGCTTCGCTTCTTCCTCGTCACGCGGGCGCTGGTTCGCGCGCAGGTCTGCACGCTCCTTCCTTCTCGAGGCGATGCGGGCGGTGCCACGCCGAGTGCCGCGACCGCCTACCTCGAACTCGCGTGCGAGATCGCCCGCACCGCCGATCGCAGACTGGCGATCACGCACGGGCTGCCGGGGTCCGGAAAGACTTTCGTCGCAAAGGCGATCGCCGAGGAGGTCGGGGCGATACGGGTTCGCTCCGACGTGGAACGCAAGCGCCTGTTCGGCCTGTCGTCGCTGCAGTCCTCGCAGGCGCGCAACGACGGTGCGATCTACGACGCCTCGGCCACGGAACGAACCTACGCTCGCTTGCTCGCCGTCGCCCGAACCGCGCTCTTGGCCGATTGGCCGACGATCGTCGACGCCGCGTTCCTCCGCCGCGCCGAACGAACAGGCTTCAGGGCCCTGGCCGCCGCCCTGGACGCACCGTTCACGATCCTCGACTGTCGCACCGAGCCGGCGCTCCTGCGCCAACGCATCGCCGCGCGTCAGGTGCGCGGCGACGATGCCTCCGAAGCCGACCTCGACGTGCTGAAGCGGCTGGCGCCGCTCGACGAACCCCTCGACGACGGCGAGGCCGCGCTGGCGATCGTCTGCGATGCCGAATCGTCGCAGCAACCCGCAACCCTCGGCCGCCGCTGGCGAGAAGTCGGCCCGCTTCAGCGCTGGTGGACATAGAGGCCGGGTGCGGCCTCCAGCGGCGGCAGGCCGTCGGCGACCGCGCCCATCGACGGCGGCGCGACACGACCGGTGGAGTGGTCGCGCAACCACTCGAGCCAGGGCGTCCACCACGAATCGGCGACCGGCGACGTTGCCGCGATCCACTCGTCCGGCGTCAGCAGGCGGTCGCCGGCGTGCCAGGTGCGCAACCGATAGCTCGATTTCGTCTGGCCGGGAGGATTGACGATGCCGACGTTGTGGCCGCCGGCCGTCAACACGAAGGTCTGCTCGGCGTCGGTGAGCGCGTTCAGCCTGTAGACCGAGCGCCAGGGCGCGACATGATCCTGGACCGTGCCGACGTTGAAGATGGGAACGCGGATGTCGCTCAGATTCACCGGCTGTCCGCGGACACGCCACTCGCCGCGCGCCAGCGCGTTGTCGAGAAACATGCCGCGCAGGTATTCGGAGTGCATGCGCTCGGGAAGACGCGTGCCGTCGGCGTTCCAGGCCATCAGGTCGTTGACCGGCCGCCGCTCGCCGAGAAGATGGCTATGCAGTCGGTACGACCAGATCAGATCGCCCGAGCGCAGCATCTGGAACGTGCTCTGCATCTGCTTCTTGTCGAGGTAGCCGCGCTGCGCCATCAGCTGCTCGAGGAATGCGACCTGGGCTTCGTCGATGAACAATCCCAGCTCGCCCGGCGCGGTGAAGTCGGTCTGCGCCGCCAGGAGCGTGAGCGTGCGCAGCGGGGACGCGCCGTCGCGGCCCAGCGCAGCGGCCGCGATCGAGAGCAGCGTGCCGCCGAGGCAGTAGCCGGTGGCATGGATGCCGGCACCGGGAACGATGTGCGCGATGGCCTGGAGCGCGGCGCGAACGCCGTGCTCCGCGTAGTCGTTCATGCCCAGGTTGCGATCGGCTTCGGTCGGGTTCTTCCAGGAGATCGCGAACACGGTGAAGCCGTGATCGACGAGATGCCGGATCAGCGAGTTGCCCGGCGACAGATCGAGCACGTAGTACTTCATGATCCAGGCCGGCACGATCAGCACGGGCTCGGCGTTCACCTTGGGCGTCGTCGGGGTGTACTGGATCAGCTCCATGATCCGGTTGCGCAGGACCACGCGTCCCGGCGTGACGGCGACGTTGCGTCCGGGCTCGAAGGCCTCGGCGCCCGCCGGCGGCAGATCGGCAGTGCTGCGCCAGAGGTCTTCGGCGGCGATCTGCGCACCGCGCAGCAGGTTCAGCCCGCCTTCCTCGAGGGTTCGGCGCTGGACGACCGGATTGGTGGTGATGAAGTTCGAGGGCGACATCATGTCGAGCCACTGGCGCGCCGCGAAGGCCACCATCTGCTCATGATGGCGAGCGACGCCCGGCACGCCGGTGGTCGCCTGCTGCCACCACTCCTCGACGAGCAGGAACGCTTCGGCGACTTGCGCATGCGGCGGGCGCTGCCACGCCGGATCGGCAAAGCGCTTGTCCTGCGGCAACGGAGCGACGCGCGCGCCGAGGACGCCGAAGGTCAAGGCGCGCAGCCATTGCTCCGCGCTCAGTCGGCCGAGCTCGAGCTGCTTGGCCGGCGATCCCGCGACGTGCAGCCACCAATCCGTGAACGCGCCGAGCGCCGTCGCGGGCGCAACCGCTGCTCCGGGCAGAGCGGTCCAGGGTGCGAGCTGACCCGAGGGCGACCGCCGCGACTTGTCCGCGTCGATCGTGCCGGACGGGGCGGTCAGCCACGGGCTCGCGGCGCGTTCGCGCGTCCCGGCCAGCGGACGGGGTGCCGTACGACGGGGTGCGGTGACGAGCTTGCCGGCGGGCATCTAGCGTGACGTCGTGGCAATGCCGAGCGCCGAGTACAGCGGGCACCTCGCCGCCAGACCGGTCAGAAGCGGAATGACACCGACGTATCCCCACAGACCGATCGTGCTCGTGGCGGCCAGGATGATCAGGGCGAGGCCGACCAGGATGCGCAGCGCTCGGTCGACGTTGCCCACATTCAAGCGGCTCATGATTGTCCCCGTGAGAGTGAAGGATCTCACCATAGTGCGGCCAGGGTCGCGCGACCTTGACGGCGCTCAAGGCAAGGCGCTTAGACCGCCGAGTCAACGAGAGCCGGCTCGGCTCGGGGTCTTCGCGAGAGGTCGAAGCGATAGAACAGGCGCTTGGCAAGCTCGGTGACGACGAGGTACGCGAGCGTCAGCGTCGCCACGACGCCGAGCACCGACGCAGACATTGGCACGAACCCGAAGAACGTGCTCCATGGCCTTCCTTCGCGCCGCTCGGTCATCCTCAGGAAAGGTACTTGCCGCCGTTCATGGACAGCGTGATGCCGTTGATGAAGCCGGCATCGTCGGCAGCGAGGAAGACGACGCCGCGCGCGATCTCCGAAGGCGCGGCAAGGCGGCCGGCGGGCACCGACTTCAGGATCTGCTCGAGCACGTCCGGGCGAACTGCGCCGACCATGGCGGTATCCGTATAGCCCGGGGCGATCGCGTTCGCAGTGATGTTGCGGGCAGCGCCTTCAAGCGCCAGCGACTTGGTGAAGCCGATCATTCCGGCCTTGGCCGCGGCGTAGTTGGTCTGCCCGACTTGTCCCGACAGTCCGTTGACCGAGCTGATGTTGACGATCCGTCCGAAGCGGCGTTCGCGCATGCCTTCCATGACGCTGCGGCACATGTTGAAGCAGCCGCCGAGATCGACGTCGATCACCTCGCGCCATTGGCTCGCCGTCATCTTGTGCAGCATGGCGTCGCGCGTGATGCCGGCGTTGTTGACCACGACGTCGATCGGTCCCAGGGCGGCCTGCACCCGCGCGACTCCTGCAGCGCAGGCCTCCAGGTCGGCGACATCCCACGAGAACACCGGGATCCCGGTGCGCGTCGCGAAGGCATCCGCTACCGCGTGGCGGCTGGCGTAGTTGGCCGCGACGCGGTAGCCGGCGGCGAGAAGCGCCTCGCAGATCGCGGCGCCGATGCCTGCCGTGCCGCCGGTGACCAGCGCGACTCGCGGGACGATACTGGGGCGTTCACTCATGGGCTGCGCTGGGCAGGGACGGGATGCCTCGGGATCCACCTTCGGCTGCGAACCGACAGGATTCACGATAGGCCGAGTGCCGTCGTGCGTCTTGATGTCGATCAAGCGGGGCCGCGCCGCGATCGTGACCGCGAGCGCGCCGAGCACGAGCCAGGCCACCGACCGGCGCGTCGCTTCGGCCGCATGGCGGGGAGCTGCAGAACCACTGTGCTCAATGCAGCGGTCCCTCATACTGGTAGCTCCCGCAGAGGTCGAGGACGACGACTTGACAACCAGTCCGGCTGCCGAGCGCAACAAGAAGCCGATCTTCGACGTGCTGGCCCGCGTCTTGCCGTCGCCGGCGGCGGTGCTCGAGATCGCGAGCGGGACCGGCCAGCATGCCGCGCACTTCGCGGCGGCCCGCCCCGACTGGGACTGGCAGCCGACCGATGCCGATCCCGATGCGCTGGCATCGATCGCCTCGCGCACCGCTCGGCTCGCGAACATCCGGCCGCCGCTGGCGCTGAACGTTCTCGCGCCGCGCTGGCCGCAATCGCTGGGTCGGTTTCACGCGGTCTACTGCGCGAACATGCTGCACATCGCGGAGTGGGCGACCTGCGCGGCGCTGATGCGGGGCGCGGCGCTTCACCTTCTTCCCGGCGGCGCGCTCGTTCTCTACGGGCCCTATCTTGTCGATGGCGAACCCCCGGCGCCGGGAAACGTCGCGTTCGACGCCGACCTGCGCCAGCGAAATCCCGCGTGGGGCCTGCGCCGCCTTGCCGACATCGTCGGCGCGGCCGAGGGCGCCGGGCTGGCTTTCGAGGGCCGCTTCGACATGCCGGCGAACAACCTGATGCTGGTGTTCCGGAGCGAAGGGACCTGAGGCATCGCGCATTACCGCAAGGGAGGGCACTCTAGACTCGCGCCACTCTGCCCATGAATCCCCTCTCCGTCGCCGCGGTCGCGTTCGCGATGTCGACCGACGCTTTCGCCGCGGCGATCGCCAAGGGCGCCGCCCTGCAACGACCGACCTGGCGCGAGGCGCTTCGCACCGGCGCCATCTTCGGCGCCATCGAGGCGATCACCCCCCTCGTCGGCTGGCTGATCGGCTCGGTCGCGGCGAAGTACGCGAGCGCGTGGGACCACTGGATCGCCTTCACGCTCCTCGCCGGTCTCGGTGCCTGGATGATCTGGGCCGGCTTGCGGGCCGGCGAGAGCCCGGTCGACGCACGACCCGAGCGCCATTCGTTCTGGATCCTCGCGCTCACGGGACTGGCGACCAGCATCGACGCGCTGGCCGTCGGCGTCGGGCTGGCGTTCGTCGAGGTCGAGATCGGCTGGGTCGCCGCGGCCATCGGCCTGGCGACCTTCGTCATGGTCACCGTCGGCGTCATGCTTGGGCGCGTTCTCGGCGCCATCGCCGGAAAGCGTGCGGAAATCGTAGGCGGACTGCTCCTCATCGGCATCGGCGCGGCGATCCTCGTCGAGCACCTCGGCGCCACGCCGTAACGCCGTCGCGGCCACCCGGCGACCGTTCGTCCGTCTCGTGACGAGGAGGCCTTCAGCCGCTTCCGAGCGCACCGATAACCAGGCTATCCCCCCGGAACCGGACATCGCCATGGCGCGCGCCTTCCTCCTCATCCGCCTGACGTTCGTGCTGGTCGCCGGCCTGGCCGCGGCGAGCGCCGCCTCGGCCGCCGGCGGCGCTGCGAGCGACTCGGGCAGGAAGTCGGGCAATTCGTTCAACCTGCTCACCTCGGCGGCGGCGCCGAACACTCGCGTCATCGCGCCGTCGGCGGGTGCGAGCCTGGCACCCAAGGCGGTCGTCAGCAACCCGTACAACGTGCCGCTGATCCAGAACGCCGGCTCGCTTCGCTCCAGCCGCTAGAAGCCCCGCTGCCGCCGGCCCCTCGCCGCCGAGGCATGATGAGGGATTGCTTCAGAGGGGAGCGCGATGGCGACTTTGCCCGGTCTGCCACAGACCGATGAACCCGAGCCCGACGCATTGCCGGTCGAGCCCGACAACGGCACGACGTTGCCGCCCGACCCCGAGGCGCCCGGCCACGAGCCTGTCGAGCCGCGCCGCGCCTAGCGCCCCTCGCCGGTGCCGAGGGGAATCGCCGGAGGTGCACAATCCGCGGCGCGCCACCCGGCGCCGGAGTTGACCGCCGATGGTTCGAGTCTGGGCATTCGTTTTCTTTGTCTTGATCGCACTCGGATTCGCGGCGTGGGCTTCCGACTTCGTGACGATGCAGGGCGAACGGACCATCTACACCGTCGATTGCAAGAATGGCGTCTGGCAGGGCGATCGCTGTGGCGGCCAGGTCGTCGCAGGAACACGCTACCGCTTCCGCGCCCTCAAGCCGCACGGCGAGGTGATCTTCTGGATGGTGGGCAGCAAGGAGCCCTCAGGCAAATTCAACGAGTGCACGATCCAGGACGGCCGCAACTGGGTGTGCAAGGTGTGCGCCGATGCCGCTCGCTCGATCACCCTGCAGATGTCGCAAGGCGTACCGGTCTCCGCCACGCCGACCGTGACCCGTCCGTTTCGTGCCGTCTCGAAGTGGCGCTGGCTGTTGCTGCAGCGCGGCTTCACCGCCGACAGCGCCGTGCCGGCGACGCCGCCGCCTTCGACGAGCTAGCGCGCGAAGGCGCGCCGCGGCTTCAGGCGCGGCGGCGGCGCCGGAGCAGGCCGACGACGCCGAGGCCGAGGCCGAACAGCATCCAGGTTTCCGGCTCGGGAATCGTCGCGACCAGGAAGTCCTGGTGCAGGTCGTTCTCGAGGACGTCGATGCGCGCGTCGGCGTTGTACGCGGCGAGGTTCATGAGAAAGCCGTTGATGGTGTCGAAGGCCCCCTGGCCGGCCGGGACATCGGGTGCGCCTTTGAACGTGCCGCCGGTGAGGCTGAACGACGGGCCGTGCTCGTAGATGATTTCCCAGATGCCGGCCTGCATCGCCGCCGAGGTGTACTTGTCGACGACGAAGCCCTGCGCGGCGGTGAAGAGGCGGCTGAGGTTGGTGGCCGTCGGCGCGCCGAAGTGGGAAGCGCCCGACACCATGGTGTACTCGTAGCTGACGCCGAAGCTGAACGACTGGGTGAGCTCGGCGCACCAGGCGACGAACGATGTCGCCGAGGCCGCGTCGGCAATATCGAGCCGGAGCGATGCCATCGCCGCCGCGCCGCTGTCGAGGCCGCCGCTGAACTGGCCGGCGGAACCGTCGTAGGAAGGCGCGCCGTCGGTGCCGACCATGTTGACCGTCGCCGGCTCGCCGAAAGTGAAGTCGCTCATGTTGACGGTGACGGCCGACGCCGGGCCGGCAAAGACTAAAGCGCCGAGCAGCGGCAAGCACTTCTGGAACATGACGGGTACCCTTTTTTGTTTCCGCCGCCGGAAATCCGGCACGGGCGACGGGTAAATGTAGAGTCTCTTCCTTGGGCCGTCGCGGCTATCTACCCTCGCGACCCCCCTGTTCACGGGGGTAGGCTGCGACGGCCGTCGGAGTTTCGCGACGCCGGCGCGTCGCCGGCGCATCGACAGGAAGCATGGAAGAGACCGCGGAGCAGATCGAATCGGCCATCGCCGCGCTGGAGGCCCAGCGCCCGCTCCTCGGCGACGCCGTCGTCGCCATGGCGGTCGCGCCTCTGCAGGAAAAGCTCGCCGCGCGGCGCCAGCGCGAAGGCGCGACGCAACAGCTGAAGACGGCGACCGTGCTGTTCATGGACGTCGTCGGCTCGACCCAGCTCACCCAGCGCCTCGACCCGGAGGACGTCCACGCGGTGATGGACAGCGCCCTCGAGCGCCTGACGGCGATCGTGCGCGCCCACCAGGGGCGCGTCCTCCAGTACGCCGGCGACAGCCTGCTGGCGGTGTTCGGCGCCGACCAGGCGCTCGAGGACGACGCCGAGCGCGCCGTCCGCGCCGGCCTCGCGATCGTCGCCGAGGCGGCGCCGCTCGCGGCCGGCTTTCGTACGCGCTACGGGCTCGACGGCTTCGACCTGCGCGTCGGCATCCACACCGGCCCGGTGCTCCTCGGCGGCGGCATCGACGCCGAAGGCAGCATTCGCGGCATCAGCGTCAATATCGCCGCGCGCATGGAGCAGACCGCTCCCGCCGGCACCCTGCGGATCAGCCACGAGACGTACCGACACGTGCGCGGCGTCTTCGACATCGAACCGCAGGCGCCGATCGAGATCAAGGGCATCAGCGGCCCGGTGCGCAGCTACCTCGTGACGCGTGCCAAGCCGCGTGCCTTCCGCATGGCCAACCGCGGCCTGGAAGGGATCGAGACGAAGATGGTCGGTCGCGACGCCGAGCTGGCGCGGATCGGCGAGGCGTTCCAGGGTGCGTGCGAGGACAAGAGCCTGAAGCAGGTGACGATCGTCGGCGAGCCCGGCATCGGCAAGAGCCGCCTCGGCCTCGAGTTCACGCACTGGCTCGAGCTGCAGAGCGAGCCGGTGAGCTTCTTCCAGGGCCGGCCGCATCCGTACGGCAACAACGTTCCCTACGGCCTGCTGCGCGACCTGCTCGCCTCGCGCTTCGAGATCCTCGAGAGCGACGCCCAATCGG
>JADGRJ010000076.1 GCA_017881025.1 Rhizobacter sp. | reverse complement strand
GGCACGATGTCCTGCCGGATCTCCATCCAGCTGCCGTCGCCGCGCTGCAGGCGGTATTCGAAGTTGGCACGAAGCACGTCCGGGCCGAGCCCGAGGATCTTCTCGCGCACCGACTCGCGCTCCTCGGGATGGACCCACTCGAGAAAGGCGCGGATGTCGGCCGGCATGTCGGCCCGGCTGCGGCCGAGCAGCGCCGGCAGCGCTTGCGACACGTCCTCGATCGTCCCGCCCGGCCCGATGACGGCGTGGCCGAGGCCGGCGATGACCTGGGAGCGATGCAGCGCGGCCTCGCGCTCGCGCAGGCGCCGCTCGAGCTCGATCCGCTCGGTGATGTCGCGCGAAATGCCGGACAGGCCGACGACCGCGCCGGACTCGTCGTGCAGCGGACCGCGGGTGATGAGGAACGTGCGTTCGCCGTTCGCCGTCGGCAGGACATCCTCGACGGTGATCGTCCGGTCTTCCGACATGACGCGCTCGTCAATCGCCCGGATCGCCGCGGCGAGGTGCGGCGGCTGCACGTCCTCTGCGCTTCGGCCCAGCATCTTCGCGGGCACGAGGCCGAAGGTCCGGCCGGCCGCCGGGTTGTAGAACGTGTAGCGGCCCTGCGTGTCCTTGGCGAAGATGTTGTCCATCGACTGGCTGGCGATCGAGTGAAGCAGCTGCAACGTTCGCAGCTGCTCGGCCTGGACGGCGGTGGTCGCCACAACCGCCCGCAGCGACTGCCGATCGCGCATGCGGAAGATGGCGAAGGCCGCGGCCAGGAAGGCGAGGACGCCGGCGGCGCCGACCAGCGCGATCTCGGGCGCGACGATGCCGAGAACCTCGGCGCGATCGACCTTGCTCACCAGGTACCACTCGGTGTTCTCGATCGGGCTGACGATGCCGAGCACGCGCGTGCCCTCGAAGTCGACGCCGTCGAGCACGACGCGAATCGGCGCGGCACCCCGGATGACGCGGCTCGCGAGAACCTCCGAGGCCAGGGGGCGGGGGTTCACGCCGAGCGCGCCGACGACCTGGTCGCCGACGCGACGCACTATCAGCGACCTGCCGCTCGCGCTCGGAACCGGCCATTCCCTGAGGGCCGGAAGCAGGAACTCGCCCGGATCGATACGGAAGGCGACCGCGCCGAGCGCCGGCTTGCCGGTCATGCTCAAGGGCACGACGACGTCGATGCGGGGCGCCGGGTCGGGGCCCGGATAGCCGTACAGATCGGTCCGCGCGGGCTTGCCGCTGGCCATCGCACGCAGGGCGGCGGCGCGCAACTCGGGCGGTGTCTGCAGGTCGCCGGTCGCCTCGGCAGCGACCACCGTTCCCGATCCGTCGACGACCATCGAGGTGCGATAGCCCGACGACCGTCGCATCGCGACGGCGCGCCCGACGATGCGGGCCAGGCTGTCCTCATCGCGGCCGTCGCGCCAGCGAAGGTAGTCCTGGGCGACCGGCTCGCTCGAGTTCAGGAATCCGGCCGCGTCGGTGCGCTCGACGAGCCAGCGCGAGATCTGGTCGGAGCGCAGCTGACTGATCGTCTCGAGGCGCGCCCTCTGCGCCCGGATCTCTCCCTCGTACTTCCGCCACGCGCCGAGCGCGGTGACGGCGCCGATCACGACCGCCGCCGCCGCGAGCCACCGGCCCACGGGCCACGCCGTCGCACGAGGAAGCGGCGGGGGCTCGGTGACGCTCATGGGGACTTCAGCCAATTGGGCGAGCATGGCACCGCGCGGCGCCCGACGTGCCGGGGTAATCCCGGCCGGACCGCGGCGCTCATGCCTCAGCCGACGACGCGGGTCAGCTTCGCGAGAAGCAGGTCACGGCTGAACGGCTTGACGATGAAATCGGCGGCGCCCACTGCCTTGCTGCGCTCGATGCTTTCGCGCGTCGCTTCGCCGGTCAGCATGATGACCGGGATGTGCGAGAAGGTCGGGCTCGCCTTCAACCACTCGGTGAGCGCCAGGCCGTCCATGCCCGGCAAGTGGATGTCCATGAGGATGGCCGCCGGCCTCTCGCCGCGCAGCAGCTCGAACATCGCCGGCGCGTCCGCGGCGAGCCGGACCGAGAACGCCTGCTCGAGCGCCTTGGCGATGATCTTGGCGGCGAAGGCGTCGTCCTCGACGACCAGGACCACGCCGCGCGAAGCGACCTTGCTCGCGAGCAGGGCAGCGTCGGCGACGTGCGGAACGACTTCCGAGCGAAAGCCGGCGGCCCATTCCGAGATCGGCGCGAGGTTCTCGCGCGACGCCGCCAGGGCCCGCTTGACATTCGCGTGCCCCGGCCCGGCGCCGACCTGGCGCTCGACATTGGCGAGCGACACCTTCATCGCTGCGACGTGGCTCAGTCCCTCGTCGAGGCGCCGATCGACTACGGCGCCGAGCGCCTTCGCGCTCTGGGCGTGCGCGACCAGCTCGTCGCGGCTCGGCTGCAGGTGGCGTGCCCCGTTCAGGCCGCGGATCGCGTTCCAGACAGCCATGACGAGCCGGTGGCCGTCGTACGGCTGCGGCCAGTACAGCACGTAGTCGTCGAAGTAGTCCTTCTTGCAGAGCGCGAAGACGGCATTCAGCTCGCCGGCGCCGCAGAGGATGACCAGGCGAGGCGGATGCGCCTGGGCGATCTTGCTGAAGCGCAGCAGGCCCAGGCAGTACTGCTGCGACTTCTCGATGTTGTCGAAGGCCAGCACGACCACGTCGGGCAGGACCCGCTCGAAATCGGCGACCGCGAGCTCGCTGCGCGTCGAGACCTCGACCTTGTCGAACTCCTCGGCGAGAACGCCTCGGACATGCGCCGCGTCGGCCTCCTTGTCGCTCGCGACCAGGACCGTGGCCCGGCCGGGCAACCCGCTCACGTGGGCAGGCCCGGTGGCGACGCCGGCTCGGTCGGGGTCATCGCGCCGAGCCAACGATCGAGGAGCGAGCGCAATGTCGTCATGTTGGCCGGCTTGATCAGCACTTCGTCGATGAGCGCGCCGGCATGCATCGCGTCGCCGGTCCCGGGGCCTGCCGTGAGCAGCACGATCGGCGAATCGGGGTGGCGCGAGCCGCCGCGGACGAGGCAGGCGAGCTCGCAGCCGCTCATGCCCGGCATCTCGAGGTCGGTCAGGAGCAGGCCGAAGTCGCCGTTGCGCCAGGCGTCGATCGCCTCGTGCCCGTCGATCGCCGCCACGGCGTCGCGGCCGAGGGTCCGCAGCTGGTGCATGAGGAGCTCGCGACTGATCGCGTTGTCCTCGACGACGAGGATCGTGCGGGGCGGCGAGTCGTTCATCGCGGCTCAGGCTGCGGCGAAGGAGTCGGGAACGATCTGGCGCAGCCGCTCCTCGAGCGTCTCGCGCGAGAACGGCTTGACGAGGTAGCCGGCCGCCCCCGAGTGCACCGCGCGGACGATCTCGTCCCTGCGCGCCTCGGCGGCGACCATCAGCACCGGCAGGTGTTTCAGCCGCGCGTCCTTCTTGATCGACTCGAGCAGCTCGAAGCCGTTCATCGTCGGCATTTCGATATCGGTGATCACGACGTCGACCATCTCCACGCAAAGGCTTTCCAGCGCGGCCGCGCCGTCGGCGGCCTCGTCGACGTCGTCGAAGCCGATCTGGTGCAGAAGGCTGCGCAGGACGCGGCGCATGGTCATGAAGTCATCGACGATGAGGAATCGCATGACGGCAGTCAGCGCTTGACGGCGGCCGCCGCGTCGCTGCCCTCGACGATCGCGCCCGCCTCGGTCTCGGTCGGGCTCGGCAGCAGCTTCAGGAGGCGATCCTCGGCGTCGCGGTTCATGACGATGATGCTGATGCGCCGGTTCATCGGATGGGTCGGCTCGGCCGGGACGAACAGGTTGCTCGACGCCAGGCCCTGGACGAGCAGCATCCTGTCCTCGGGCAGGCCGCCGGCGACGATCTCGCGCCGCGACGCGTTGGCGCGGTCGGTCGAGAGCTCCCAGTTGCTGTAGCCGCGCTCGCCGCCGCTGAACGGATGGGCGTCGGTGTGCCCTTCGAGGGTGATCCGGTTGGGAACATCCGACAGGACGTGGCCGATCTCCTGCAGGAGATCGCGCATGTACGGCTTCACGACGGCGCTGCCGCTGTCGAACATCGGCCGGCTCTGCTCGTCGACGATCTGGATGCGCAGGCCGTCGCGCGTCATGTCGAGGCGGATCTGCGACTTCATCGCCGCCAGCTTCGGGCTGGCGGAGAGCGCGTCCTCGACCTTCTTCTTGAGCGCCTCGAGGCGCGCGACCTCGGCCCGCTTCTGCTCGGCCTCGAGCGACTTGATGTTGAGGAGCTTCCTCTTGGCGGGGACGTCGCCGTCCTTGACCTGGCCGGTCGTCCGCGTCAGGTCCTGGCCACCGCCGCGCACCACGTGCGACGAGTCGCCGGCGCCGCTGCCGCCCATCAGCGCGACCTTGAGCGGCGCGTTGAAGAAATCGGCGATGCCCTTCTTGTCGCCCTCGGTCGTCGAGCCGAGCAGCCACATGAGGAGGAAGAACGCCATCATCGCCGTCACGAAGTCGGCGTAGGCGATCTTCCAGGCACCGCCGTGCTTGTTGTGCCCGCCCTTGCGGATGCGCTTGATGATGATCGGCTGCAGCTTCTTCGAGTCGCCCGCCATGTCAGTCTCCCGGCCTCACGCCTTCTTGCCTTTGACGTGGCCTTCGAGCTCGGCGAACGTCGGCCGGTCCTTCGAGTACAGCACCTTGCGGCCGAACTCGACGGCGACCTGCGGCGCGTAGCCCTGCATGCTCGCGAGCAGCGTCGTCTTGATGCACTGCAGCTCCTTCGAGCCCTCGTCGACCTTCTGCTCGATCAGGCCGCCGAGCGGCTCGACCACGGCGTAGGCGAGCAGGATGCCGAGGAAGGTGCCGACCAGCGCCGAGCCGATCATGCCGCCGAGGATCGCCGGCGGCTGGCCGACCGAGCCCATCGTGTTGACGACGCCGAGCACGGCCGCGACGATGCCGAACGCCGGCAACGCGCCGGCAAGCCGGCCGAGCGCGTTGACCGGCCCGTGCGCCTCGGCGTGGTGGGTCTCGATCTCGCTGTCCATCAGGCTTTCGATCTCGTGCGCGTTCAGGTTGCCCGAGACCATCATGCGCAGGTAGTCGGTGATGAACTCGACGACGTGGTGGTCGGAGCCGACGACGGCGTACTTCTGGAACAGCGACGACCCGGCCGGGTCCTCGACGTCCTTCTCGATCGCCATCAGGCCTTCCTTCCTCGCCTTCTGCAGGATGTCGTAGAGCAGCGCCATCAGCTCCATGTAGCGCGCCTTCGAGTACTTCGATCCCTTCAGCACGCCCGGGATCGCCGCGAGGGTCGCCTTCAGCACCTTCGGCTGGTTGTTGACGGCGAAGGCGCCGAGCGAACCGCCGAGGATCGCCATCAGCTCGGTCGGCAGGGCGTGCAGGATCACGCCGATGTTGCCGCCATGGATGATGTAGGCGCCGAAGATGCAGCCGAGGGCGACGCCGTAACCGATCAGAACGACCATGGTGTTTCGAGGATTCCGTGGACCGGACGACGATGCGCCGGGCCCTTCGAGTTATCGGCGGCGCGTGCGTTGTCTTGAGTTTGCGGCCCGGGCGACGACGGCGATCGCGCCATCTGGGCTGGAATTGCCGACAAATAAAAAAGCGGGTCCCGAGGGACCCGCATTCAAAGCACAGTGATGTGCTGGAGGAGACAAAGCAAGAACAATGAACGGAGAGCCCTGTCTTTCGACGGGCGGGCCGGCAACTTGAGCCGCGGGCCCCGGGAATTCGGGAACTAGTGCATGCGAATCGCGCCGGCCGCCTTGCCTTTGCCGGCGCGCGCCGGCGGGTTGCACAGGGCGCACTGGTAGTGTCGGGCGATCTCGTGCGGGTGGGTGACGAACTGGCCGCCGCACTTCGAGCACTTCGTCATGGTCAGCATGCCGTTGTCGACGAACTTGACCAGGCGCCAGGCGCGGGTGACCGACAGCAGCGCCTCGAGGCCCTGCGCCGAGGTCTCTTCCTGGTACAGCTGGTAGCCCTTGATCACGGCGTCGATCTCGTCGAGCGCGGACGACTTGTTCAGGTACTCGTGGATGTTGAGGAAGAGCGAGGCGTGGATGTTGGGCTGCCAGGTCATGAACCAGTCGGTCGAGAACGGCAGCTGGCCCTTGCTCGGCGACTTGCCGGCGACTTCCTTGTAGAGGCGCAGCAGCCGCTCGTACGACAGGTCGGTCTCCGACTCGAGCACCTGCAGGCGCGCGCCCAGGCCGATCAGCGCGACCGCGCGGCTGATCTGCTTGGCTTCGGTGAGGATGCTCTTGCTGCGCATGACTACGCTGCCTCTTGATGACGGCCGGCGAGCAGGATCGAGGCGTGGAGGCGGTTCGTGCTGTCGTTGGCGGCGCTCTTGCCGTGGCTGGTGAGCAGGCCCCAGACCATGTCGTCGTCCATGCGGAAGCGGCACAGGAGGGTGTTGCCGGCGGCGATCTTCATCATCTGCGCCGGGCTCAGCAGGGCGATCAGCGACGCGCTTTCCTCGCTGATGCCGAGGCGGTAGAGCGCCTGCTCGCGGTCGCTGCGGATGAGGCTCTGCGCCAGCATCAGGTAGGAAAGGTTGGCTTCGCGGATTTCGCTGAGGATCTGGTCTGCGTTCATGAGGTGCTCCGTTGCTTGCTGTGTGTTCCCGCAAGGTCCTGGCCTTGCGATGGAATGAATTCTGAAGAGACGAGAAGGCCGCGACCATCAGGTCATCTCGGTCGCTGAAGTCCAGCTTCTTCCATGGCGGGTGTCAGGGAACTTCCTACAGCCGCCGCAGGCTCGCGGCGGCGAAAAGGGCCCCCCGAGGCGGTCTCTTCGGCGCTTTCGTGCCGGGCGTCGCCTCGGAAAATGGCCCATCGACGCCCCTCCGCACCGCGGCCTCCCCATGACAAGCTCTCTCGCCCCTCAGGTCAGCTTCTGCATCCCCACCTACAACCGCTGCCGCTACCTGGCGTCGCTGCTCGAGAGCCTGGTCGTGCAGCTGGCCGACTTCCCGTATTCCTTCGAGCTGGTGATCGCCGACAACGGCTCGACCGACCAGACCGCCGCGACGATCGCCGCCTTCGCCGACCGCCTGCCGATCCGCGCGCTCCGCCACGCCAGCAACATCGGCGGCTATGCCAACTGGCAGTTCGTTCTGTCGCAGGCGGCCGGTCGCTACGTCGTCTACGTCGCCGACGACGACAGCATCCTCGGCGATCAGGTCGCCAGCGCGGTCGCCAAGATGGACGCGGACCCCGAGCTGGCCGTCGTCTACGCGCCCTGGCTGCTCTTCGACCTGGTCGCGCAGCAGTCGCAGGGCCAGTTCTTCACCGTCCCGCACGACCTGCGCATCGAGCGCAACGAGCACGGCCAGCTGCTCGACCACATCCTGCGCCACCACATCTTTCCCGAGATCCAGATCATTCGCCGCGACGTCCTGCAGGCGACGATGCCTCGCGTCAACGAGCACGCGTTCTTCGCCTTCGTCCATGCCGCCGACTACCTGAGGCAAGGCGCCGTGCTGATCCAGCAGGATCCGTTCTACGTCTCGATCACGCGCTACTTCGCCGACGAGTCCCGCGAGCAGATCGGCAACAGCGAGGTCGAGCACGCCTGGGACCGCTATCGCGGCGGCCTCGAGTACATGATCGCGCGCACCGGCGTCGACATCACCGCCGAGGAGCGCTTCGGGCTGCACGCGCGAATCAACCAGATGATCGCGTCGCGCATGGCGGTGGCGATCCGGCTTCGCCATGCCGGCAAGCGCAGCGCCATCGACACCTACTACCTGGCCATGCGCCTGCGCGGCCTCGGCTACGAGAAGCTCCTGCCGGCGCCCCTGGCGACGCTGGCCTCGGAGGCGATGGTCGAGTTCGTGCTGCGCGACGGCGAGATCCATCGCGGCGTCCGCCAGCTGATCTGCGTCGGCACGACGCCGCGCGAGGAGCGCGACTACCTCGTCCGCCAGGCGCGCGTGCCGGTCGAGTTCCTCACCGACCTGCAGCGCTGCGAGCACCTGTCCGACGCCGTGCTGTTCATCCGCGACGATGCCGTCAAGGCGCAGCACCTCGACAGCGTCGAAGCGGCGGCGCGCAACGTGCGCATCGTTCGCGAGCGCGATCTGGCCGACAAGTTCGGCCTCTGAGGCGGGCAGCGCGGCCGGTGCCGCGCGCGGGGCCGCCGCCTCAGGCGGCGAGCGCAGCCGGCAGCGGCGCCGGCGCCTGGCCGGCGACAGCGCGCGCCCACATCCGCAGGTACAGCGCCTCGATGTCGCGCGCGAACGCGGCGCCGTCGAACAGCACGCCGTCGCGCCGCTGGGCGAGCAGCCGCTCGCGCAGGGCGGCGCGACGAGTCGCGTCACTCGCCAGATCGATCGCCAGCGCCGTGTAGGCGTCGGCGTCGGCGCAGACGAGCTCGTCGAGCCCGACCGTGTGCAGCAGGCTGGCGGCGACGCGTTGCGCGAACGTCGCGCCCCTCAACGTGACCACCGGGACGCCGACCCAGAGCGCCTCGCCCGCGGTGGTGTGCGCGTTGCAGGGCCAGGCGTCGAGGTAGAGGTCGGCGCAAGCGAGCCGGCTCAGGTGGTCCTGCAGCGGCAGCAAGGGAGCGAAGACAAGCCGCGCGGCGGCGATGCCGCGTTCGGCCGCCGCCGCGGTCAGCGTCTCGCGAACGTTCGCGTTCCACTGCAGCAGCCACAGCACCGAGCCGGGCAGCCGGTGCAGCAGATCGCACCAGCGGTCGAAGACCTCGGCCGAGATCTTGTACGACTGGTGGAAGGCGCAGAGCACGATCGCGTCGTCGGCGACGCCCCAGTCGGCCCGCATCGAGGGCCTCGGCAACGCCCGGTGCGCGTCGTTGGGCTGGTAGCAATGCGGCATCTGCGCGATCTTCTCGCTGAAGTGGGCCGCGTCGGCGAGCGGCGTGACGACGCCGTCGCCGATCAGGTAGTCGATGTAGGGCGCGCCTGTCGTGCCGGGGAAGCCGAGCCAGCCCACCTGCAGCGGCGCCGGCCTCTGCGTGAACACCGGCAGCAGCGTGTCGTTGGTGGCGCCCTTGAGGTCGACCAGGATGTCGATCTCGAGCTCGCGGACGCGCCGGGCGATCGCGTCGAAGCCCTTGCCGCGGACGTCCTCGAAGCGCTCGCTGGCGGCGACGATCCGCTGCCGCATCGCGCTCTTGTCGTCGGGCCCACTCGACAGCAGCGTCACCTCGAAGGCGCTGCGGTCGTGGCATTCGAGCATCTGCGCCATCAGCTGGCTGGTCGCGTGGATGTGGAAGTCGGCGGAGAGGTAGCCGATGCGCAGCCGCCCGCCGTGTGCCCTGGCGACGCGCCGCGGCAGCGGCCGGTACAGCTGGGCGACGTGAAGCGCGTAGTGCCGTGCCACCTTGAGCTGCTCGAGCGGATCGTCGACGAGCACCGCGTGCGGAAACGGGCCGGTCTCGACCGGTGTGTCGGCCGGCAGGGCGCGGACGGCGACACGGAGGCCGGCCATCGCTTCGTCAGCGGCGGCCCAGCGACACGCCTCGCGCTCGAGGAACACGAGCTGTGCCCGCGCCGCCAGGTCGCTGCTGCCGAGTCCGAGCACGATCGCGGTGCGGACGCACTCGGCGGCCTCGGCCTTCATGCCGAGCTCCTTGAACGACATGCCGAGGCGAAAGTGCGACAGCGCGTCGTCCATCTTCAGCGCCAGGGCATCGAAGAACGAGCGGATGGCCTCCTCGTGACGGCGGCTGCGCTGCAACGAGACGGCGAGAGAGACATGGTGGTCGAGGTCGCGGCCGACGTCGGCCGGCAGCGTGCGCAGGCACTCGACCGACTCCTCGGCGCGGCCGAGGCCGAGGAGCGCGTGCGACTCCAGCGTGTAGGCGATTCCGGCGCGCGGATCGGCGGCGCGGATGGCGCGCGCCCGCCCGACCGCATCGGCGGCGCGGCCGGCCTTGATCAGCGCGTGCGTCGCCGCCAGCGCATACGCGGCGTCGTCGTGCAGCGCCGCCGCCTGCTCGAACGACTGCGCGGCGAGCGGCCACTGCTCGCGCCGCGCGTGCGACTGCCCCGCCTGCCAGAGCTTGTGGGCGCGCGCCTGCGCGCGCGAGACGCCGGGCGGGGCGGGGTTCGGAAGCTGCAAGGACATGGGCGACGGGCCGCGCCGACGACACGGCGGCGTTCGGCAGGGAAGCGATGGCGACAGCGTAGGCGGCGTCGGCGCGGCCGATGCCCTGAAATGGCCCGCGCCGGCGGGCCATTTCAGGGCGCCGGTCAGCGGTGCGTCGCCACGATCCGGCGCGGCAGGTCGCCCGGCCGTCCCATCGCGCCGGCGCGCTCGCGCCAGTGGCGCGCCTTCGTCGCGTCGCCCTGCCCTTCGTACATCGCCGCCAGGTTGTGGGCGGCGAGGAAGCTGCCGCGGCCGTGCACCGTGTCGTGGAGCTGCGGCTGTTCGCCGATCTCGAGCGCGCGCAGCCAGCTCGCCTCGATCATCGGCAGCAGCCCGCCGGCGCGTTCCGGGGCGGCGACGGCGAAATCGAGGAGAAGGTCGCCGAGGGTGAAGAAGAAGTCGGGCGAGCCCTGCCAGCGCGGCATCTCGGCTTCGGCCAGCGCCACCGCCGCCTCGAAGCGGGCGACCTTCTTGAGCGTGAAGAGGGTGCGCAGAACGAGGTCGTGGCGCCATGCGGCGCGCTCGTCGACACCGGCGAGCGCGTGCTCGTAATGCGGCAGGGCGGCGTCGAAGCGCGAGCGAACCTCGAGGTCCTTGCCGAGCTGGTAGTGGAGATAGGCATCGTCGGGATCGGCGGCGAGGGCGAGCTCGAGCAACCTCTCGTTGCGGCCGGCCTTCTTCGCCCGGTGGACGTCGAGGTAGCCGTCGTGCCCGGCGAGCAAGGGCAGGCGCCGCCGCGGCAGCGCCGAGTCCGGCTGCTCGTGGACGCGACCGGCGTAGCCGACGCCGCGCGGCAGCAGGCGCGGCAGCCAGCTCGGCGCGTTGCCGACGGCGCCGCCGGCCTCGTCGAACAGGCTGGCGACGTTGATCTCGCCGACGAAGCCGGGCGTCTGGCCGCGCAGCGAGTCGAGCGAGTCGGCGCCGTAGCTGATCCACTCGTCGGCGTCGAGGACGAGACGCCAGGGCGCTTCGGTCAGCGCCAGCGCCGCGTTGCGAGCGGCGGCGAAGTCGTCGACCCATTCGAAGCAGGCGACGCGAGCGCCGAGTCGGCGCGCGATCTCGGGCGTCGCGTCGCGCGAACCGGTGTCGAGCACGACCATCTCGTCGACCCACGGACAGGCACTGAGCAGGCAGCGCTCGAGGCTGCGCTCTTCGTCGCGAACGATCATCACCAGCGCGATTGCATTCATGAGAAGAGAGGCGTGCCGACAAGCGATGAAACCACTCGGACACGCCGGCGGTGTATCGAAAAGAACGCAAAGGGCGCGCTATCTCGGCCGATCCCGACGCGGCGATCGCGGCGTTTTCGCACACCTTCCGAGCTTTCGCCTCAAGTTCAGAAGACCGTGCTCGATAACCCAGCCAACGCACCTGGAGTTCGGGTTCGTGGTCCGGTTGGCCGGCCGAGGGTTGAGCAGCATCGGCTGCTGGACACAAGGTTGACTAGCGCGGGCGGTGCCGGTGAACGTGACACCCGTCTCGAACAGCGGCATGCAAACGGAGGCAGCGCGAGTCCGCTTTCGCTGCAACCGCGTGTAACGCCGGCGGCTAGGCCGGGATCAATCAACCTTAGGAGTTCCTTTCATGCCGATGATGATCAACACCAACATGGTTTCGCTCAACGCGCAGCGCAACCTCAGCACTTCGCAGATGTCGCTGGCGACGTCGATGCAGCGCCTGTCCTCGGGCCTGCGCGTCAATTCGGCCGCCGACGACGCCGCCGGCCTGGCGATCGCCACCCGGATGAACGCGCAGATCAAGGGCATCAACGTCGCGATCCGCAATGCCAACGACGGCATCTCGCTGGCGCAGACCGCTGAAGGCGCGCTCTCCACGGTGACCGACGCCCTGCAGCGCATGCGCGAGCTGGCGGTCCAGGCCCAGAACGGCTCGAACGGCACGACCGACCGCGCCAACCTCGACACCGAGTATCAGCAGCTGTCGGCTGAAATCACCCGCATCGCCGCGCAGACCAAATTCAACGGCACCGCCATCATCGGCGCCAGCGCCGGCGCGCAAGTGTTCCAGGTCGGCGCCAACAACGGCGACACGCTGACGATCACGACGACCACGGTCACGACCGTCGCCGGCGACTTGACGACCTCCGCCAACGCGTCGACGGCCGTCGCCGCCCTCGACACCGCGCTCAACACGATCACGACCAACCGTGCCACGTACGGCGCCGCGATCAGCCGCTTCGGCATGGCGATCTCGAACCTGTCGGTCACCGGCGAGAACCAGACGGCCGCGCGCGGCCGGATCATGGACGCCGACTTCGCGGCGGAGACGTCGAACCTGTCGCGGGCGCAGATCCTGCAGCAGGCCGGCAGCGCGATGGTGGCGCAAGCCAACCAGCTGCCGAACCTGGTCCTGAATCTGCTGAAGTGATCGCCGGCGCGCAAGCGCCGCCGCTCGAAGCCGCTCTCCGGGGCGGCTTTTTTCATGGGCGACGAATTGACGGGTCGGAGCGCGTCTCTTCCAGCGACCGCGGCCGAAACGAGAGCTCAAGAATGTCGCACAGGCCGAATCCACGGCACTGACGATCCCGGCACCGCTGCCGGAGGCCCTCGTTCCTGTCAGGAGTGCCCTCATGTCTCAGACCATCAACACCAACATCGTTTCGCTCAACGCGCAACGCAACCTCAACACCTCGCAGTCGTCGCTGGCGACGTCGATGCAACGCCTCTCGTCGGGCCTTCGCGTCAACTCGTCGAAGGACGACGCCGCCGGCCTGGCCATCGCCGACCGCATGAACGCGCAGATCCGCGGCACCAATGTCGCGATCCGCAACGCCAACGACGGCATCTCGCTCGCCCAGACCGCAGAAGGCGCGCTGGCGACGATGACCGACGCCCTGCAACGCATGCGTGAGCTCGCCGTGCAGGCCCAGAACGGCTCGAACGGCACCGGCGACCGCGCCAACCTCGACACCGAGTATCAGCAGCTGTCGGCGGAAATCACCCGCATCGCGACGCAGACCAAGTTCAATGGCGCGGCGATCGTCGGCGGCGGCGCCGGCGCGCAGACCTTCCAGGTCGGTGCCAACAACGGCGACACGCTGACGGTCACGACGACCGCGGTGACGACGGTCGCCGGCGATTTGACGACGGCGGCGAACGCGTCGACGGCGCTGGCGGCGATCGACGCCAAGCTCGACGTCATCACGACCGACCGCGCCACCTACGGCGCGGCGATGAGCCGCTTCGGCTTCGCGATCTCGAACCTGCAGATCACCGGCGAGAACCAGACGGCCGCGCGCGGCCGGATCATGGACGCCGACTTCGCCGCCGAGACCGCGAACCTGTCGCGGGCGCAGATCCTGCAGCAGGCCGGCACCGCCATGGTGGCGCAAGCCAACCAGCAGCCGCAGACCGTCCTCGCCCTGCTCAAGTGAGCACGGCGCCGCCGTGCTCCGGCGCGAACGGCGCTCAAGTTCGCCCCTGAACGGCCGAGATTGATGCATCGGCCCGACCGGCCGCGGCGGTTTCAGACGTAGGTTTGCCCATGACGACCAGTTCTGCAGGCATCGGCGCGATCAGTTCTGCAGGCATCGGCAGCGGCCTGGACGTCAATTCGATCGTCACCCAGCTGATGGCGATCGAGCAGCAGCCGCTCACCGCGCTCCAGACCAAGGCGACGACGATCCAGAGCACAGTCTCGGAGTACGGCAAGATCAAGAGCGCCGTCTCGACGCTGCGCGACCTGGCGGCCAAGCTCGCCAGCACGACGACCTGGGGCCAGACCGTCACCAACTCGTCGAGCACCGCCGTCTCGGCGACGACCGCCAACTCTGCCGCCGGCTCGTACACGGTCGAGGTGCAGAAGCTGGCGAGCGTGCAGACGATCGCCATGGGCACGGCCGTTCCGGCGACGACGACGCCGGGGGCCGGCACGCTGCACATCGAGCTCGGCAGCTACGGCGCCGGGCAGACGAGCTTCACTCCCAAGGCCGGCGCGACCGCGGTCGACATCGCCGTGACGGCGACCGACACGCTCGCCACCGTGCGCGACAAGATCAACGCCGCCGGCGCCGGCGTGACCGCGCTGGTCATGACCGACGCGAGCGGCTCGCGCCTGCTGATCCGCTCCAACACCTCGGGCGCCGCCAACGCGTTTCGCACCTCGGGCATCGCCTCGCTCGCCTTCGATCCTTCCGCCGGCGCGACGACGATGACGCAGAGCCAGACCGCCGCCGACGCTGCCGCCACGGTCAATGGCCTGGCCGTCACCTCGCCTAGCAACACGCTCTCGAACATCGTCGACGGCCTGACCCTGAACCTGTCGACGTTGACGACCGGGCCGGTGACGGTCAACGTCGTCACCGACACCGACGCGCTGAAGAAGACCATCACCGACTTCGCCGCCGCCTACAGCGCGGTCATCAAGCTGATCGCGACCGACACCAAGTACGACCCGACCACCAAGACGAGCGGCATCCTGCAGGGCGACAGCGCCGCGACCGGCCTGCAACGGCAGCTGCGAACGCTGGTCGGCACGAGCTCGGGCGCTTCGGCGCTGTTCGGCCACCTGTCCGACGCCGGCCTCCAGCTGCAGGGCGACGGCTCGATGACCGTCAACGACTCGACGCTCGCCAACGCGCTCGGCAACGTCGCCGAGCTGAAGAAGCTGTTCTCGAACTCGGACCTCCTCGATCCCTCGAACGACGGCTTCGGCAAGCGGTTTCGCGTCGTCACCGATGCCCTGCTCGGGGTCGACGGCGCCCTGACGACCCGGACCGACGGCCTGGGCAAGCAGCTGCAGCGCAACCAGAAGGACCAGGACGCGCTCCAGGTCCGCCTCGACGGGATCGAGAAGCGGATGCGCGCCCAGTACACGGCGCTCGACGCGACGATGGCCCAGCTGAACAGCCAGAGCAGCTACATCACGCAGCAGATCGCGGCGTTCAACGCCAGCAGCTCGAGCAAGTAGGCGCGGCCGGGCGGCGCCGGCCGCGGGGAAATCGGCTGAATTCGGGGCTTTCGCCCTCTCAAGTCGCCGGGGGCGATACCGATACTCCAGCCAGACCCTCGGAAACGCACCACCATGCTCGCCCCCGCCGCCATGTCCCGACACGCTCGCCAAGCCAACGCCCACGCCTACCGCCGCGTCGGTGTCGAGACCGGCGTCGATGCGGCGACACCGCACCAGCTCGTGACGATGCTGTTCGACGGCTTCGGCGACGCGATCGCGCAAGCCCGCGCGGC
The DNA here is from genome assembly GCA_017881025.1 of Rhizobacter sp. Taxonomy (GTDB): domain Bacteria; phylum Pseudomonadota; class Gammaproteobacteria; order Burkholderiales; family Burkholderiaceae_C; genus Schlegelella_A. The sequence goes on along the minus strand of JADGRJ010000076.1, from coordinate 836 downwards.
CCTGCAGCGGTGCGACATCGAAGCCAAGTGCAAGGCGATCACGCGCGCCGTCCGGATCGTCGACGAAGGCCTGAAGGCCTCGCTCGACGTGCGCGCCGGCGGCAAGCTCGCCGAAGACCTGCTCGCGCTCTACGGCTACGTCGCGTTGCGCCTGACGCAGGCCAACCTGAACAGCGACGCCGCCGCGCTCGACGAGTGCCAGACCCTGCTGGAGCCGGTGCGCTCGGCCTGGGCCGCGATCGGCCCGGGCGTCGCCGGCGCGGCCGAGGTCCAATGAACATGCAACGCACTCAATCTTCCGGAGCCCGCATGAATTCCGTGCTGCTGAACTACTACGAAGCGATCGAGAAGGCGAGCCAGGACATGCTCGAGGCGGCGCGCAAGGGCAACTGGGACCACGTCGTCAAGCTCGAAGGCGCGTGCGCGCTCCTGATCGCGCAGCTGAAGAACACCGCCGCCGAGACGCCGCTGCCGGCCGACGAGGCGCAGCTGAAGTCGCGCCTGATGCAGCGCATCCTGATCAACGACGCCGAGATCCGCCAGCTCGCCGAACCCTGGCTCGAGGACCTCGACGACATCCTCGCCGGCCGTCCGAAGACCCTGCACTGATCGAGCGACGAGGCGAAGCGCCGCATCGAAAGCGTTCCAAGGAGACGCGATGGAAACCAGACCGGCACCGCTGCAAGGCATGTCGGACGACCAAGGGCTCGACGAGTTCCGAGTCTCGTCGCCCCGCGAAATCGGCACGCTGCTCAAGCAGTTGCTCGACGGCTCGGTCCTGCTCAACCTGAACGGCAGCGACGGCCGCGTCTTCACGAGCGCCATCTGGACGCTCG
>JADGRJ010000284.1 GCA_017881025.1 Rhizobacter sp. | reverse complement strand
GCGCCGCGCTCGCGGAACACCTCGGCCGTCGTCTGCACCGCCTGCGTCAGAAGCGCGCGCAGGTCGATCTCGGCGGCGCGCCATTCGGCGTGCCCGGCCTCGATCTTCGCCATGTCGAGCACCTGGTTGACGAGCCGCGTCAGCCGTTCGGTCTCGGCGACCACGAGGCCGAGGAAACGCTGGCGCTGCGCCGCGTCCATCGCCGGGTCGTCGACCATCAGCTCGGCGAAGGCGCGGATCGACGTCAGCGGCGTGCGCAGCTCGTGGGTCACGGACGACATGAAGTCGTCCTTCAGCCGGTCCAGGCTCTTCAGCTGCGCGTTCGCGTCGCGCAGCTCCGCGGTCGCGCGTTCGAGCGAATGGGACTTCTCCTCGAGCGCATGCGAATAGGCGCGCAGCTGCGACGCCTCGTCGAGGATGCGCATCACGTCGTCGAGGTCGAGCGGCTCCTCCTCGACGACCGACGCGACCATCACGCGCGCCGACGCACCGCCGATCGCACCGGCGAGCTCGCGCTCGACGAACTGCACCAGTTGCGCGTCGGCCTGGATCCCGGCGATGCCGTCGAACCCCCGCAGTCGCGCATAGTCGGTGAACAGGCGCTGTGCCGACGCCTCGCCGAGGAAGCGTCGGGCGAGCGCGAGCAGGTCGCCGACCTGCGCGCGGCCGCGCCAGAAGACCGGTCCGGAGGCGCCGGCGCCCGCGTGCCGCTCGAAGACGTCGACGAACAGCACCGCCTGACTGGTCTCGCGCGCCGACGGCGCGCGCCATAGCGACACGCCGACATAGAGCCCGGCGTTCACCAGCAGGCTCCACAGCAGCGAATGCGTCAGGCCGTCGACGCCGGTGAGGCCGAACAGTTGTTCGGGCCGCAGCAGCGCGATTCCGAACAGCCCTTCGGTCATGAAGCCGTCCGGCATCCAGCCCGACTTCGCGATCGACGGCAGCATCAGCGTGTAGACCCAGAGCACGAAGCCGGCGCCGAGGCCGGCGAGCGCGCCGGCGCGAGTGCCGCCCTTCCAGTACATGCCGCCGAGCAGCGCCGGTCCGAACTGCGCCACCGCGGCGAAGCTGATCAGGCCGATGCTGACGAGCGCGTAGGCCTCGCCGGCGATCCGGAAGTACAGGTAGCCGAGCAGCAGCAGCGCGACGATCACGCCGCGGCGGATGCCGAGCAGCGTGCCGGTCAGGTCGCGCGCCGGCCCGGGCCCGCGGCGCAGCAGCAACGGGATGACGAGGTCGTTGCAGACCATCGTCGAGACCGCGATCGCCTCGACGATGATCATCCCGGTCGCAGCCGAGAGCCCGCCGATGAAGGCGAGGAGCGCGAGCCACGGATGCCCTGTGGCGAGCGGCAGCGACAGCACGAAGGTCTCGGAGTCGGCGCCGGCACTGGCCGGGTGCAGCAACCCACCGAGCGCGATCGGCAGCACGAACAGGTTGATGAGCAGCAGGTAGAGCGGGAACGCCCAGGCCGCGCGCCGAACGTGGCGCTCGTCGACGTTCTCGACGACCATCATCTGGAACTGGCGCGGCAGGAAGAAGAGCGACAGCATCGACAGCAGGGTCAGCGCGAACCACTGGCCGCCGGCGAAGCGGTTCTCGGCGCCGAGGCCAAGCAGCGGCTTCAGGTCGGGGCGCGCCGAGGCACGCGTGAAGATGTCGCCCGGGCCTTCGAACAGGCCCCAGGTGACGAATGCGCCGATCGCGAGGAACGCGAGCAGCTTGACCATCGACTCGACCGCGATCGCCGCGACCATCCCCTCGTGACGCTCGGTGGTGTCGAGATGGCGGGTGCCGAAGGCGATCGTGAAACCGGCGAGCACCAGCGCCATGTAAAGCGTGCTGTCGCGCCACCAGGCGGCGCCGGCGACGCTGCCGCCGGGCAGCACATGTCCGCTCGTCAGCAGCGAATAGCCGGTGGCGGTCGCCTTCAGCTGCAACGCGACGTACGGGACGATGCCGACGACGGCGATCAGCGTGACCAGCGCAGCCAGCAGCCGGCTCTTGCCGTAGCGGCTGCCGACGAAGTCGGCGATCGACGTGATGCGATGGACGCGGGCGATGCGGATCATCTTGCGCAGCAGCATCCATGCGACCAGCATTCCGAGCGTCGGACCGAGGTAGATCGGCAGGAACCACAAGCCGGCCGATGCGGCCCGGCCGATGCTGCCGAAGTAGGTCCAGGCGGTGCAATAGACCCCCATCGACAGGGCATAGACCCAGGCGTTGCCGATGATCGAGCGCCCTGCGCCGGCGCGGCTGTCGCCCAGGTAGGCGATCGCGAACAGCAGCATCAGGTACGCGAACGACGCGGCGATGACCAGCGGTGTCGACAGCATGGCGTCAGTCCGGCGTGTCGTCGGCCTCGCAGATCCACGCAGTCGCGCCGATCAGCGCGGCCCAGCCGGCGAACAGCGCCAGCGGTAACAGCGGCAAGCCGGCGACGAGAACGCCGCGGTCCCACAGCGTCAGCAGCGGGAAGTTCAGCAGCAGCCAGCCGCCCGCGAACAGCGCGAGCAGGCGTTGCGAGCGCAGGCGCTGGTTCACCGGCGGCTCCTCATAGCGCGTCGAGCCGGAAGCGCTGCGCGAGCAGCGCGCGGAAGCGCTTGACGATCGCCAGCGCCTGGTTCAGCGCATCGCGCTCGAGGCTGCCGAGGTCGGCCGGCCGCACCAGGTTGCCCGGCGTTTCGCCGGCCGCGCGCTGGCGCAGCTGGTGGGTGAGCTTCATTCCCATCAGGCAGTGCAGCGCATCGACGAGGTCGCGCGCGAGCTCGCCGTCGATCGCGCCGCGCTCGACCAGCACGCGCAGCCGCGCCGCCGTGCCGAGCTCGCGCAGCCGGTGCTGCAGCGCCAGCACGCGCACGCCGTGAACGATCGGGAAGGTGCCGATCTTCTTCAGGTCGAGCTGGGTGTCGTCGCGCCGGGTCGTCAGCCACGACCACCAGCCGCCGCCGGCGCTGAACTGGTCGACCGCGCTCGCGAAGCGGGCAAGGAAGGCGTCGTTGTCGGCGAAGATGTTGTCGAGGTGGTCGCGCGCCGCATCGAGCAGACTCCGGTCGCCGGCCACGGCCGCGGCGTCGAAGAAGATCGCGAGGCGCATCGGGCCCTGCGGGTCGGCGGCGAACAGCCAGTCGCGGATCGTCTCGCGAAACGCCGCAAGCGGCTGGCGCCACAACGGGTTGGTCAGCATGATGTCGCCGGGGCACGGCGGGTAGCCGAGCTCGCTGAGCGCGCCGTTGAACTGCGCGGCCACCGCGTCGAGGCCGGCCGGCTCGTAGCCGTCGCGCAGCAGCAGCGCGTTGTCCTGGTCGGTCTTCAGGATCTGCTCGCCGCGGCCTTCGCTGCCCATCACGACGAGGCAGCTGTTGGCGACGAGCTCGGGCGGCGCGAGCAGCGACCACAGCCGCGCGAACAGGCGCGCGTTCAAGTCGTTGACGAGGCGCGCGATGCGTTCGATCTTGATGCCGCCGTCGTGCAGCAGCTCGATCATCGAGTCGATGCGCGCGGCCGCGCGCCCGAGGTCGGCGACGTTCGCGGCCTCGTCGATCTGCAGCGCGACGATGTGCGAATGACTGGCGACGAAGCTGACGAGGTCGAGCTGGGCGAGCACGCCCAGCACCTGCGCGCCTTCGCACACCACGAGGCGGTGAACCCGATGCCGCTCCATCAGCCACAGGGCCTCGAACAGCTCGCAGTCCGGCCGCACCGTGATGAGCTCGAAGCGGGCTGCGTCGCGCACCGGCACGCGCTCGAGCGACGTGCCGCGAACGACCGCATCGCGCAGGTCGGTGGTGGTGAACAGGCCGAGCCTCTCGCCGTCGCGCACCAGCACGCCGGTCACGTTCAGGCGTGCCATCTCGCGGCACACGCTCGCGAGGTCGAGCGCGGCGTCGACGTAGACGGGGCGGCGCAGGTAGGCATCGCGCACCCGCGCCGTCACGAGTAACAGCATCTCGCGTTGAACGTCGGGGGCGGTGGTCGTCATGTCCGGTGAGAAACGGAAGCGGGACTGCGGCGATCGTGCCTGCAGTCCCGCGTGGGGTCCAGAGTTCCGGACTAGTGCCCGCCGCCACGCTCCGCGCCGATGCCCGTCTCGGAACGCACCTCTTGCGCCGGGTAGCCCGCGCGATCCTGCTGTGCCCGCGGGCTGCGGTCGAGGATCGAAACCAGCCAGATGGTCAGGAACGCCGCGGGGATCGAGAAGATCGCCCCCGAGTTGTACGGGAACCAGGCCGAGCCCTTCGGATAGTGCATCACCGCTTCCCACACGCTCGCCGAGCCGATCGTCGTCAGCACCGCGACGACCAGGCCGACGAAGCCGCCGACCACCGCGCCCCGGGTGGTGCAGTCCTTCCAAAGCACCGACATGAACAGCACCGGGAAGTTGGCCGACGCCGCGACCACGAAGGCGAGCATCACCATGTAGGCCACGTTCTCCTTCTCGAACGCGATGCCGAGAACGACCGCGACGATGCCGAGCGCGACGGTCGTGATCTTGGACACGCGCAGCTCGTCGGCCTGGTCGACCCGGCCCTTGCGGAAGACCGAGGCGTACAGGTCGTGCGAGACCGCCGAGGCGCCCGACAGCGTCAGGCCGGCGACCACCGCGAGGATCGTCGCGAACGCCACCGCCGAGATGAAGCCGAGGAACCAGTTGCCGCCGACCGCGCCCGCGAGGTGCACCGCAGCCATGTTGCCGCCACCGGTCAGGCCCTTGGAGACGTCGCCGTCGACGAAGTAGTTGGCCGGGTTCGGGATCAGGTTCGTGATGGCGCCGAAGCCGATGATGAAGGTCAGGATGTAGAAGTAGCCGATCCAGGTGGTGGCCCAGCCGACCGACTTGCGCGCTTCCTTGGCGTTGGGGACGGTGAAGAAGCGCATCAGCATGTGCGGCAGCCCGGCGGTGCCGAACATCAGCGCCATGCCGACCGAGATCGCCGA
>JADGRJ010000075.1 GCA_017881025.1 Rhizobacter sp. | reverse complement strand
CGTGACGGCCTTGTCGATGCCGCGCTTCAGGTCCATCGGGTTCATGCCCGCGGCGACGTACTTCATGCCTTCGCGGACGATCGCCTGCGCGAGCACCGTCGCCGTCGTCGTGCCGTCGCCGGCGATGTCGCTGGTCTTGGAAGCGACTTCCTTGACCATCTGCGCGCCCATGTTCTGGAGCCTGTCCTTGAGCTCGATCTCCTTGGCGACCGAAACGCCGTCCTTGGTGACCGTCGGGCCGCCGAAGGAGCGCTCGAGCACCACGTTGCGGCCCTTCGGGCCGAGAGTGACCTTGACCGCGTTGGCGAGGATGTTGACACCCTCGACCATGCGCGCGCGGGCGTCACCGCCGAATGAAACTTCTTTTGCTGCCATCTCTGTATCTCCGTTGCCTGCTGCTTATTTCTCGACGACGGCGAAGAGGTCTTCCTCGCGCATCACCAGGAGCTCGTCGCCGTCGACCTTGACGGTCTGGCCGCTGTACTTGCCGAACAGGACGCGGTCGCCGGCCTTGACGTTCATCGTCGTGATGTCGCCGCGCTCGTTGCGCTTGCCGGGGCCGACCGAGAGGACTTCGCCCTGGTCGGGCTTCTCGGCGGCGTTGTCGGGAATGACGATTCCCGAGGCGGTCTTGGTTTCCTGCTCCACGCGCTTGACGATCACGCGATCGTGCAACGGACGAAGTTTCATGGCATCTCCTTGATGGGTCGGATCCTTGCGGATGGGTCAATGACCGCGCGCGCCTTGGCGCCGCCGGGCACTGCAATGTATTAGCACTCATCTCTTTCGAGTGCTAGCAGAAGGATTATGGGGGAGTGCAGGGCGGGTTTCAAGGGCACCCGCCGTCTTTGTCGCGCCAACGACGCCCCGGCACTTCGCTAGAGTCCTCCCATGGCCCGCCCCCTGATCGCCCTCGACGCCGACGGCGTTCTCCTCGACTTCCACCTCGGCTACGCCGGGGCCTGGGCGCGGGCGTTCGGCAGCCCGCCGGTCGAGCGCGACCCGCTCGCCTACTGGCCGATCGACCGCTGGCAGGTCGAGCGCCTCGACGACGAGCGGCGCGCTCACTTCCGGCGCCACTTCGACGAGCAGTTCTGGTCGTCGGTGCCGGCGATCGAAGGCGCCCTCGATGCCTGCCACCGGCTCCACGACGCCGGCTACGACCTGGTCTGCGTGTCGGCGCTCGACGCCGAGCACGAGGCGGCGCGCCTGCGCAACCTGCGCGACCACGGCTTTCCGATCGAGCGGGTCATCGCCACCGGCAACGCTCCCGGCGAGCGCAGCCCCAAGGCCGACGCCATCGCCGCGCTGAGCCCCGAAGCGTTCGTCGACGACTACCTGCCGTACCTGCGCGGTGTTCCGGGCCACGTCCACACCGCCCTCGTGCTTCGTGCACTGAACGGCAGCCCGAACGAGGGCCCTGAGCTCTCGCTGGCACGCTCGGTCCACGACGACCTGCCCGGCTTCGCCGACTTCTGGCTGAAGCGTTGACGGATCGCCTCAGGCGAGCTTCTTCAGCAACGTCAGCAGCTCCTTCGGCTGCACCGGCTTGTAGAGCACGATGTGGCCGCTCTCGTGGACGCGCAGCACCTGGTCGGGCGCGGTGTCGCCGGTGACGAGCAGCGCCGGGACGTCGAAGCCGCAGGCCTGGCGGATCTGCTCGATCGCGCGCAGGCCGTCCTCGCCGTCGCGAAGGCGCAGGTCGGAGATGATCACGTCGATCATCCCGTCGCGGCGCTTCGCCGCGGCGAGCGCGTCGGCGGTCGTCGACACGGCGATGACTTCGTAGCCCCACTCGGCGAGGAGCTCGCCGACGCTGGTGCGGATCGCCTCCTCGTCGTCCAGCAGGAGGACGGCGCGGGTGTCGTCGAGCGCGCCCGGCAGGGTCTCGGCGCCGACGGTGAACTCGTCCATCTGCTCGGCATGGACGCGTGCCACCCAGACCCGGAAGACGCTGCCGGCACCGGGTCGCGAACGCACGGTGAGCTCATGGCCGAGCAGCTCGCTCAGCCGCTTGACGATCGCCAGGCCCATGCCGAGGCCCTTGCTGCGATCGCGCTCCGGGTTGGCGACCTGGTAGAACTCGGCGAAGACCTTGGGCAGCTCGGCCTCGCTGATGCCGATCCCGGCGTCCCAGACCTCCAAGCTGATGCCGCCGCGCCGCCGCCGCGCGCCGACCAGCACCCCGGCGCCCGGGCGGCTGTAGCGCAGGCCGTTCTGGACCAGGTTGGCGAGGATCCGCTCGAGCAACTGCGGGTCGCTCGTCACGACCTTGCCGCCAGGCCGAAAGCGCAGCTGCAGCCCCGCTTCCTCGGCCTGGCCGGCGAAGCTCATCTGCAGGCGCCGGAACAGGTCGCGGATCGGAAAGGACTGGACGTGCGGCTCGACCGCGCCGGCGTCGAGCTTCGAGATGTCGAGGATCGCGCCGAACGATTTGTCGAGCGCCTCGATCGATCGCATCATGTTGTAGATGAGCGGCTGGTCGACCGATCCCGCCATGCGCCGCTCGAGCGTCGCGCCGAAGAAGCTCAGCGCGTGCAGCGGCTGGCGCAGGTCGTGGCTCGCGGAAGCGAGGAACTGGCTCTTCTCGCGGCTCGCCTGCGCGGTGAGATCCATTTGCTGATGAAGCCGCTCGACGAGGGCGGCGTTCTCGGACTGCGCGCGCAGGGTGGTGCTGAGCAGATGGTTCTGCGCCAGGGCCAGACGAAGGTGCAGCGCCGCCCAGGTGACGGCGACGACCGCCAGCATGAGGTAGGCGTCGCTGCCGTGCCAGAGCAGGACCAGCGGCAGCGGCGTCGTGATCGGCACCAGCCACAGGAAGATGCCGGTCCGGTCGGTGGCGGTCGCGACCACGCCGACGACCGCCATGCCGAGCAGCACCAGGACCACTAGCGCGGCGTAAGCGAGCTCGTCGGGCGGCAGGAAGAGGACCGGCGCGATGCCCCAGGCGAGCGCCGTCAGGGCCAAGGCAATTCGCTGGCGCCGCTGCCATGTCGCCGCGCTCGTCCGCCCGGGGCCATCGCGCCTGAAGGCCCAAAGCAGCGCGAGCGCTCCGGCTTGGGCGCCGTGGATCAGCACCGCCCAGGCGAGCACCGGCGTCGACGGGCGGTGCCGATGGAAGATCAGCCACAGGCAGAGAGCGACGACGACGCCGGCCAGCGTCGTCGCGCCGGCGTGCTCGTAGAGCCGTTCGACCTCGGCATGCGTCGGTGCGGCGCGGCGCCGTCCTTCGCCGGGCGAGGCAGGAAGAACCGGCGCGCGGGCAATTCGCACGGCTACGGCCGAAAAGCAAGGAGGGTTTCGATAAGGTATCGCGTCATCGTCTGAGACAGGATATCGAATCGCCTCGGCGAATCCATCGCGACAGCGCTCACGCGCCGTCCATCCCTACATTTGGTGGTGCAAATCGGGGCCATCGCGCCTAATATCGCGATTCGATTTCGCCGCCGTGCGACGCCTTGGCGCGTTATTCGGCCGAGCGCAAATCGAATCTGCACAAGACGGGGAGATCGTCATGTATGCGACAGGGACTGCGCGCAACGATGCGGTGGCGGCGCTGCCGTCAACGCCGCACGAGGCGCCCGGCTGGCAGCGAAAGCTCCTTCTCGTCGACGATCACGAGCTCGTCCGCTACGGCGCCAAGGCGCTTTACACCGAACTGCTCGGCGTCCCGCTCGAATGGCTCGAGGCGAGCACGCTGCGCGAAGCGCTCGATATCTACGGTCGCGAAAGCGATATCGACGCCGTCCTGCTCGACCTGAATCTCTCCGACTGCAAGGGTTTGCAGGGGCTGCGCCAGTTCGTCCAGGAGTTTCCGCAGGCGCGGGTCGCGGTTTTCAGTGCTACCCAGGACGAGTTCGTGATTCGTCAGGCTCAGGCGCTCGGCGCCGTCGGCTACGTTCCCAAGGGTGCGGTCGCGTCCGAGATCCTCGGCACCCTCTCGGCGCTGCTCTGGCCGCCGGCCGGCCCGGCCCGGCCCGGCTTCGCCGCGAACAAGGCGCTTTTCCCGCGCATGCCGGCCTCGTCGATGTACGACCGCGTCGCCCAGCTCGGGCCGCGCCACCTCGAGATCCTCGAGCTCGTCCTCTCAGGCTGCAACAACCAGGAGATCAGCAACTCGATGCGGCTGTCGCTCGGCACGGTCAAGAACTACGTGTCGTCGTTGCTGCTCGCACTCGATGTCAGGTCGCGCGCGCATCTGGTCAGCCTGTTCCGCTGAAGACCGGATGGCGCCTCCCGCTCGCACCCGCTGGGCACCGGCCGCGCCACCGCCACGCCGCGACATGACTTTCGACCGCTGACGGGACGCCGTCCGATCCCTAGAGTGCGACGACGCGACGACCGCGAGTCCGATGCCGCATGGCTGAACCTGAACTGGAATCTCTCCTGACGCCGATCTCGGCCGATGCCCCTTGCGGCCCCGACCTCGAGTACGACCCGGCCTTTCAGGCCATGCTCGACGCAGGCGCCGGCAAGCCTGAGCGTCAGTACGGCGACAAGGTGTACCCGGCCGAGCCGCCCGACTGGCCGCTGGTGAACGAGCATGCGGCCGCGCTCTCGGCGCGAACGCGCGACCTGCGCGTCGCGGTGTGGCTGGCCCGGAGCGGCGCGCGCCTGCGCGGCCTGAGCGGCGCCGTCGACGGCCTGCGCCTGGTCCAGGGGCTGGTCGAGCGCCACTGGGAGCACGTCAACCCGCCCCTCGACGCGAGCGACAACAACGATCCCACCGCGCGCGTCATGGCGCTGGCCGCGCTCGCGGACCCGGCCGCAGGCCTGGGCGACCTGCGCGCGGCGAGCCTCACCGGCAAGCGCGGCGCGCTGACGGTGCGCGACATCGAGCTCGCCCTCGGCCCGGCCGATCCGATGCCCGGCGAAAGCGTGCCGACCGAAGACGGCGTCCTGCAAGGCGTCGCCACCTCGCTCGCCGACGCGAGCGGGCTCGGCCCGGTCATGCAGGGCGGCTACGAGGCGGCGCAGGCGCTGGCCGCCTCGCTCGAGCGTCATCTCGAAGCGAGCCAGGCCCCCGATCTCGTGCCGCTCAAGAAGGTCCTGCAGCGTGTCGCCGATGCCGGCCGCAAGGCCGTGGGCGACACGAGCCTCGCCGAAGCCGCGACCTCGTCGGCGCCCGCGCCGCGCGCTGCCGGCACCATCAACTCGCGCGAGGATGCAAGTCGCGCCCTCGAGCGCGTCTGCGAATGGATCGAGCGCAACGAGCCCAGCAATCCGGCGCCGCTGCTCATTCGACGCGCGCAACGGTTGATGAGCAAGAGTTTCATTGACATCATCCGCGATCTGGCGCCCGACGGCCTGAAGGAAGTCGAAAAGCTCGCCGGCACCGGAAACACGTAAGTCACCAAGGAGCCCATCCCATGGCCACCAGCAGCCAGAAATTCATCGCCCGCAATCGCGCGCCGCGGGTGCAGATCGAATACGAAGTCGAGCTCTACGGCGCCGAGAAGAAGGTGCAGCTGCCATTCGTGATGGGCGTTCTTTCCGACCTGTCCGGCAAGCCGAGCGAGCCGTTGCCGCCGGTCGCCGACCGCAAGTTTCTCGAGGTCGACGTCGACAACTTCGACGCGCGCATGAAGGCGATGAAGCCGCGCGTCGCCTTCCAGGTGCCGAACACGCTCACGGGCGAGGGCAACCTCGCGGTCGACATCACCTTCGAGAGCATGGACGATTTCTCGCCCGCTGCCGTGGCGGAGAAGGTCGAGGGCCTGAAGCAGCTGCTCGAGGCGCGCCAGCAGCTCGCCAACCTCGTCACCTACATGGACGGCAAGACCGGCGCCGAGGAGCTGATCGCCAAGGTGATCAAGGACGAGGCCCTGCTCAAGTCGCTGGCCGACGCCAGGAAGCCCAACACCCCGGGCCAGTAAGTTCCCACGCACCGCCGGAGACCAGACCATGGCCGAAGAAGCAGTCAACCCGGGCTCAGCCCTGCAGGGCATCGAGTACCAGGGCAACGAGTTCGCCTCGTTGCTGAAGAAGGAGTTCAAGCCCAAGTCCGACGACGCCAAGTCGGCGGTCGAGCAGGCGGTCCTCACGCTCGCGCAGCAGGCGCTGTCGCAGACCAACCTGATCGGCAGCGACGTCGTGATGTCGATCGAGGCGATGATCGCCGAGCTCGACAAGCGCCTGTCGACGCAGGTCAACGCGATCCTCCACCACGAGGATTTCCAGAAGCTCGAAAGCGCCTGGCGCGGCCTGCACTATCTCGTCAACAACACCGAAACCGACGAGATGCTGAAGATCCGGGTGATGAACATCTCGAAGCTCGACCTCGGCAAGACGCTCAAGCGCTACAAGGGCACGTCGTGGGACCAGAGCCCGCTCTTCAAGAAGGTCTACGAGGAGGAGTACGGGCAGTTCGGCGGCGAGCCGTTCGGCTGCATCATGGGCGACTACCACTTCGACCACAGCCCGCCCGACGTCGAGCTGCTCGGCGAGATGAGCAAAGTCTCGGCGGCGGCGCACACGCCGTTCATCTCCGGCGCGAGCCCGACGCTGATGCAGATGGGATCGTGGCAAGAGCTCGCCAATCCGCGCGACCTGACGAAGATCTTCACGACGCCGGAGTACGCCGCCTGGCGCTCGCTGCGCGAGTCGGAGGACGCGCGCTATATCGGCCTGGCGATGCCGCGCTTCCTCGCGCGACTCCCCTACGGCGCCAAGACGAGCCCGGTCGAGGAGTTCAATTTCGAGGAGGAGACGCACGGCGGCGAGCACGGCACCTATTCGTGGGCCAACGCGGCCTACGCGATGGCCGTCAACATCAACCGATCGTTCAAGATGTACGGCTGGTGCTCGCGGATCCGCGGCATCGAGTCGGGCGGCGCCGTCGAGGGCCTGCCGACGCACACCTTCCCGACCGACGAAGGCGGCGTGGCGATGAAATGCCCCACCGAGATCGCGATCAGCGACCGGCGCGAGGCCGAGCTCGCCAAGAACGGCTTCATGCCGCTCGTGCACCGCAAGAACTCCGACTTCGCGGCCTTCATCGGCGCGCAGTCGCTGCAGAAGCCCTTCGAGTACGACGACCCCGACGCGACTGCCAACGCCAACCTGTCGGCCCGGCTGCCCTACCTGTTCGCGACCTGCCGCTTCGCGCACTACCTGAAGTGCATCGTCCGCGACAAGGTCGGCTCGTTCAAGGAGCGCGACGACATGGCCAAGTGGCTGAACAAGTGGATCATGAACTACGTCGACGGCGACCCGGCAAACTCGTCCGAGGTGACCAAGTCTCAGAAGCCGCTCGCCGCCGCCGAAGTCGTCGTCGACGAGATTCCGGGCAACCCCGGCTACTACTCGTCCAAGTTCTTCCTGAGGCCGCACTATCAACTCGAAGGGTTGACGGTCTCGCTACGCCTGGTCTCGAAGCTTCCGTCAGCGAAGGCGGCCTGACGGCCATCCACGGCCGCCTCGCTTCGGCCTGCGCCGAAGGCGGCCATTTCAAACCAAGAGGAGCGTTCTCATGAGCAGCGATGCAAGCATCAAGTTCGACGGTGTCGACGGCGAATCAGTGAAGCCCAAGGGCGAGATCGAGGTGCTGTCCTGGAACTGGGGCGTCAGCCAGCCTTCCGGTCCCGCCGGTGGCGGCTCCGGCAAGGGCAAGGCGATCCCGGGCGACTTCCACTTCACGCACCTGTACGACAAGGCTTCTCCGGTGCTCGCCAAGAAGTGCGTGTCCGGCACTCACTTCAAGGACGCGAAGCTGACGGCGCGCAAGGCCGGCGAAGGCCAGCAGGACTTCCTCGTCGTGACCCTGAAGGAAGTATTCATCACCAGCGTCATGCCCGGTGGCAGCACTGGCGGCGACATCCTCGAGCAGGTGACCTGCAGCTACAAGGACGTCGAGTTCGCCTACAAGCCGCAGGACGACAAGGGCGCGCTCGGCGGCGAAGTGAAGTTCGGCTGGGATGTCGCGAAGACCGAGACGCGCTGAGCGCGGCGCGTCGATCCGCTTCGCGCGGGCGATTCCTCTAGGCAGAAGGCTATTCCAGCAGGAGGCGATATGGCGTTCGTGACCACCTTTGTCGGGGCAGTGAGCAAGAAGGGAAGCAACGCCTTCAACGTCGACTTCTCGGTCGGGCCGGGCGTGCGCGGCAATCAACCGGCCGACATCATGCTGGTCCAGGCGCTGTTCCGGATCGCCCACTTCGAAGTCAGCGCGCCGCTACCGCCGCCGCCTGGCGAAACGGGAATTGCTGTCGACGGCAAGCTCGGTCCGAAGACGATCCGGTTCATCCTGAACGGTCAGCGTTTGGCAAAAGCCTCCGGACTCAAAGTGCGGCTCGACGGCATCTTCGATCCGTTCCGGTCGCAAGGAGAGTTCTCGAAAATCGCCAAGGTTCGCTACGTGCTGGAGCTGTTGAACGACGCGTGCTTCAACCTCTGCGACAACGACGGCATCAACAACTTCGTCGCTTTGCAGGTTCGCGATGACATTCCGGCCGCGCTGGTCGCCGACCTGAACGCGCCGCGGCGCGACGTGGCCCGGCAGTACGAGCGCGAGCAAGGCTAGCGAGGCGGCAGCAGCACATGGGCGTTCCGCTTCCCGGCGACTCCACCGCAGCGAGCGGTGCCGATGTCTATCTGAGCGTTCGCACCAAGCGCGCCGGCGACTTGAAGGGCGAAGCCAACAGCAAGGGGCATGAGAACGCGATCCTCGCCCACGGGTTTCAGTTCGGCGTTTCGGCGGCTTCGGCGATCGGCTCGGGACAGGCGACGGCGCGAAGGCAATACAAGCACCTGATCGTCACGAAGCGTCTCGACAGCGCGTCGACGTCGCTGATGAGCGCGCTCGCCACCAACGACGAGGTCAAGGAGCTGAAGCTCGCGCTGCGCAAGCCCGGCGACGGCCAGGACGACTTCTTCACGATCACGCTCGCCGGCGCTCGGGTCGTCGGCGTCGATCTCGATTGCGACGCGAGCGGTGAAACGGTCGAGCGGGTCTCGTTCGCGTTCACCAAGATCGATGTCGAATACCGCGTCCAGAGTGCCGACGGCGTCCTGGGCGGGTCGAGCACGTTCACGGACGAGCTTCTGTCCGCCTGAGGCCCGGGTGGCAACTTCCGCTTCGCCCGAAGAGCTGATCGCCGCCGGCAATCCCGCCGATGCGCTGAAGCGGCTCCAGGGACGCGTTCGCGAGAAGCCGCAGGACGCCAAGCTGCGCACCTTCCTGTTCCAGCTGCTGTGCGTCCTCGGCCAGTGGGACCGCGCCCAGGCGCAGCTCGAGCTCTGCGGCCAGCTCGACCACGCGACGCTGGCGATGGTCAATACCTACCGCGAAGCCTTGAAGTGCGAGCTCGTGCGCGAGGCGGTCTTCGCCGGCAAGACGACGCCCATGATCTTCGGCCAGCCGCAGGCCTGGGTCGCGTCGCTGGTCGAGGCGCTGCAGGCCGACGCGCGCGGCGAAGTCGACCTGGCGACGCGGCTTCGCGCCGACGCGCTCCTCGCCGCGCCGGCCAGCGCCGGCACGCTCGACGGCACGGCGTTCGAATGGATCGCCGACGCCGATTCGCGCCTCGGTCCGGTCCTCGAGGCGGTCGTCAACGGCCGCTACGTCTGGGTGCCGTTCAGCGCGCTCGCCAAGATCAGCATCGAGGCGCCGGCGGATCTGCGCGACCTCGTCTGGGCGCCCGCCCACCTCACGCTCGCCAACGGCGGCGACACCGTGGCCCTGGTGCCGACCCGCTATGCCGGCTCCGGCGCCGAGGCCGACGGCGCGTTGCAGCTCTCGCGCAAGACCGAGTGGCTCGCTATCGGCGCCGATCAGTATCGCGGCCTGGGCCAGCGGGTGATCACGACGAGCGGGGCGGAGCTGGGTCTTCTGGAAGTGCGCGAGATCGCCCTGCAAGCGCCCGCCGAAGGCTGACCGCCTGCCATGGCCGTCGATGTGCGCAATCGCCTGCAGCCGGCGCTGCTCGACCGGCTGACCGACGACCAGCCCGACGATCGCCAGGAGTCCGAGTCGCATCGCGTGATGTCGAAGACGCAGCTGCGGCAGGCCGTCCTGCGCGACCTCGGCGCGCTGTTCAACTCGGTGCAACCCCTCGGCGACGAAGCCGAGCCTTATCCCTTGCTCGCCGAGAGCGTGCTGAACTTCGGCCTGCCGTCGCTCTCGGGGCAACTCGCCTCCAAGCTCGACGTCAGCGTTCTCGAAGGCGCCATCCGCCAGGCGATCCTGCGCTTCGAGCCGCGCATCCTGCCCGACACGCTGCACGTCACCGCGCTCGAGGCGTCGAACGTCCTCGACACGCACAACGTCATCGAGTTCGAGATTCGCGGCCACCTCTGGTCGCAGCCGGTGCCGCTCGAGATCCTGTTGCGCACCCAGCTCGATCTCGAGGCGGGCCAGATCGAGGTTCGCGACGTCGCCGGCGTGGTGCCCTCGCAGGCGCGCTAGCGACACCGACGAGCCCCATGGACCCGCGCCTCCTGCGCCTCTACAGCGACGAGCTGTCGCACCTGCGCGAGGTGGGCGCGGAGTTCGCGCGCGAATTTCCGAAGATCGCGGCGCGTCTCGGCGTCGAGGGCATGGAGGTCACCGACCCGTACGTCGAGCGCCTGCTCGAAGGCTTCGCCTTCCTGACCGCGCGCGTCCAGCTCAAGCTCGAGGCCGAGCAGCCGCGCCTGATCGCGCACCTGCTCGAGGCGACGTATCCGAACTTCCTCGCGCCGCTGCCGTCGATGATGGTCGCCCGCTTCGGCGTCGACCCGGCCGACCCGAACCTGGTCAAGGGCTATGCCGTGCCGCGCGGCAGCGCGCTGCTCTCCGAGGTCGCGCGCGGCCAGGACACGCACTGCCAGTTCACCACGGCGCACGAGGTGACGCTCTGGCCGATCGAGCTGGCGAGCGTCCAGTACTTCAGCTTCGCTCCCGACCTCGCGGCAGCGAAGCTGCCGCAGCTGCTCGGCACGCGCGGCGGCCTGCGCATCCGGCTGCGCTCGGCCGGCGGCGTCAAGTTCGGCCAGCTCGGCCTCGACCGGCTCGCGCTCTACATCAGCGCTGGCGACGACGTCGCGTTTCGCCTCCACGAGCTCGTCCTCGGCTCGGCGAGCGGGACGCTCGTGCGCGGCGGCGAATCCGCGGGTGCCGTCGACCTGGCGCAATGGCGCGGCAGCGAGAGCGTGCGGGCGCTCGGCTTCGGCGCCGACGAGGCGCTCCTGCCCGAATCGCTGCGCGCCTTCTCCGGCTATCGCCTCGTCCAGGAAGTCGCGGCGATGCCGCAGCGGCTGCTCTTCTTCGAGATCGGCGATCTCGCCGAGCGCCTCGGTCGCGTCGCCAGCGACGAGGTCGAGATCGTCGTCGCGCTGCGCCGCGGCGACGCCGGGCTCGAGGCGGTCGTCGATGCGAGCAGCCTGGCGCTCTTCTGCACGCCGGCGATCAACCTGTTCGAGAAGCGCCTCGACCGCATCCAGGTCGGCACCGGATCGTGGGAGTACCACGCCGTCCCCGATCGCACCCGGCCGATGGATTACGAAGTGCACAGCGTCGTCTCCGTCACCGGCTTCGGCACCGGCCGCGTCGCCCAGCAGGAGTTCAGCCCGCTCTATGCGACCTATCACGACGAGACGCCACCCGCCGACGGCGAGGCGCACGGCTACTACACGGTGCGGCGCGAGCCGCGCCTCCTGTCGTCGCGCCAGAAGCAGCACGGCGCGAGGTCGTCGTACATCGGCGAGGAAGTGTTCCTCTCGCTGGTCGATCCGAACCACGCGCCGTATCGAGACGACGTCCGCCAGCTCTCGGTCACCGCGTGGGCGACCAACCGCGACCTGCCGACGCTGTTGCCGCACGCCGGCGGCGACGGCGCCGCGACGTGGCGGCTCGAATCGCCGGGACCGGTCGCGCGCGTCGATCTGCTGCGCGGCCCGACCCGGCCCGTGACGCGGCGGCCGGTCGGGCAGCTCGGCTGGAGCCTCGTCAATCACCTCACGCTCAACCACCTCGCACTCGTCGGCGAGACGCCGCAGCATGCCGCGGCCGCCTTGCGGACGATGCTCGGCCTCTACGCGCCGCCCGAGGACAGCGGCTGGACGCGTCAGGTCGAGGGCGTGCACGGCCTCGAAGTGAAGAGCGTCGTTCGGCGCCTGCCGTTCAAGGGCCCGCTCACCTTCGGCACCGGCATCGAGATCGTCCTCGAGCTCGACGAGCTCGCGTTCCAGGGCACGAGCGCGTTCCTGTTCGCGAGCGTCCTCGAGCGCTTCTTCGCCCGCCATGCGGCGATCAACAGCTTCACGCAGCTGACGCTGAAGACGCCGCAGCGCGGCGAGGTCATGCGCTGGCCGCCGCGCATCGGCATGCGGGAGGCGGTGTGAACGCGACCGAGGACAGCCCGTCACCCGCGCCGCGCCCCGAGCGCAGCTCGGCGCAGCGCGACGCTGCCCTGGCGGCGCTCTTTCGCAGCTTGAGCGCGGCGCCGCGCGAACACGATTTCTTCGCCGTGCTGCGCCGCGTCGAGTCGCTGCGCTCCGATCTGCCGCGCATCGGCGCGGCGCTGCGGCCGGCGCAGGAAGCGCTGCGGCTCGGCCAGGATCCCGAGCTCTCCTTCGCCCCTGCCGCGCTCGAGAGCTTCGCGGTCGACGCGCGGCCGGCGCCACGCCTGGGCGTGCGCTTCTTCGGCCTGCTCGGCCCGCAGGGGCCGATGCCCTTGCACTTCACCGAGTACGTTCGCGAGCGGCTCCGCTTTCGCGGTGACGCGACGCTCGCGCGCTTCCTCGACGTCTTCCATCACCGCCTGCTCGCGCTTTTCTATCGCGCCTGGGCCCAGGCGCAGCCGACCGTCCACCACGATCGGCCCGGCGAAGACCGCTTCGGCGCCTGGCTCGGCGCGACCTTCGGTGCCGAAGGCGCAGGCGCGGCGCGGCGGTCGTTGCCCGACAACGCCCGGCTCTTCCAGGCCGGCCTGCTCGGCGCGCGCAGCCGCCATCCGGAAGGCCTCGGCAAGCTGCTGAAGCAGTACTTCCGCGTGCCGGTCCGCATCGAGCCGCACGCCTTGCAGTGGCTCGACCTCGCCGCCGAAGACCGCAGCCGGCTCGGCTATTCGCGCAGCCGGCCCGAGCGCAGCGGCGGCATGGCGCCGCAGCTCGGCGTCTCGGCGACGAGCGGCAGCAAGTGGCGCGACCGGCAGTACAAGTTCCGCATCGCCCTTGGCCCGCTCACGCTCGCGCGCTATCACGAGTTCCTTCCCGGCGGCCTGGCCTGGTCGCGCCTGCGCGAATGGGTGCAGCACTACGCCGGGCTCGACCTGCGCTGGGACGTCGAGCTCACGCTCGCCGGCGGCGAGGTGCCCGAGCCGCGCCTCGGCCGCGCGACTCGCCTCGGCGTCAGCACCTGGATCGGCCGCGTTGCCGGCCCGCGCGACCGGAACGACCTTCGCTTGCGGCCCGACACGTCGTTCCTGCTTCGCCACGGAGTTCCCCATGCTTGAGATCTCGCGCACCGCTCTCTTCGGCAAGCTCAACCCGCTCGCCTACAAGGCGATCGAAGGCGCCACCGTCTTCTGCAAGCTGCGCGGCAACGCCTACGTCGAGCTGCAGCACTGGCTCTACCAGATCCTCAACAACCAGGACTCCGACCTGCACCGGATCGTCAAGCACTACGGCCTCGACGCCGCGGCGCTGACGAGCGATCTCACCGCATCGCTCGACCGCCTGCCGCGCGGCGCGAGCTCGGTGACCGACCTCTCCGACTGGATCGAGGACGCCGTCGAGCGCGGCTGGGTCTACGGCTCGCTGATGTTCGGCGACACGCAGGTGCGCACCGGTTACCTGATCGTCGGCATGCTCAAGACGACGCGCCTGAAGAGCGCGCTGCTGTCGATCTCGAAGCAGTTCGATCGCATCAAGATCGAGGACCTCACCGACAACTTCGCCAGGCTGCTCGCCGGCTCGCCCGAGCAGGGCCAGCGCGCCAGCGACGGCAGCGGCGACGCCGGCGAGCCGGGCGAGGCGAGCGGCGCGATCCCGCCCGCGGCGATGGGCAAGCAGGAGGCGCTCAAGCGCTTCACCGTCGACCTCACCGAGCGCGCGCGCAGCGGCGAGATCGACCCGGTCGCGGGCCGCGACGAGGAGATCCGCCAGATCATCGACATCCTGATGCGGCGGCGCCAGAACAATCCGATCCTGACCGGCGAGGCGGGCGTCGGCAAGACCGCGGTGGTCGAGGGCTTCGCGCTGCGCCTGGCGCGCGGCGACGTGCCGCCGCAGCTGAAGGACGTCTCGCTCTACGTCCTCGACATCGGCCTGCTGCAGGCGGGCGCGAGCATGAAGGGCGAGTTCGAGAATCGCCTGCGCTCGGTGATCGACGAAGTGCAGGCGTCGCCGAAGCCGATCATCCTGTTCATCGACGAGGCGCACACGCTGATCGGCGCCGGCGGCGCGGCCGGTACCGGCGACGCCGCGAACCTGCTCAAGCCGGCGCTCGCGCGCGGCAAGCTGCGCACGATCGGCGCGACGACGTGGGCCGAATACAAGAAGCACATCGAGAAGGATCCGGCGCTGACGCGGCGCTTCCAGGTCGTCCAGGTCGACGAGCCGAGCGAGGAGAAGGCGGTGCTGATGCTGCGTGGCGTCGCTTCGATCCTCGAGAAGCATCACCGCGTCGCCCTGCTCGACGAGGCGATCACGGCGGCGGTCCGGCTGTCGCACCGCTACATCCCCGGACGCCAACTCCCCGACAAGGCGGTGAGCTTGCTCGACACGGCGTGCGCGCGCGTCGCCGTCAGCCAGCATGCGACCCCCGCCGAGCTCGAGGACTGCCAGCGCCGCCTCGAGGCGCTTCGCACCGAGAGCGAGATCATCGGCCGCGAAGAGGCGATCGGCATCGACGCCGGCGAGCGGCGCCGTCGTACGGTCGCCTCGATCGACGAGGAAGAGACGCGCCTCGCGATGCTCCAGAAGCGGCACGAGGAAGAGAAGGGCGTCGTCGATCGCATCCTCGAGATCCGGGCCAAGCTGAGGGCGCCCGTGCCTGCGGCGGCCGCGGTGGCGGCAGGGTCCGAGCCGGTGCCGGCGACGCCTGCAGCGCCTGGCGCTGGTGCTGGCACTGCCGCTTCCGCTGCCGCGCCGCTCTCGGCCGTCGCCGCCGGCGCACCCGCGGCGGCCGTGGCGACGCCGGTCGAAACCGGCCTCAGCGACGCCGACCGCAAGGCGCTCCTCGCCGAGCTCGCGCCGCTGCAGACCAAGCTCGCCGAGCTGCAGGGCGATTCGCCGCTGATCCTGCCGACGGTCGACGAGCAGGCCATCGCCAGCGTCGTCCAGGACTGGACCGGCGTTCCGGTCGGCCGGATGGTCAAGAACGAGATCGAGTCGGTGCTCAAGCTCGCCGACACGCTGAACCAGCGCGTCATCGGCCAGAAGCACGCGCTCGACATCATCGCCCGGCGCATCCAGACCTCGCGCGCGCGCCTCGACAACCCGAACAAGCCGATCGGCGTCTTCATGCTCTGCGGCACGTCGGGCGTCGGCAAGACCGAGACCGCGCTCGCGCTCGCCGAGGCGCTCTACGGCGGCGAGCAGAACATCATCACGATCAACATGAGCGAGTTCCAGGAGGCGCACACCGTCTCGACGCTCAAGGGCTCGCCGCCCGGCTACGTCGGCTACGGCGAGGGCGGCGTGCTGACCGAGGCCGTGCGGCGGCGGCCGTACAGCGTCGTCCTTCTCGACGAGGTCGAGAAGGCGCACCCCGACGTCCACGAGCTCTTCTTCCAGGTCTTCGACAAGGGCTGGATGGAAGACGGCGAGGGCCGGGGGATCGACTTCAAGAACACGATCATCCTGCTGACGAGCAACGTCGGCAGCGAGCTGATCATGAACATGTGCCGCGATCCCGAGCTGATGCCCGAGCCCGAGGGGATCGCCAAGGCGCTGCGCGAGCCGCTCCTGAAGGTGTTCCCTGCCGCGCTGCTCGGCCGCCTGGTGGTCGTGCCGTACTACCCTCTCTCCGACGAGATGATGGGCAACATCGTCCGCCTCCAGCTCGGCCGCATCAGGAAGCGCGTCGCCGCCAACCACGGCATTCCGTTCGAGTACGGCGACGACGTCGTCCAGCTGATCGTCTCGCGCTGCACCGAGGCCGAGTCGGGCGGGCGGGTCGTCGACGCGATCCTCACCAACACCGTGCTGCCGCGGATCTCGCTCGAGTACCTGCAGCGGCTCAGCAACGGCGAGGCGCTGAAGGCGGTGCGGCTCGCGGCCAGAGACGGCGAGTTCGAGTACGGGTTCGACTGAGCGCGGCAACGATGGCCGGCTACCGAGTTCCCGGGCCGATCT
>JADGRJ010000074.1 GCA_017881025.1 Rhizobacter sp. | reverse complement strand
CTCTTGTGGAACTGGATCTCCGGCATGGCAACCTTCGCATTCATGACACGCTCCGAGCGTTCATGAGTGCGAAGCTTTCCGAGCCAGAGTCGCTGCACGCTATTCTGCTGGACACCTGGGGGGACCCGCACGCCTTGCCGTACCCGTACGCCTGGCGCAACTATGCATATCACATGCAATGCGCTGGGCGGCACGACCGCTTGCGGGAGTTGCTGCTCGATCCTCGATGGTTGAGCGAGAAGCTCGCTGCGACCGACATCCACGCGGTGATTGGCGATTTCGACATCGTCGCACCCTCGAGCGAGACCAGCGTCGTTCGTGATGCGCTACGACTTTGCGCGCCGGCGCTTGCGATCGACCATGCCCAATGGCGGTCTCAGATCTACGGTCGGCTGCTCGGACAGCAGGACACGGAGCTCGCCAGTTTTCTGAAGGCGCTGAGCAGCGAATCGTCAACAAGTTGGCTGCGACTCCTGCACCCGAGTCTCGAGGTGCCGGGAGGGATGTTGCGCATGACCCTCGGCGCGCACACCAAGGGTGTTACATCCCTCGCATGCGACGCGCAACAGAATTACCTTGTTTCTGGGTCTTCGGACAGGCGAGTCAAGCTGTGGGATTGGCCGACCGGTCGGCTGATCGCGACGCTTCCCGAGCGAGGTCTCGATGTCACTGCTGTCGCGCTTAGTGCGGACGGAAGCCGCGCGTTGATCGGGGGCGCCGATGGGTTGCTCGAGATTTGGGATATCAAGAACGAGGTGCGACTCAACAAGTTCTCTGCGCGGAACCGACGCGGAATCCGAGCGATCGCAATGTCGGGCGACGCTTCCCTCGCCGTCTCGGTATCTCGGGACGTAGATGTGTTGGTATGGGACCTTCGCGCGCCTCGCGTGATTGATCAGCTTTGTGGACACACGGAATCACCCACCAGCGTGGCCCTGTCCCCAGATGGCGCGTTGGCCGTAACCGGTTCTGACGACTGCACCGTTCGCCTTTGGAATACCAGAACAGCTGCGTTGGTGCGCACGTTTCGCGGTCACAGCGATGCAGTGAATGCGGTGGCTATCAGCGATGACGGTCTGCAGGTCTTGTCCGGGTCGACGGACCAAAGCGTCAAGCTGTGGGACTCTCGCAGCGGTGAGTGTCTAAGGACGCTGCACGGCCACGGTGCAAGCGTCACGGCGGTCGCTTTGGCCGGAACGGCCGGCCGCGGCCTATCGGGGGCGTCTGACGCGAGCGTCAGGCTTTGGGATCTCGTCACGGGCGCCACCCTGGGGACGCTCACCGGACATAGCGATATCGTGCGCGCCGCCACCATGAGCGCAGATGGAAAACTGGCGGCGACTGGGTCGGCAGATCGAACAATCAAGCTGTGGCAACTTGATCGACCCGTGCGACCCTTGGCATCTGGCGCCCACCAAGGGGCTGTCGTCGCGCTGGCGTTCAGCGCGGACGGTCAGCTTTGCGCTTCGGGCGGAGTTGATGGCTGCATCAAGATTCGGATGGTGTCCACGGGGGAGGTGCTGCGTACCATCGAAGGGCACAAGGCACCGATCCGCTCCCTGGCGTTCACGGCTGACAGCAGCTGTGTGCTCTCTGCAGGCATCGAGGACAAGTATTGGATGTGGACTGTCGCGACCGGCGAACGCTCCTGGGTGCCCATAAGCCACCAAGCCCCGGTCGACTACGCTGGTTTCAGCACGACCGCCCGATATCTGATCACCTGTTGCCGCGGCGAAACTGTGCATCTCTGGGAGGTTCCCAGCGGTGCCGCACTCGCTACCTACGGCACGCGCCGACTTTTCGATCACTGGATCACCCCATCGTCAAAACCGGAAGCTCGGCCGCAGGAGGATGAGCTGATCGATGTCTACCTGCCTGGAGAAGCCAAATACACGGTCGAGATCATTCGGATGGAGCGCGGTGGGCAGCAAGCAGTGCTGAGCGCCATCAGACGCGAGCCTGGAGTCGTGGACGCGACACGGGCTGAACGCAGAGCGTCCGGAAGCGGTGATGGGGCGTGCCTGCTTGTCTTCGATATTTCGACCGGGGGCGTTCGCTCTGTCACGGTGCCTCAGAGTGATGTGATCACGGCCTTCGACTGCGATGAATCAGGCACTCGGTTACTTTGGGCTGCTGCAGACGGCTCCGTCGTGTTCTGGGATCTTGGCCTTGACACGCTAGTCGTGCGTTGTCCTGGAACCACGGGAAAGATCAACGCTGTCGCACTGTTCGACAACGGCAAGCACGCGATTTCATGCAGCAGCGACGGAACGCTGACCATGTGGAACCTGGTAAGCGGAGTAGCAGAGGCGTCCTTGACGGCAGATGCCGCCCTGCGGTCTTTGGCCATTGCACCCGACGGCCGGACGTTTGTTGTAGGAGATGTCAGCGGGCAAGTGCACTTCTTTCAGCCCGAGCTCGGCGTGATGGCCTAGGAATGCCGGAGGTTCACGCCACTTCAGACAATGGCTTTGCTCGACGGCGGCACTCGGGGCCGAGCCAGGGGTCGCCGAGTGGCAAGGTTTGTCAGATCGGGCCACCACCGGATCAGAGCGAAGCCACCGACGGAATGCTTTGCCTGGCACTACGCAGCCCGGACGTCTACCGGGTGCTCTCGGCCTGCTTGCGGCGCTTCAATTGATACGCGATGTACTCGTTCCGCGCGTCGTGGGCCAGCTCGCGCAGCATCCGATGGGCGAGGACCTCCATGACCTTGTCGACCTCGCGCTTCACCGCTTCTGCGTCGTTGGCGGTCCATTGCGCCATCGTCAGCTCGCTCTCGCTGTTCTCGGAGAAGACGCGCTCGTAGACCGTGCCTTTGCCGTCCGCGCGAAGCACGCGCATCCGCGCATCGACCTGGAACTCGAAGCGCTCCTTCCCTTCCGTGGCGACTTCGAGCAGCGAGACTTCGACCAGCCAGCGCGGCGGCGTTGCGGCGGGTTCCGCGGCCGTGTCGCCGGCAAGCGCGAGATCGATGTACCGTTGCCGCCCTTCGCGGCGAAGATGCGCGATCAGCACCGACGAGAACGAGCCGGCGGCAAGCTCGCTGGCGAGAAGGTCGGCCTTGACCTGGCGTTCCTCGGGGCTCTCCTTGAGATTCGCGCCGATGCCTGCGCCGACGCCCGCGCCGATCCCGGCACCCGACGCGACGACGACGAGCATGCAGGCCGGAAACCACGGCCCGGTCGCGGCGCAGACGGCCGCCCCCGCCACGGCGCCGCCTCCCGCGCCACCCGCGGCGCCGGTGCCCGCACCGCGGCCCGCGCTGGTGGAACCGTTGACGACGAACCGAGTGGTGGTGGTGGTGCCGGGAACGATCGCAGCGTGGCCGAGGTCGACGTCGTCGGGCACGACGGCACAGCCCACGACGACGGCGCCGCAGCCGCACGCCGATGCCGCGCGGACGAGCCGGAAGAGGGCGAGCGGGCGGCGCTGCGGCATGAGATGCGCGACTGTGCGTCGGAAGGGCTGGCGGGGTCAATCGCATCGAGCGCGGCGGCCACAATGCCGGCCTGGAAGCCACAGGGAACGCCATGCATCGGACTTGCGGTATCGCGCTGTGCGGAGCATTCGCCGCGGGCCTTGCCTTCGCCCAGCCGCTTCCGCCGGCGCGCGACGTTCCCTACCTCGGTCCGATCACGCTGCAGGTCGATGCCACCGACGTCGAGCACAAGATCCTGCAGGTCGTCGAGACGCTCCCGGTCCGGGCGGGCCCACTGCTGTTGCTGTATCCGGAATGGATTCCGGGCGACCACTCGCCCACCAACCAGGTGAAGCGCCTCGCCGGTCTGCGCGTCAGTGCGGCGGGGAAAACCGTTCCCTGGACCCGCGATCCCGCTCACCTGCAGGCCTTTCGCGTCGACGTTCCCGCCGGCGTGTCCTCGCTCGAGCTGCGCTTCCAGCACCTGCTGTCGTTGCATGAAGACGGCTATTCGTCGGTCCTCACGCGCAAGCTGGGCGCGGTCGCGTTCCAGGGAACCGTGCTCTATCCCGCGGGTCACGACGTCTCGCGGATCGAGGTCGATGCCAGCGTGCGATTTCCTGCCGGCTGGAAGCAGGCCGGTGCCCTGCGCGCCGTCGCCGAATCGGAAGGCTGGGTGAAATACGAGCGCGTCTCGCTGGAGACGCTCGTCGATTCGCCCGTCTATGCCGGCCGCCACCTGCGCCGCATCGATCTCGATGGCGGCGCGAGCCGGCCGGTGTTCCTCGACGTCTTCGCGGAAGACGCGGGCTCGCTGGCGGCCACCGAGGAGCAGATCGAGATCCATCGCAACATCGTTCGCCAGGCCGACCGTCTCTTCGGCGCGCGCCACTTCGCGCACTACGACATCCTGCTCGCGCTCGGCGAGGAGGTGACCTCGCTCGGTCTGGAGCACGCCCAGTCGAGCGAGAACAGCGGCAAGGCGGGCTACTTCACCGACTGGAAGAACAGCGCCTGGGCCCGCTACATCGTTCCGCACGAGTTCGTGCACTCGTGGAACGGGAAGTTCCGCCGGCCGCGCGACCTGTGGGCGCCGGACTTCAACACGCCGACGCGCAACAGCCTGCTCTGGGTCTACGAAGGGCAGACAGAGTACTGGGGCGACGTCCTGGCCGCGCGCAGCGGCATGTACACGATCGAGGAGGCGCGCGAGCGGCTCGCCTACACCGTCGCGTGGCTGCAGGCCCATCCCGGCCGCAACTGGCGCAGCATGCAGGACACGACGCACGACCCGATCACGATGGGGCGCCAGCTGTCGCTCGACTGGAACAGCTGGCAGCGCTTCGAGGACTATTACGACGAAGGCGCGTTGATCTGGCTCGGCGCCGACACGCGCATCCGCGAGCTTTCCGGCGGCCAGCGTTCGCTCGACGACTTCGCGCGCGCATTCTTCGGCGTTCAGGACGGTCGCGTCGCGCCGCTCCTGTACGACTTCGACGACGTCGTGCGAACGCTCGGCGCCGTGCAGCCTTTCGACTGGTCGCGGCTGCTCAAGGCGCAGGTCGAAGGCATCAACGGCGCGGCGCCGATCGACGGTCTGACGCGGTCGGGCTGGCGGCTCGCCTGGACCGACAAGCAGGGCGAGTGGGCCAAGGTGGCCGACGCCTATCGCGAGTTCGCGGACTTCCGCTACTCGATCGGAATCCGCATCGGCAAGGAGGGAAAGATCGCGCAGGTGATGTGGGAGAGCCCGGCGTTTCGCGCCGGCCTCGCCAGCGGGCCGACCTTGCTCGCCGTCAACTCGCAGGAGTACAAGCCCGAGCTCCTGCGCGCGGCGATCACCGCCGCCAAGGAGCGCGCGGAGCCCCTCGAGCTCCTCGTCAAGGACGGCTCGGAGTACCGCACCGTCCGGATCGACTACCGGGGCGGCCTTCGCCATCCGACGCTCGAGAGGATCGAGGCAACCCAGGACTGGCTCACGCCGATCCTCTCGCCGCGTTGAAGCCGTGCGGGCTTCGCTGGACGGGTCGCCTCAGGCTTCGCGATACCAGTGGGGAAGCGATGCCATGTCGCTCTGCCAGCCGGACAAGGGCGCCACGAGGCGACGATTCAGGGCCCGGGCGGTGGTGCGGTCGATGATCGGCAGCACGTAGCCGTCGCCGACGACGAGGTCGTTCATCCTGATGAAGAGGGCGGCACGCTTGACCGGATCCAGCTCGGTTTCGGCGGCGCGGAACAGCGCGTCGAATTCGCCGTTCTGCCAGCGCACCAGGTTCAGGCCGAGCCACTTGTTGGCCTTCGAACAGACCTCCCACGACACGAAGGACTGCATCAGCCCTTCGGGATCCGGGCTGTCGTTGCTCCAGTTGTACGTCTGGATGTCGGCGTAGAACTTGCCGTACGTGTCGGTGTTGCCGATGTCCGACGAGAAAAACACGCTGGACACGACGCCCTTGAGCTCCATCTCGATGCCGGCCTTCTGGGCCGCCTGCTTGACGACCGCCTGCAGCTTCTGCGCCACCGTGCCGATGGAGGCCTGGAACAACAGCGTCAGTCTCTTGCCGCCTTTCTCGCGCACGCCATCGGCGCCGGGCTTCCAGCCGGCCGCGTCGAGCATCGCGTTGGCCTTGCCGATGTTGAATTCCGACGTGGTGTTGGCGCTCCGATAACGTGGCGGGTTGTTGATGTAGTTGGTCGTCGCCTTGCCCAGTCGGCCGTAAACATAGGTCTCGATGCTCTGGCGATCGATGAGCAGTCCGACCGCGCGGCGCACCCGGGCATCGCTGAACAGCGGATGGCGCGTCTTCGGATTGGACCGCTCGCCGTCGACCTCGAGCGCCGGATTGGCATGGTTCAGATAGATCGCGGCCGTTGCGCTGCCACGCAGGAATTGCACTCGACCCTTGCCGCCTGCTTCCATGCGCTTCAGCACGTCGTCTTCGACGAGGAGCGAGCTCGCGTAGTCGTATTCGCCGGTTTGCAGCACGGCCCGCGCAGCCGATGTCGGATCACCCCCGCCCTTCAGCTCGAGCGTATCGAAGTGGGGGCGGTTGGCTTCGTGATAGCGCGGATTCAGGGCCGCTCGCAGAAGGTCGCCCGGCTTGAACTCGACGAAGGTGTAGGCGCCGGTGCCGACGGGCTTGTTGTTGTTGGGGGACTCGCGCGACTTCGCGCCGCCGAAGGCCGCGAACAGGTGTCGCGGCACGAGCAGCACCTGCGAATACTGGCCGGGCCAGAACGGCGAAGCCGCGGCGAAGACCACGCGCACGGTGTGCGAGTCGATCTTCTCGATCTTGAGGTTGCGGTAACTGCCTGCGCTGACGGTGGCGGCGGCGGCGTCGATCGCGTACTGCCAGTTGAAGACGACGTCGTCCGCCGTGAACGGCTGGCCGTCGTGCCAGGTCACGCCCGGCTTGAGCTTCCAGACGACGCTGCGGCCGTCGGCGGCCAACCCGCCGTTCTCGCGGCTCGGGATCCCCGCCGCGAGAACCGGCTCCAGGTTCCCGTCAGCGTCCCACTGCGCGAGCGGCTCGTAGAAGATGCGCGATCCGAAGAAGTCCTTGATGCCGGTCGCGAAGTGCGGATTGAGCAGGGTCGGCCCTTGCCATTCGAGCATTCGCAGGTTGCCGCCGCCGCCGCGCTTCGCAGGCTTGTAGGCGAACGACGGCTGGGCCGCCGCGACGCGCGCCTGGATCAGCATCAGCCCGGCCATGGGCACGCTGAGGCCCAGGCTCAGCATGCGCTCGACGAAGAGTCGGCGCGGCAACCGCCCGCAACGCACGGCCTCGACGAGCTTCCGCAGTTCCGTCTCGGTCATCGAGCCCCCTCGTTGCCGCCAGTGGATTCCTGTCCGCGCCGTGAGTCAACGGTGCGGTGAGCCAGCACAATGTCGCTCGCACATCGACCAGCGAGATCGGCCATGGCCAAGAGCATCCAGTCCCCCGCCTACGGTCCTGTTCATGTGGGCAGGATCGTCGCGCTGCCGACGAGCCGCCTGTCGACGCCGGCCGAGCTCTACACGGTGCCCGCCGGCATGCGCCTGGTCATCGAATACGTCTCCTTCGCCTGCACGGCGAAGGTTCACGACGATCATGCGGTGGTCCGCCTTCGGATCGGATCGACCCTTCGGGGTGAAAGCGTGTGGCACGACGTCAACACGCTGTCGGGATCGAACGACTGGTCCGGCGCCTCGCAGCTCGTCAGGATCTACGCCGATCCGCAGACGGTCGTCCATGCCCTGGTCGACCGGGTCTTCCGTCCGCCTTCGACGGCCCGGATCTCGTTCAGCGGTCAGCTGGAGCGCCTGTCTCCGGTCAGGCCGGGCCGCAAGCTGAGTCAACTCTGAATCGCGGCCGGATCGCATTGACCTCGAGCTCGAGTCTCAGCCAGCCCCGTATCGGTTAGCTCGGCGACAAGCCCGGCCCGTAGCGATCCAGCTTCATCACCCGGATCAGCGCCTCGAACCGCGGCTCGTGGCGCAGGCCGACCCAGCGCGGGTCGTCCTTCAGGAAGACGATCTGCGGGTCGCGCGCGGCGTAGGCCTTCTCGAGCGCGTCGAAGGCGGTCGCGTTCTCGCCCAGCGCCGCATGCAGCACCGCCAGCGAGAACGACGGCACATAGCGCGTGCCGGCCTGCTGCAGCAGCTGGTCGAGGATCTCGCGCGCTTCGTCGCGGCGACCCAGACGCGCGAGGTGCATGCCCAGGAACGCGCGCGGCCGGCTGTTGCCCTCGGCTTGCGCGACGGCACGCCGCAGGAGCGCGATCGCCGGCTCGGGCTGGCCCTCGGCCAGTTGCATCGTGGCCAGTGTCCGGAGCGCGAGAAAGAAGTCCGGAGCGATGTCGAAGGCGCGCTGCAGTCGGGCGTGGGCCTCTGCGCGCCGGCCGCTCGCGAAGAGATAGCCGGCCTCGAGCGTATTGAAGAAAGGCGACATCGGGTCGAGCTCGCGCGCCCGGCGCAGGTGGACGAAGCCCTCTGCCGGCCGGTCTTGGGTGAGCAGCAGCTGCGCCAGGCCGAAGTGCGCCACGGCCGCGTTGGGGTTGAACGACAGCGCGCGCCGGAACTCGCGCTCTGCACCGGGCCAGTCGAATTCGAAGAAGTAGAGGCTGTAGCCCTTCTCCGCGAGAGCTTCGCCCAGGTTCGGCGCCAGCGTCAGGGCGCGCTGGATCGCTGCCCGAGCGGGTTCGGACACGCTGGCAGGCAGGGCGTCGGAGGCGAGCATCGTTTCGCGCAGCGCTTCGGCCAGGCCGACGTGGGCCAGCGCGTACGACGGGTCCACCGTGATCGCCTGCCCGTAGAGCGCGATGCTCTTGCGCAGGCCTTCGGCGCGCCGCCCTTGGGTGTGTCGCGACGCCGCCAGGTAGAGCTCGTACGCTTCGGTGTTGCGCGTGCCGCCGGGGTCGGTGCCGGCCGGGACGCCCGCGCTCGCCTGCAACCGCCCGACCAGGGCTTGCATCACCCGGGTGGAGATCGCGTCCTGCACGTCGAAGACGCCGGTGAACTTCTCGTCGAAGCTGCCGCTCCACGCCGCCGTTCCGTCGCGGGCGCGCAGCAGGCGCGCGTTGACGCGCAGCTGATCGCCGCGCCGCTGCAGCGAGCCGTCGACGATCCAGGCGACGTCGAGGTCCTGCGCCGCACGCACCGGGTCCTGCTCGCTGCCGGCGTAGCGCCGCACCGACCCCACCGATCGCACGACCAGACCGGGCACCGTGGACAGACGCGTAATCAGGCTGTCGGCCATGCCGACCTCGAGCAGCTCGTCGCGGCTCTCGGCCGCGAGCGGCTTGAATGGCAGCACGGCCAGGGTGGCGCCCGCACCCGCTTCATCGGCGCTGCCGGTGGCGGCGCGTCGCCATGCCCAGACGGCGGCGCCTGCGATGCTCGCGCCGGCGCAGACGATGGAGAGCTGGAGCCAGCGTCGGCGGTCGGTCGAGGTCCTTGGCGGCGGCGCCGGGGATTCCTCGTCACCGCCGGCCGGGGGCGCCGGCGGCGGCGCCGATCCGGGCACGGGCGCATCGATCGTCACGGGCGCGATGAACCGGAAGCCGCGTCGCGCCACCGTCTGGATGTAGCGCCGGCCCGGCGGCTCGTCGCCGAGCGCCCGGCGCAGGCTCGAGACGGTCTGGCTGAGGTTGTTCTCCTCGACCACCAGCCCGGGCCAGAGGGCACGCATCAGCGTGTCCTTGTCGAGCAGGAGGCCGGCGTTCTCGACGAACAGCAGCAAGGCATCGAACTGCCGCGGCGTCAGGCTGAGGGCCGTGCCGTCGCCGCGCAGCACGCGCTGTTGCGAGCGCTCCAGCACGAAGTCGCCGAAGGCGTAGCGCTCAGACCCGGGCATGGCGCGGATTCAAGGTTCTTCAGGGATTCTTCAGAAGCGTCTAACGACGCGCGACAGGGGCGACGCCATTGTGGACTTCCGGTTCGCACATGCGGCCGGCGCCGACCCACAGGAGAACCGCCATGACCCACCGCCGCCACTTTCGCCCCATTCACGCCGCGCTACTGCTTGCGGCCGTCATCGCCGCGTGCGGCGGCGGTGGCGGCGGGGAAGAGACTCCCTTGCTGGATGCCGAAGGCTGCACGACAGGGGCCGAGCCGTTGCCGGGAGAGAGCGCGTTCTGCCGCGGCAAGGCGAACTTCAGCAACCGGACGCTCGCCGGCCTCGGCGCCAACGGCCGCTCGTGCGCCGACTGCCACATGCCGGCGGAGAGCTTCCAGCTCACGCCGGCGACTGCCCAGGCGCGGCTCGCGACGATGACGGCGACGGGCGTCGACGACCCGCTCTTTCGGGCCCTCGATGCCGACGACTTCCGCGTCAACGGCGCTGCCGCCCACGACTTCACGAACCTGAACCAGAACGGCCTCGTCCGCGTCACGATCCCCTTGCCCGCGAACGTGAAGCTTCTCGACTGCGGCGCGACCGTGCCGTGCCCGGCCTCGGCGCGGGCGACGAGCGAGACCGTCGCCGATATATGGCGCTCGGTGCCTTCGATCCTCGACGTTCGCATCACAGGCCCCGACGGGCTCGGCCCGGTCTGGCCGCGCGGGGCGAATCCGAGCGGCGGCTACCAGCTAGACGGCCGCATCGACACGCTGCAGAACCAGGCCCTCGCCGCGCTGCGCAGCCATGCCGGCGCCACCATCGATCCGCCGGCCGCCTTTCTCGATGACCTGGCCGCTTTTCAGAACGCCAAGTTCTCGTCGAACGCCGTGAGGGTGCTGGCCAACGCGATGGCCAGCGGAGTGAGCCCGCTGCCCGACCCCGAACCGGCGCTCGACCCCCTGGAGGCGGCGGGCAAGCTGGTGTTCGATCGCGCCTGCGGCCAGTGCCACGGCAACCAGGCCGGTCACCCCAGCAGCAGCGTCCCGCTCCTGCTCAGCACGGCAGGCACGCCGACGGGAATCGTGCGCTACCACGACGTGGCGACGGCGTGCCCGCGACCGGTCGACAACGTCAGCCCGCCGCGCTTCGACTTCAAGCCCTGCAGCGCCAGCCAGATGAAGAACGTGCGCACCTACGAGATCACCAACAGCGGTGTGGCGCCGAGCGGCACGCCGTGCGGCGGTGCCGCGCCGCAGCCGCCCTGCGTCACCCGGATCACGACCTCGGACCCCGGACGCCTGCTGCTCACCGGTTATCCCGCGCCCGGCGGCCCCGGCGACATCCAGCACATGGACATCCCGAGCCTGCGCGGGCTGAGCCGGACGGCGCCCTATTTCTCCAACAACACCGCGGCGACGCTCGAGGAGATGCTCGACCACTACACCCAGTTCTTCAAGCGGGTCCAGGTGCAGAACCCCGCCGCGCCGCTGCTGACGACGAAGCCGGGCGTCACCCCGCCGGTCATCGATCGACCTTTCACGCAGAGCGAGGTCCCGGCGTTGCTCGCGTACCTCCGCAAGATCTGAAGAAGGCCGCGCTTTAGGCCGAAACCTACTTCGACTCGTCGGCGCGAGGAAGGAGATGCATTCGACCCGGCTCACCGGCCGGCGAGATCGGCCGCGACCAGCACGAGCTCCGCCACGTCGAACGGCTTCGCCAGGTGTGCCTGGTACCCGGCCAGGAGAGCGCGCTTGCGGTCTTCCGCGCGGGCGAACGCGGTGAGGGCGAGCGCCGGGACCCTCTCGCCCTTGGCTTCGCCGGCACGCAGCGTCCGCATGAACTGGTAGCCGTCAATGAGGGGCATGCCGACGTCGCTGACGATGAGATGCGGCCTGACCTTCTTCAATTCGTTGAGCGCCTCCTCGGCCGATGACAGGGCGGTGACGGTGGCCGACTGATCCTCGAGCACCCGTCGCAGCAGCTCGCGCCCGTCGGCCTCGTCGTCGACGATGAGGATGCGGATGCCGGCAAGCCTGGGCAGGGTCGGGTCTTCCGTGGGCGCTGCCTCCTGGGTCGGGTGGGTTCGCGCCGGGGCGTCGGCTTGCAGTTGCATGATGGAGAGCGGCAGCTGCACGAAGAACGTCGCGCCCAGTCCCTCGCCCCTGCTGCTCGCTCGTATCGTGCCGCCGTGCAGCTCGACGAGCTGCTTCGAGATCGCGAGGCCCAGGCCGAGGCCGCCGAAGCTGCGCGTCGTCGACGCGTCCTTCTGCGAGAACCGGTCGAACACGTGGGGAAGAAAGCTCTCCGGGATGCCGATGCCGGTGTCGCTGACGCTCAGCTCGATGCTCGAATTCACCCGCTGC
Source organism: Rhizobacter sp. (assembly GCA_017881025.1). GTDB lineage: Bacteria > Pseudomonadota > Gammaproteobacteria > Burkholderiales > Burkholderiaceae_C > Schlegelella_A. The sequence continues at coordinate 4,177 of JADGRJ010000074.1, read as the reverse complement.
AGCACGACCTGGATCTGGCCGCCCTTGGGCGTGAACTTGATCGCATTGCTGAGCAGGTTCCAGACGACCTGCTGCAGTCGGCCGCCGTCGGCCGACACCGGCGGCGGATTCGGATCCAGGATGGCCCCGAGGCGGATGTCCTTGGCCCTGGCGCCGGGCTCGGCCGACTCGATCGCGCTCTGCACAATGTCGAGCATCGATGCCTGCTGCAGGTCGAGCCGGACCTTGCCGGCCATGATCCGGCTCAGGTCGAGCAGGTCTTCGATCAGCCGCACCTGCGCGCGCGCGTTGCGATCGATCACGTCGAGGCCGCGTTCGAGATCCTCGGGATTCAGGGAATCGGCCTTGCGCTTGAGGATCTGCGTCCAGCCCAGGATCGAGCTGAGCGGCGTCCTCAATTCGTGCGAGAGCGTGGCGAGAAACTCGTCCTTGATGCGGATGGCGCGCTGGGCCTCGATCCGGGCGTTTCGCTCGGCTTCGAGAATCTCTTCGCGCCGCTGGTCGGCGATCTCGAGCGCCTCGGCGCGCTTCTGGTCGGTCAGGTCGCGCGTCAGCTTGGCGAACCCGAGCAGCCGGCCCTGCGAGTCGCGCAGTGCGGTGATGGTGACGCTGGCCCAAAACGTCGTGCCGTCCTTGCGGACACGCCAGCCCTCGTCGACGAAGCTGCCTTTCTCGGTGGCGACCTGCAGCTCGTGATCCGGCCATCCGCTCTGCCGGACGTCCGCCGGATAGAACGTCGAGAAATGCCGGCCGATGATCTCGTTCGCGTCGTAGCCCTTGATCCGCTGGGCGCCGGCGTTCCACGTGGCGACAATGCCGTTGACGTCGAGCATGAAGATCGCGTAGTCGGAGACCCCCTCGACCAGCAGCCGGAAGCGCTCCTCGCTCTGCCGCAGGGACTCTTCGTGGTCGCGCCGCTGCGTCAGATCGCGCGTGACCTTGGCGAACCCCACCAGTTCTCCGGAGCTGTCGCGCAGCACCGTGATGACGACGTTCGCCCAGAACAGCGTGCCGTCCTTGCGGACGCGCCAGCCCTCGTCTTCGAAGGTCCCGGTGGCCTCCGCGACCTCGAGCTCGTGCGCGGGGAGCCCCGCCTTCAACGCGTCGGGCGGATAGAAGCGCGAGAAATGCTGGCCGATGATCTCGTCGGCCGCATAGCCCTTGAAGCGCTGCGCCCCGGCATTCCACGTCAGGACGTGGCCCGTCGGATCGAGCATGAAGATCGCATAGTCCTTGACGCTCTCGACGAGCAGACGAAAGTTCCGTTCGCTCTGGCGCAGCGCGCCGGGTTCGTCGGCGGTTCGGGAGGCCTGGCTCATGGAGGCGAACGTATCACAGGGTCCCGGCCGACGCGTCCGGCCGGTGGCATCATCGCCCGAGGCCGGTCCCGCGGCCTGGAGCGCATCCCATGATCGTCGAGCGAATCTGGACCGGCAACGCCTACCGCAACTACAACTACCTGATCGCCTGCCCCGAGAGCGGCGAGGCGCTCGCGATCGATCCGCTCGACCACGAGAAGTGCCTGAACGCGGCCCGGGTCAAGGGCTGGCAGATCACGCAGATCCTCAACACGCACGAGCACCACGACCATACCGGCGGCAATGCGGCGGTGGTCGCGGCGACCGGTGCGAAGGTGATCGCGCACCACCGGGCGGGGTCGCGCATCGCCGGCGTCGACCGCGGCGTCAAGGCGGGCGACGTGATCAAGGTCGGCAAGACCGTCGAGCTCGAATGCATGGACACGCCCGGCCACACGATGTGCCACATCTGCCTGCGCTCGCACACCGAGCAGCCGGCGCTGTTCTCGGGCGACACGCTCTTCAACGCGGGCGCCGGCAACTGCCACAACGGCGGCAACCCGGAAGACCTGTACGCGACCTTCGTCGACCAGCTCGCGAAGCTGCCCGCCGGGACGCTGGTCTACCCGGGCCACGACTACATCGAGAACAACCTTCGCTTCACTCTCGCGCGCGAGCCCGACAACGCCGCCGCGAAGGCGCTGCTTCCCGAGGTGAGCGGGCAGGACCCGGCGACGGCGCGCGTCACGACGCTGGACGAGGAGAAGCGGATCAACACCTTCCTGCGCCTGTCGAGCCCGAGCGTCATCGCGGCCTTGCGCGAGGAATTCCCCGATCTGCCCGAGCAGCCCGACCCCAGGACGGTGTTCGTCAAGCTCAGGGAGCTGCGCAACAGGTGGTAGCTCGCGCGGGCGCCGGTGCCTCCCGGCGCGGCGATCCGGTGGTCGGCCGCGCGATCCGGGCTTTTCACGGAACCGGCGCGATCAGCGCCCGCCGCGACCCGCCTCGCTGATCAGCCCTTCGGTCCAGCGGCCGATGCGCAGCGCGCGCGCCTCCGCGGGCAGGGTGTCGAGCACCGACCGGGCCTCGCCCAGCAGCGCCTTCGCCTCGGCCGGATCGGCCGACGCCGACGCGACCAGCGCCAGCGCCAGGTCGACCTTGTGCATCTGGTCGTCGGTGCCGAGCGCGTGCAGCTCGCGCTCGAAGGCCAGCGCCTTCGCGGCCATCGGGCGCGCCTCGTCGACGCGGCCGAGACGCGCCAGGACCAGGGCCGACATCGCCTGGTCGTTCGCCTGCTCGCGCCGCGTTTCGAGGTTGACCGCCTCCAGGTCGCGCCGCGCCGCCGCGAGCCATTGCACGTGTCGCTCGGCGGCGGCGAGATCGTTGGCCTCGACCTCGACGCGCACCATGCCCGCATGCAGTCGGCGCAGCATGGAGGCCCAGTTCTGGCGTCGGCCCGGTTCGGCACCCGGATCGACCTGCAGGAGCGCCTCGCGCGCGCCCTTGGCGCTGTGGCGTGCCCCCGCCAGGTCGCCGCGGGCGAGGGCGTATTCCACCTGGATGACAGGGGAGGTCCGCGACCAGAAGCGGCGCTCGTACGAGTTCGCGGCGAACGACTGGACCCATCCGTCGAGGACCCGCACCGACTCTGCCCACTGCCTCTCTGCCGTTGCGAGCTCGCCCCTTTCGGCGTTGGCGCTGGCCGCGAGAAACGTCTGGAAGCCGAGGTTGCCTTGCGCGATCGGCGCCTTCGCCGCGACCGCGGCCTCCAGCTCGGCGTTCTGCAAGAACTTCTCCGCCGCCTCGCGCGGGCGCCCGAGGTCCCACAGCGCGCCGCCGCCGTTGATGCGCGAGACCCCGAGGTTGCTGATCGTGATCACGTTCGAGGGGTCGACGCGCGACAGCGTCTGCCAGTCCGCGGCCGCCGCATCCGACGACTCGAGGCGGCGTGCCTGCTGCAGCAGCCCGCCATACGCGGTGGTGTTGTTCGAGGCCACCAGGGCGCGCCCGCGCAGCGCGATCATGTGCGTCGGTTGGCGATCGAGCACCGTGGTCGCGACCTTGCGCGCCTCTTCGCCGACGCGCAGGGCGTCTTCGGAACGGCCGGCCGCCGAGAGCGCATCCATCAACCACGCCGACGTGATCACGAAGTTGGCCGCGGCATCGTTGTCGGTGCGCAGGCCGTCGACGCCGCGGTAGGCCTCGACCGCGGCGCGCAGGGTCACCAGCGCTTCGGCGTTGCGGTCGGTGCGCTGCTGCAGGAAGCCGAGCTGGGTGAGGGCGGCCGCCTGCGCGCGCCGCACCGCCGGGCTCGCGTCCGGCGCCGCGGCGGCCTCCTTCAGCACGTCGATCGCGCGCCGCGCCGGCACCAGCGCCTCGGTGCGCTGGCCGTCGGACATGAGGCGCGCCTGCGCCGAGAGCGCCATCGCGAGGCCGATCGTGGTGGGCTCGCTCATGTCGCCCTGCGCACGCAGCGCGTCGAGTGTCGCGATCGATGGGGCGAGGACCTTGCGCGCCTCCTCGGCCCGGCCCTGGTTGCGCAGCACCGCGCCGTAGCGCGCCTGCGCCAGCGCCTGGTTGCGCCGCGTCTCGTCGCCGCGCAGCCCGGCGGGCAGCCCGTCGTAGTACGCGAGCGAGCGCCGGGCCAGCTCGCCGACGATCTCGAGCCGGCCGACGGGCTCGAGCTCGCGGTAGAAGTCGTCGAGCAGGTAGACGATCAGGCGCTCCGACTCGCCGCGCGCCGCCTCGGCGAAGGCGCGCGTCTTCTGCGCCTGGTGCATGCCGTAGATGCCGAACGCCGCCGCCACCGCGGCGCCCACGGCGAGCAGGATGCACACGCCGGCGATCTGCCGCGCGCGCACCAGCGCGCGCCGCGTCGT